>NZ_CP197171.1:3691726-3999370 GCF_052055485.1 Amphibacillus sp. Q70 | reverse complement strand
CCATTGTTTGACTTATACGATCGCCAATAAAATCTTTTATTTCTTTGATCGTGCAAGAATAAGTGCCTTACTTATTCTAAGTCCTAATCAGTGGACTCCCACTGATTGAAGTTGCGTTTTATTGTGTAAAAGTTGAATGACTAGATGAATAAAATTAGGCGCATCGTTCTGAATCCGCTAAGGGACTCAAAACGATGCGCCAATTGTTCGTATTTTAATCGTTTTGCTGTTCTTTTATTAAAATCGGTTGTTCCGGCATTCTTATGTTGTGATCGTATAGGTGTTGAGCAATTATACTTCTCGCATCACGAGCTGTTTGGAAATAAGTCTTATCATTACAAAGCCCAATGATCTGATAACTGTATCCACGATAATTATCATTTAACGATCCTGTACCAATAAATTTGTATGGTTGAATCGGTTCACCATTCAAATCTTTTTTAAGTTCATTACCTAATTTTTGATTTAGAACGACACAGACCTCTTCTAAAACCTGTATAACTTCAGCAGGGTTTTGATAAAAGCTTGTGGTAATGGTTTCAACGAGTTGCATTTCACCATCATTATAATTTTCTATGGTTTGAACCTGCCCGTTATTAATGGTTAGAAGCTCTCCAGTCCATTTGCGTAGCTTTAAGATTCGAAATCCAATTCCCTCAACTGTCCCAGAATGGAGATTATTAATTAGAATCCAATCTCCTTTTTTAAGTTGTTTTTCATAGACGATAAATAAACCGGCTAATAAATCTTGGATCAAGCTTTGGGCACCAAAACCAATGATAATACCGAGTACCCCAGCACCAGCTAACGCACTGCCTACTTCCAATCCAAGGACAGTCAAAGCGTAAAAGATAAAACCAATGCCGGCTACATATTTTATAATAGAATTAATCAATGATTCAATCGTATCTGATTCTTGTCGATCCATTAATTTTCCGCGTGAAAAGACAGATCTGATTATGCGTTTGAGAAAAAGCATAAGCGCTAGAATAATTAAACCACCGATTATGATTTGAGCGATATCACTTTCGTAAATTAACGTTAAAATTTCTGAAAGTCGCTCCCAACTGAAGTTCATGACACATCCCCCAAGAAAAATTTTTATTTAGTATAACATGATTGATTGAATATTTCGAACAAATTCATCGAGAATAAAAAAGTGATTTATTAACCTATTAATAAATCACGTCATCATCATAATCACTTGTTCCCTTGATTTCAATAATCAAACGGTGTGGCAAGCAGATGCTTGTTTGTCCTGGACGCTCAATCCAGCTTGTCTGCACTGCAATTTGGTCTGGACTGTTATCTTCTTTCACCCGAATACGCGGTCCATCTATTTCAATAATGTTATATTGCCCTTCATTTGGATAGTAAGTGACTTCCTGGTGTGGGGTATCTTCAGACAGAACAAACTCATCCACCACCTCACCATCTATTGAAATGACAGCAACAGTATGATCTTGTGATGGGCTAGCATGGTGAACATTAAACCATAGCAGTGGTATAAATGAAAGGATAACGAAGAATATAATAACAACAAAGTCCATTGGCTTCATTTGTTTTTTTAACATAGACCACATAATTTGCTTATTCCTTTCTCGCTTAATATTTGGCTAAAAAATCTGTCCCCATTCAGATTAGCAAACCAATGTCATGATAGGTAATCCTTTTTAGCGATCCAGAATCACACTACTTTCTTTCTATATATCAAAACTAAAAAGGGGATAGTCATCTTGTGTTTATAGCGTAAATGACTTTATTGTAACTGTCAAATCAATGATAACTTTTTCAATCGCTGATAATAGACACAGCCTTCTCATAGTTAACTAAATGAATTGAATAAAAAAAGTGCTCTTTTGGTAAACTAACAAAAAAAGTGGGTGATCTCTTTGCAGAAATTATGGCAAATGATAATTGTATTAATGATAGCTTGTCTAATGCTGCCAAGTGTTAGTTATGCTTATGGTTGGGGTTACAAAAAAGGCGCGAGTAATCAACCACCTGAAGTTGGAAAGTACGGTGAAATATTAGAGCAGCATGGTGGCTATTATCTAGATAAATCAGGTGAGAAGAATATCTATTTGACTTTTGACAATGGCTACGAAGCGGGTTATACAGAAGGTATTTTGGATGTTTTAAAAGAAGAGCAAGTGCCGGCAACTTTCTTTGTCACGGGTCATTATGCTAGAAGTGCACCAGAGATAATTAAACGAATAGCAGATGATGGTCATTTGCTCGGTAATCATTCATATCACCATCCTGATTTTACTGATTTAACTAAAGAAAAATTAGCAGAAGAATTAAATGATTTAGATCGAGCAATAGAAAAATTAACTGGAATTGAAAAGCTGCACTATCTCCGTCCACCAAGAGGGGTCTTTAATGAACAGACAATAAAATGGGGAAATGAACTAGGTTATATTCATATGTTTTGGTCACTTGCCTTTGTTGATTGGCATAGTGATCAGCAAAAAGGGTGGGAGTCAGCCTATCAGCAAGTTGTTGATCAACTCCACCCTGGAGCAATTATCCTGCTACACACAGTGAATGAAGATAATGCGCAAGCACTAAGCCATTTAATCAAAGAATTTAAAGAACAAGGTTACACGTTTAAATCCTTAGATGATTTAGTCCTAAAAGATATACTCTTAGATCCCCTTGAACAATTAAAATAGTAGTATCCAACAGCCCCTGCATTTACTTAAGTAGGGGCTGATTATTTATATTTTTGACAGGAATTAAAGCTCAGCGAAATACAATCAAGTTCGCTGATTTGCAATCAAGTTTAGGAAAATACAATCAAGTTCATTAATTTCTGTACGCCTTTCTCAATTTATTCTTAACTTCCCTGCATAAATCTTTATAGTTAATATTAAGTTGAATATTTGGTTTGTTGGATCCATTGTTCTTGATAAGCATCGGCTTCTTCATTTTGATTTGTTTCTTTTAACAGTTTAATCAATTTCTTATGAACAGATTCTTTTGTAGGATAGAGTTCAGCCTCCCATTTTAAACATTCAATAGCCCCGTCCCGATGGTTAAAACGTTGGTAGAATTCAGCAAGTTTCTCTTGTTGGTCTGGATTTTCTACTAGCTTTTTGATGGTTAGCAATTGGTTGTAAAAAGAAAAGGTATCCTCAAAAGCATCCAACCATTTTAGAACCTCATCAATGGGGGTGATTTGGATGGCAGATTCAATAATCAATCGAGTTGCTTTTTCTTTATCTTCGATTGGAAATGAGGTGATTCGATCAATAAATGGCTTTTGTTTTTTGTTAAAAATAGCGAGATGCTCGTCTTGACTGGCTTGCTCTAGCTGTTCGATAAAGATAGTTGGATCAATGGA
This sequence comes from Amphibacillus sp. Q70, assembly GCF_052055485.1. GTDB lineage: Bacteria > Bacillota > Bacilli > Bacillales > Amphibacillaceae > Amphibacillus. The sequence continues at coordinate 3,996,021 of NZ_CP197171.1, read as the reverse complement.
GTGAGGATACTCTGGTTTTAAGACAATACTTAAAAACTGCTTGACATTTGCATATTTAAGGAGTGCTTTTGCGAACGTTTTTTGTTCAATTAAGCTGGGTTTTTGTTTTAACAGTTGAAAAAGTGTTTTGGCTTGAATATCTATTGGGTAGTCTGATAAGGTGTGATGAAAAAGTTGCCATTGGTCATCAGAATACTCATTAAGCAGATTAACTGTACTTAATATACTGATTTCTAAGTGGCGTTTGTTTTTCAGGTATGTTTTCTCTAATATATCGGATTGAAGTGGATTAAAAGCAAAGTATTCTTGATTGTCTGATTGATAGCCTTGAAAAGTTAACGAAGTAAGGATATCACGAGCAAATTGATTTTCAGGTGCATAATCTTCAAGTATAGTGAGGACCTGATAGGCCTGTTGTAATTTACCGTTACGTCTGTGATTGCGGAAAGTCTCAATAAAGAGATTGATAATTTTTTCTTTTGCAATATATTGATCAAAATAAGAAAGAATAATGACTTGTTCTAGTTGCTTTGGATGATTTTCAGCATGGTGAACCATTTTATCGAGTGGTAAACATGAGAAAACTTGTTGATTAATAAGTGAATAGATGGCATGGTGAGGAGCCGACACAATCAAACCCTGTTCGATTGCTTTAGAAATAAAGGAGTCTATTTTAAGTTCAGTTACTTTTATTGTATTGATGTAGCGATTTTTATGGAAAATTAAATAATAGTCTTGACCGGATCGACCTTGAGCATGGATGAGTTTACAGTTTTGATAAAGGACTAATCGCTTAACGACTAATGTGGCTTGTTTCTTTTGACTTTGAATCGTACATTTCATTTCAAACCGCCTCCTTATTAATAAATCTATCATAACATAAGCGAAGGTAAATGGTCTCGTCTGATTGATAACAATTTATCATAGATACCGTCCGTAAAACTCGGGGCAACAAGGGAGTTCGATGGGGCGAGTAACTGCAAATCCCTTCAGTGAAGTGAGTAACCGCACTAAGGAAAGCTACGAAGTATCTGCAATGTTACCAAGACTTGGTTAATCGCCAAGTCTTTATAGCGAATTTGGTTCTCTAAAACAAAATACATCTCATCGAGTCTTGGCTTATCTACAAGTCTTTCTGGCGAATGCTATCGTTTGACTTAGACGATCGCCAATAAAATCTTTTATTTCTTTGATCGTGTAAGAATAAGTGGCTTATTTATTCTGAGTCCCAATTCCAAACTCAATCAGTGAGAGAAGAGCGAATACTCCCACTGATTGGAGTTTCGTTTTATTTTTCACTTTAGGTAATGATTTTAACTAGGAAATCAGTTTGATCAAAGGATAAGGAAAACTAATCGATTCAAATGATCTTTGCCTAAGGTTCCACATTCTATGGAACATCGAAACTTGTGCTGATATATGCAAGGATGAGAATTTTTTTAAAAAAAAGAAAGCAAAATACTTGAAAGTCAAACAAGGTCAAAGTATACTATAAATATGAAAGGTCAAAGTTAGTCAAGGATAAAAGGAGGAAAGTAAATTATGAAATGTCAAAAATGTCAAACACGTCCCGCAACAGTTAATCTAACCCTTCGAATCAATCAACGTACCGAGAACGTTCACTTATGTGAAACGTGCTTCGCTGAAATAAAGCAACAATCAATGAACCCTTCAGGCTTTTTTGGCAGCACAGGAAATCATCCGTTTGATGGTTTCACTGCTAGTTCCAATCAAGGACAAGGTCAACGCGTTCGAACAGAAGCTGAGCAGGGTGGCGGAGGATTATTAGATCAACTGGGTCGCAATGTAACAGATGCTGCTCGCGCTGGTTTAATTGATCCAGTCATTGGTCGTGACCAAGAGGTGAAGCGAGTTACTGAAACCTTAAATCGTCGAAACAAGAATAACCCTGTGCTGATCGGTGAACCCGGCGTTGGTAAAACAGCTATTGCAGAAGGATTAGCTTTAAAAATAGTTGAAGGACAAGTACCAAATAAATTAAAAAATAAGAAATTGTATCTGTTAGATGTCGCTTCATTAATTGCGAATACAGGTATTCGAGGTCAGTTTGAAGAGCGAATGAAGCAACTGATTCAAGAATTAAAAGAACGAAGCGATGTAATTTTATTTGTTGATGAAATTCACTTATTAGTTGGCGCAGGTACAGCTGAAGGCTCCCAAATGGATGCTGGAAACATTTTAAAACCTGTTTTAGCACGTGGTGAACTACAACTAATTGGTGCAACAACGTTAAAAGAATACCGTCAAATTGAAAAAGACGCTGCTCTTGAACGACGTTTACAGCCGATTATTGTAAAAGAGCCAACTGTTGATCAAACGATTCAAATTTTGCAAGGGATAAAGGATCGTTATGAAAAGTATCATCATGTCAGCTATAGTGATGAAGTGATTGAACAAGCGGTTTATCTATCAAAACGTTATATTCAGGATCGATATTTACCGGATAAAGCGATTGATTTAATTGATGAGTCAGGTGCACGATTAAATTTACTTCATGCAGAATCCGATAAAACAACAATTGAAACACGTTTAGCAGAAATTGCTGAGGAAAAACAACGGGCAGCTGAGCAAGAAGATTATGAAACAGCCGCCAATTTACGTCATCAAGAGTTGAAATTAGAAAAACAATTAGAAGAAGCAGAAGATGCACCAACGACAGAGGTGTCTGTTCAAGAGATTCAAACGATTATTGAGGAGAAAACAGGTATTCCAGTGAAGAAAATGCAAGCTGATGAACAAACAAAAATGCGCAATTTACACGATCAGCTAACAGCGAAGGTGATTGGTCAAGATCATGCAGTAGAAAAAGTAGCCAAAGCGATTCGCCGTAGTCGAGCAGGGTTAAAATCTGCTGATCGTCCAATCGGTTCATTTTTATTTGTTGGCCCAACAGGTGTTGGTAAAACAGAATTAGCTAAAGTTTTAGCAGAAGAATTATTTGGTACTAGAGATGCGTTAATTCGTCTTGATATGAGTGAATATATGGAGAGACATACGGTATCAAAAATAATTGGTTCTCCTCCAGGCTACGTTGGTCATGAAGAAGCTGGGCAACTCACTGAGAAGGTACGTCGCAAACCTTACAGTCTTATTTTATTAGATGAAATTGAGAAAGCTCATCCTGATGTTCAGCATATGTTCTTGCAAATCATGGAAGACGGACATTTAACCGATTCGCATGGTCGAACAGTAAGCTTTAAAGATACAGTGATCATTATGACTAGTAATGCCGGAACAAGTTTTAAAGAAAACCATGTTGGCTTTACGAAAGATCAAAATGAGGCAGTTTCAACATTAGAAAACTTACGTGACTATTTCAAACCAGAGTTTCTCAATCGCTTTGATTCAATCATTACCTTTAGCGGATTGGCTACTGAAGATTTAGTCAAAATCGTTGATCTTATGCTCGATGAACTTATCGAGCAATTGGAAGAACAGAATTATCAATTAGCGATTACAACTGAAGCGAAACAGTTTTTAGCTAAGAAAGGTTATAATCCAGACTTCGGAGCTCGTCCATTAAGACGTGTAATTCAAGAAACAGTAGAGGATGGTATAACTGATTTGTTATTAGATGAAGCTGATGTTGCTAAGATTGATGTTCAATTGATTGATGATCAAATTGTCGTAACAAAAGGATAATATTAAAGAAAAGTGGCATCTTAAATGATGTCACTTTTTTGATGTGAGAGGTCGACTAGCCAGTTAATGGCTAGTCATCTACTCGATTAAATTAATGGATGTCAGCCTTTCGCTCAAGAATATGACAAGTGTTATCAGTGAGGGGAAGCAACTGATAGAAGCTGACTCGTTTGTCCAACTGAATATTTGGGTAAGAGGACAATAAGTAAATCTTAACCAAAGTGGAATGAAATCGTCAATGACCCCATTGTGTAATCTACGTTCCGTAGGCTTAGCCCCCATGGATTAGAAAGAAATGTATTGAAAAATATATTTTAAAAATTTTCTGAATATATATTCAAAAAACTTTTGGATTTATCGTATATATGAATAAATAGAATTGTACTATGAATATTCATGTAAAACTTGATTGTTATCAAAATGAGCAGCCCAATTCAGACGAAAAAATCTGTTATAATGGCAGATAGAGACAAGCAACAGGAGGATAAAGATGCGTTTAGCAAATAAAAACATTTGTCATAATGAGTATGACCAACTTAAACAAGTCGTTGTTACACCCCCAGCATATATGCAAATTGATCAAGTTATTAACGAGACCCAGAAATATTATCAAAATGCCAATATAGATATTGATAAGGCGTTAGAACAACATCATTTTTTTACCAGAGTCATGCAAAAACATGGAGTAAATGTGCTGGAGATTGATCCTGAGCCTACTTTAAATGAACAGGTTTTTACTCGTGATATTGGGGTGACTATTGGTAATCAAGTTATTGTTGCTCAGATGGCAACAGAATTACGAGAGCGGGAGATCGTTTTTTTAAAGAAGTTTTTAACAGAAAGAGACATCTCCTATCAGGAAATCCTAATCGATTCGCTTGAAGGTGGGGATGTTTTAATTGATGGACAGATGATTTGGGTTGGAATAAGTAAGCGGACAACAGAAAAGGCTGTTCAAGTACTTAGGAAGTTATTGCCGGATTATCAGATTGAAACGATCCATTTGACTGATGATATTCTCCATTTAGATTGTACCTTTAATATTTTGAGTTCTAATCATGCCTTGATCTACCCAACTGGAATGGCTGAACAGGATTATCAAAAGATTAAATCACATTATCAATGTATTCATGTTGATCAAGCTGAACAATTTACTTTAGGAACGAATGTCTTGTCGATTGAAGAGGGGAAAATAATCAGCTTACCTGAAAACAAACAGACAAACACGAAATTAAAGGAAGCTGGTTTTGAAGTGATCGAAGTTCCATTTAATGAGATCATTAAATCAGGTGGCTCTTTTCGTTGCTGTACGATGCCAATTTATCGAGCTAAATAATAGCTTTATTAAAATAGTTTAAAGTAAAGGGTTGTCAGAGAGTATTGGTTTTTATTGATATTCTCTGACAGCCCTTTTTCCATTTTAAGTATAATGTTTTAGTGAAGCGGTTATCGAATGAAACGGAAGTTTTAATGACCCAAAAAACTAACACTTTCATTCAGGAAGAAATATTATTCAGTTATTTTTTTATTCTTAAATATAGTAAATGAGGCCAATAGTAATAGACAATTCAATCCAATTAAGATAAAGGCAGTTATCCAAAGATCGGTTGAGATGCTTCCGCTATAGACCATTTCATTGATATGCGCGCTGATTTGGCTTGGAAACCAAGGTAAGCGATTAGTAAAGACACTATTGAAAATTGACATCGCGATTAGAGTAACAATGGTGACCCCAGCTACGAGTCCAGGTCCTTTAAGTAAAGTACTATAAAAAATAGTTAATGAGATGATAAACATGATCCAAAAGCTATAAAACAAAATAGTTAATAGTAACTCACTAACGGTGATCGTGCCAAAGAGCTGATTAATATAGTAGCCGACCAATAATATACCTAAAGTAAAAGAAACAAAGAATAATGTGAATTTAGCTAACCATTTTGCTGTTATATAATGGATATGACTGACTGGCTTAACTAGAATTAATTCAGCAATTCCACTTTTTCTTTCACCTGCGATCGTTCCCATTGTCAATAAGATAATGATTAAAGCACCTAATGAACTTATTTGAGCTAAACTCATCGATAATGCCTCAGGCGCAAGTATTGTAGGTATTTCAAAATCCATTCCTTCTGGTATACCTCCGACTTTATCCATTAGGACAGGTAAATAATAGGTGGTAATAGGATCCATAATTGATAAGAGAATAAAGACGATGGGGACCCAAATCCAGCTAAAGTTACGCCAGGATTCTAATAATTCTTTTTTAAATATTGTCTTTAATTGGTTCATTTGTTGACCACCTCCATGAACATATCTTCTAATGTTGTTCGGGCAACAGTAAAGTTTGTTAGCTCCCAATTCATTTCTAACGTCTTAGTTAAAATCGATTCTCTTGCTAGGGCAGCATCATCAACGAGGCAGATGATGCCATCTCGATCAGCACTGACTCCACGAACCCCAGCTAATGTTGTTAACTGATCAATTTGATCCTTATCTGTTGTTTTAAAATCTAATTCTATTTTTTGTGATTGATATTTTTCCCTGAGGTCATCAAGATCACCTTGTTCGACTAAACTTCCTTCATGCATTAACAGCAAGCCATCACTTATTTCCTCAGCGTCATTTAGAATATGGGTTGAAAAGAGAATCGTTGTCTCTTGCTTTAATTCTTCTAATAAAGTTAAGACTTCACGTCTGCCGATTGGATCCAGTGATGAGACAGGTTCATCTAGCATAAGAAGTGAAGGTTTGTGAATTAAAGCTTGAGCAATTCCTAAGCGTTGTCTCATTCCGCCTGAATATTTGCTTATCCGAGTATTAGTAGCATCAGCAATCCCGACTTGATTGAGTAATTGCTCGGCGCGTTCTGCTGCATCATTTTTTGTTAAGTGAGCGAGTTGTCCAACATAGACTAAGAATTCTTTCCCTGTCATCCAACCATGAAAAACCGGGTATTGAGGTAAATAACCAATTTTTTCTCTAATGTCCCGCCCATTTTCATATCCTTCGAATTTAATTGACCCTGCTGTGGGTGTTAGCAGGCCTGATAGCATTCTTAACGTCGTTGTTTTTCCAGCGCCGTTTGCCCCGAGTAATGCTACACATTGACCTGATTCTAGCTGAAATGAAATATCATTAACAGCTACATGGTGGTTAAATTTTTTCGATAATTTTTCGATTGTTAAATCCATTTAATCCGTTCTCCTCCCAATGATAAAAAATAAGATTGGCCCAATGATGTTTGCAAATAGAATAATCAATAGCCAGAGCCATTTCGGTCCTTTTGTTTGATCTGTTTTAAACCAAGCAATTAAAGCGATGACAATTAAAATAAGTTGTAAAACAAGTAATGGCCATAATAATTCAAACAGGTTTGCCACTTCTCCCATTTCAATTCCTCCCTTCAACTAATTTAATTTTCGATGAAGATAATAAGAGTATCCAGTTGGGATGAGAACAACAACCAAAACACTAATTAATATGACAGGTAACATCAGTTTATCTGAAATAAATGGGATAACCATAAAAATGAATCCCATCAGAATAAATACTTTTGACCCCAGTCGATGTGTTTTTCGCCAAACTTCTGTATTATTAAGTGTCCATGGTGTCCGAATGCCGATAAACCAATTTTGCTTTACTGTTTGCATGTAATTACCAAAAACAATAAAGAGCAAACCAACTAAAATAGGAACAAAGGCGTGTAGATTTAATTGATAACCTAAACTGGTGAAAAGGACAAATAGATTGATGAGAAAAAACATAATCAAGATCGTTTGAAAAATAATTTGATATGCTCGTGAAAATTGTTGATAATTTTTTCGTTTCGGATCAATTTTAGGGGTGATATAAAGTGTTAGGTAGATTAAAATAAAAAGTCCATTGTTGACTAAAAACGCAATCCACTTTGGTGCATACCAATTAACAGAACCGTCAAATCCCCATTGCATAGGTACTTGATCGGGTAACTGATTGAAGAAAATCAACCACAAACTAATTGATGTGAGGATTGTAATCAAGGGGGTGATATGTTTGTTCATTATTCATGCTCTCCTTTATCGATGAAGTCCATCGTCCAACTGACAAGTTCTTGAAAAACAGTTGTATTCAATGTGTAATAAATATATTGACCAATTTTATTATGGTAGACAAGCTCTGCTTGCTTTAGGATATTTAAATGCTGTGAGATACTTGATTTTGACATATTGAAATGTTTCGCTATCTCACCAGCAGTTAAATCTCCACCCTTTAATAGAATTAATATTTGTCTTCTTGTCGGATCAGCCAGTGCCTTGAACACATCTTTCATTTTAAATACTCCTTAAGTGTTTAAGTAATTACTTAAATACTAAACTATTTTGCACAAAAAATCAAGGGATTCATTAAAAATGCCTTATATCTGTTATTCGTTCTCTACGATGGCGGGATTTTATCAATAGGGGTGGGGATTTTCTATAAAAAAGGCATCATGGTTAGCTATCTGTAAAATTTGGTGTCATTATAATTTTCGATAAAGGAGTAATTGAATCATTGCAGTTATTTGTAGCTCTCGACCGATCATAAAGAGCTACTCATCCGTCAAGCTTGCTTAAATATGAATTAGAAAAGTTTAGACAATGCCGAGGTTAATGATCAAGAAGGTGAATGATTGCTTCAATTCACTTAAAGTCATCCACCTTCTCGTTCATCCATTTCCTTTTGACTCAGTCCAATTTGGCTAGTTCCTGTTTTGCACTTCTTCTACGAGATCTTTAGCTTCTTTTAGCCCTAAGCCAGTCTTATCACGCACATACTTAACGATCTTTATTTTACCTTCACCTGATTGAAGCAAGTTTTCTATTTTTAATTGAATATCGGTGTCAGAAATCGTTATCTTTTGTATCGGCCTTTCCTGTTGATCAACAAGATTCTTCGCGTCAGTTAATCCTAAACCAGTCTCGTCGCGAACGTATTTGATCACAGATATTTTACCTTCACCTGCTTGAATTTTTTGTTGCACTTCTGGAATAACTTCCTCAGGAGCCCTATTAGTCTTTATTTGTTCAGGAACGTGTTTTTTGGTGTTTTTTAGAAAAAGAACATAAATAATAATTAGTACACCTATAATAATCAAGATTATTTCAGTACTCATTTTTTACAACATCCTTTCCTATCGGTTATTTATAGAAGAAAACAAACGCTTAGAAAATATTATCTATAGCATTTAGTATAGCATATGGTGAAAAAAACGTATGATAATATCCTTATATTACCATTTATTGATAATTTATGACTATAAATATTGTATTTGTTTTTGATAATATCATCTCTTCAGGCCTAATAAGTGGGCTGCTTTCCTATCATAGGATTAGATCTTAAAATAAATTCCAATTAAGGTATATGTTAAATAAGATTAATTTTATGTGAATTTATAACAATAATAAAATACAGTAATGCTTCTATCCCTTACCTTTTCTAATTTTTATCGTCTTATATATCTTTCTTTGAAATAAAACGTTCTCTTTGCAATTTAAATAAAATATGGTATTACAAGGTAAGTGATAAGTAGTATGTTCCCTTTAATATAAGGAGGTAATTATGGATTATTCAATTTCTCAAAGTTTTTTATTATGTGTCTTAAAAGAAGACGGAACAATACCTAAATTGAGTCTAGATGAAAACTGGTTAATAGCTGCGGGTATGTTGGATCTCATACTACATGATACAATTGACTATGTGGATGAAAAAATACAAGTAAAGGGCGAGCTTCCTAGAAAGCTATCTTATTTAAAAACATTCTATACTTTCCTTAAGTCATCGGATAAAAGTGCCAAGAGTGTGGTAATAGAATTTTCTACAAAAGATTTAGGAAAATATAAGACTAAACTATTTAAAGCTATAGCAAAATCACTTGTAGAAGTAAATGCAGTGAAAATTGATAGTAAAGCGAATTTTCTCTCAAGTAGCGAATCTTACATCCCAAATAAAGTTGAAGTTCAAAAAATCATAGAAGAGATTAGGGCTGAATTACTTGAAGATGGACCAGTTACCCAAGAGAATACAGTACTCTCTATGTTATTGAACACATCTTCTCATCTAAAAGATTACTTCTCAAAACATGAAAGAAATAAGTTAAATGAAAAAATGGAGGAAATACGAAATTCCCCTGTAAATAGCCCTGTTAAAGAAGCTATGGAATCAACTATTCTATTAATATCTATTTTGGCTATATTCTTAGGAGTTATTTAATAGATGGCTAGAAGAAGAACAGATAAAGTTATAAGTCGTTCTGAATTTGTAACTATCGGAGAGCTAGTTAGGTTAACAGATATTCGTTATAGTACTTTAAAATATTATACCGAGTGTGGTCTACTACCATTTTTTCAAGAAGATACGAATCTTACAAGACGTTATAATAGAATAGATTCAATTGATAGACTGGATAGAATAGAAGAACTTAAAAAGAAGGAAAGTCCATAGCAGAAATAAAATCAACATTAAAATCGGATAAATAGTCAGGCTCTTGCCTGGCTATTTATCTATAATAAAATATTTTAATTTAAAACTTCCGGCTGTAAATAATGCCATTACGATAAAACTAATTCTAAGCATATTTGGAAATAATACTGCTCTTTCCAAACTATCAAATATCCAACCTGAAATATCAATAAGGATATACCCATACTTCCCAATATTACTTCATTAGAATTTGGTGTGGAAATGGTTCGTGACAATATTTTGTTTTTCTTTGAGGTAAAAAACGATGATTGAATCGATTAGCAATCATCGTTGCACGCTTAGTGGTTAGTAAGTTGCTGCTTTTCTTTTAATAGGTTTTGAAACTCTTCTTCAAGTTCATCCGTTGGCTCAATACTTAACTTACTTAGTACTTCTGAAATTCTTGTTTCTAGAACCATTAATTTTTGCGCTTGATTGTCTTCATCTTTTGTTGGATGAAGATATTCTTGATATGTCCCGGGAAATAACTGAAGCGTTTGATCTTCAATAATGATCAGCTTGGTAGCTATTCGTTCAATCAGTCGCTGATCATGGGAAACGAAAAGAATCGTACTAGGATAAGCTAAAAGTAATGATTCGAGTGCTTCAATGGCTTCAATATCTAAGAAGTTAGTTGGTTCATCTAAAATAAGCATGTTGGCATCGCTGACCAGTAATTTTGCTAGAGCTACTTTAACACGCTGTCCACCACTTAAAGTATCAATTGGCTTATAAACATCATCACGATAAAAATGAAGGCGGGCTAAACAGGTTCGGATTAAGGATTCTGATTGGATGGCATGTTCACTCACATGTGTTAAAATCGATTGATCTAAATTAAGTCCTTTTAGCTTTTGATCAAAGTAGCCGATTTTGATTGCAGGTGAAAGTTGAATACCATCCACTTGATCAATAATTTTTTTAATCAGTGTGGATTTTCCAACACCATTATCACCAACAATAGCAATTTTATCGTTCCCGTTTATTTGAAAATTAGCTTGTTCCCATAATGTCCGATCACCAATTTTTCCAGGCAAATCCTCGACTCTTAAAATCGTTCGACCAGATAAGCGCTTGGCTTCAGGGTGTTCCATTTTTATCGGTGCTTCTTGATAAACTTTTTCGACGGGATCCATCTGCTCAAGTCGTGTTTCGATCGCTTTTTTTGTTTGGTGTAATTTTTTTTGCTTCTTCGCAAAGTAAGGCTTAGCTCCTTTAATCCTTGCCTCTGAAGAACTGAGGTTTTTAGGTTTTTTCGTTGCTCGCTGCGCCTTTTGTTCTTTTTTGACTAGCGCACGCTCCAATTGTTTTTTCTTTTGGATGTGCTGGTGATAAGCTTCTTCTTGTTGTTCAATTTGCAATTGTTTTTGCTTTCGATAATCACTATAATTTCCTCGATAGATAATAACTTTCTGTTGATCAATCTCCCAAATTTGATCACATAACTGATCTAGAAAATAACGATCGTGAGAAACAATAACAATCGCTCCTTGCCAACGATTGAATTGATTCAATAATCGTTTGATATGCTTTTGGTCCAGATTGGTTGTTGGTTCATCTGCTAAAAGCAAATCAGATTTTTCTGCTAGTACATCATTAATATAACGTTGAGTCACTTCCCCGCCACTTTCGAATGTATCGGTTACTTTGAGTTGTGGAAGTAGTTTGATTGAACCATAACGTTTGATTTGACCTTGCTCTGGCTCTTTATTACCAACGATTATGTTTAATAATGTTGACTTGCCTGACCCATTTTTACCGACTAATCCAATTCGAGCTTGTTTTTCAATTAAGAGCTGATCCGTTTCAAATAAAACTTCACCCTTAACTGATGTTTTCAGTTGATTTAATTCTACAATAACCATTCATTTTCACCCCATTGTAGAAGGCAGAAAAAAACCTCCTACTTATACTTAATTAAATAAGAAAATAGGAGGTATCGACAGCTAAAAGCTGTTAAAGTGGGAAGATATAGCCGATCACATCCTATTCTCGTTTGACTAAATGAAAGCACGTGAAAAAAACTCATGTTGAGTCCTTTAATCGTACTTAGATTTAGTTCAGACTGAAAAAAATAGGATTATAATTTCATCGGCTAAAAATTCACCCTTTCCGTAAATATTAACTTTAGTTTAACGAATGCAAAGCAGTTTTGTCAAATCCGTTTGATCCATTTGAAATCTTGGAAAAAATAAATAGGACTTGAGTATTTCCCCGATATCGGCTATAATAATTTAGGATTCAAATTAAGGGGCATTAGCTTAGTTGGGAGAGCGCTTAAGGTGGTTTCACTACCACAAAAAATATAATATTTAATACGGGGCTATAGTTCAGTGGGAGAATGCTTGTCTGGCAGACAAGAGGTCGAGGGTTCAAATCCCTCTAGCTCCATCAAAGTGCCAAGGGATTTCAAGCCCTTGGCACTTTCTCTTGGGATATTTTATCACAGATAATTGTCCGTAAAACTCGGGCCAACAATGGGTTTCGATGGGGCGAGTAACCGCAAATCTTTACGGTGGGACGAGTAACTGCACTAAGGAAAACTACGGAGCTTTACACCGCAAGAATAAGTGGTTTTCTTATTCTGAGTCCCAGGACGCGAAGACGTTAGCTTGTGTTCCTTAACAATCAGAGGGAGTAGGGAATACAGACTAAGATCACGACGTCCTGTCGTAACGTCTGCACTAGCACATCCTGTGCGTCGAAAAGCTCCCACTGATTGAAGTTTCGCATAAGATCTATTCGGTCTATTTAAGTGACTAACGCCTGAACAACGATTATTGTTAATAACCAGAATAATTATTTGCACGTGTAAAATATTTTCCGTGAGTTATCTGAATAATAAAGTTAGTTAAAAGAAGCGCAAGCACTCTGATATAAGTGTAGACTATTATACTAACATTTGAGAAAGGAAGGTCTTATTTAAAAGTAATCTTATATTTGTGGTATAGAAATTTGTTTAAATGGTAGTTTCCTTTTCGTGCTACTATGGTATTATTAAATTGGAGTAAATTATGATTAGAATGGGGGCTGGGATGGGTGAGCGAAGAAGTGATTTTATTAGAATTTGAGACCGATCTCTACGGTATTCAAGATAATTCAGACGGGGTTTTTAAAATTCCAAGGGAGTATTATACTTTGACAAATGAACGTCTCAAAGTTCGTAAACAAGGTTTAGTGACAAAGACTTTAAATGACATTGAAATTTTTAAAGTCAAGGATGTGATAGTGAAACAAACTCTGATAGACAAAGCTCGTGGTGTTGGTGACATTGGAGTGGTCAGCTCAGATATATCGGATCCGGTACTTAAACTGAAGAAAGTAAAAGATCCATACGAAGTTAGAGAACAAATTAGAAAAGCAGTCAAAAAAGCAAGGGGTAAACTGGATATTTATTATAAAGAGGAATTATAGACATCCGCATAGGGTGTCTTTTTAAAAAAGTAGTTAAATTTTCCTCCTGTTTTTGAAGGTATTTTATCTTTTCTTGTCGAATTTACTTGTCGAATTTAACTATATATTAGTTGAACAGGGGGGCTTTATAATGGCTAAAGATATAGCTAGTGTACAAAGATCATATTTTGATGGTGGATTATTTCAGCTTATAGGATGGACCCTATTAGGTTGGCTGGTTACTATATGTACTGCAGGAATTTGCTATCCGTGGGCTTTGTGTATGGTGTATGGTTGGAGAATTAATTATACGGTAATAGAAGGTAGAAGATTGAGATTTACAGGTTCAGCAATAGGTTTATTCGGTAACTGGATTAAATGGCTATTATTATCTATTATTACGTTGGGGATCTATGGCTTTTGGGTAAAAATAGCGTTAGAAAAATGGCGAGTAAAAAATACAATATTTATAGATTAAGTAACTGAATAGGAGCTATAAATTGACTATATTTGATCTAATTCTTGTGATTTGATAAAAATTAAAAGCATCAGTTTATCAATGTTTTGTCTTGCTATAACTTCGTTAATTGCTAGCAGACAAGAGGTTAGTGGTTCGAGCTTGATATGCTCTAACTCTATAAAAATCTTGGATGGAAAGCATAATGAATTCAGATTATTAGTACATATATATAAGAGGCTGTTGAACAATGAAGTATATGTTGTTCAATGGCCTTTTTTCTTTGTCAGTATTAAAAAATTGAAATATTCTTTTCAATTTTTTAACTTACTATTTTAACTTGAGGCACCGAATAGAGTATCTCTATCCGCCATTTTGACTTGAGGTATTGTTTGAAATGCATGATAGGAGGACTCTATCCATCATTTTGCCCTGGGATTTTGTTTGAAATGCATGATAGAAGGGCTCTATCCATCATTCTGACTTAGGATTTTGTTCGAAATGCATGATAGAAGGGCTCTATCCGTCATTTTGACTTGAGGTATTGTTTGAAATGCATGATAGGAGGACTCTATCCGTCATTTTGCCTTGGGGTTTTGTTTGAAATGCATGATAGAAGGGCTCTATCCGTCATTTTGACTTGAGGTATTGTTTGAAATGCATGATAGAAGGGCTCTATCCGCCATTTTGACTTGAGGTATTGTTTGAAATGCATGATAGGAGGACTCTATCCATCATTTTGCCCTGGGATTTTGTTTGAAATGCATGATAGAAGGGCTCTATCCATCATTCTGACTTAGGATTTTGTTCGAAATGTATGCTAGAAGGGCTCTATCCGTCATTTTGACTTGAGGTATTGTTTGAAATGCATGATAGAAGGACTCTATCCGTCATTTTGCCTTGGGGTTTTGTTTGAAATGCATGATAGAAGAGTGCTATCCGATATTTTGCTTTAAATGGTCGATCGAAAAACCGAATAGACTTGTCCTAATCAGTTTTTCTAGGCGAGAGTTAAGATTGTGAATGAACTTCGATATTCATGCAAAGGGTCATCGTTCTATCGATTAGATTACACAAAAAGAAAAGCTGTCACAAGATGTACATCATACATTTTGCAATAGTTTCTTTATTGTCTTAAATAATTAATATATTAAAAGAAGAATATCTATACTATAATTTTGGCTTATTTTTTAAGATCAAGAAGAATGATACTTGATAGTTGAAGTCCCCGCATAATGATTAAGATTAATTGGTAATGGGTTTACATTGGGTGATATAGCCTATCTTAGGAAATGCCTCAATATTGACGGGCTTGATTTTTTGTAGGAAAATGAAAAGTTCCAGTTACGATAAATGCAAAGATTATGGGAAAGTATTCTTGAATTGGGGAAGAGCAAAGTGATTTCTGAAAGTTAATTATCCTAAAAGGTAACAGGTAAAATAACAATGTAAAGTAAAATGTAATCAGTAAACTAACAAAGCATTTAAAGATCTTGTTTTATTCTATATTTCTATTTGAATTGGAGGTATTATCAGTGGCACTAATTATTAATAGCCCTATGCAACCGACTATTTTTCGTCAGAGGATTTTAAGTGGCGGAGAAAAAAGAGGGTATCTTGCTGTGACAAATATTTTTGAGTATTTAAAAGGGAGAAATTCCTTCAAAGCTAAATTTAATGATACGACTATTTTTTTATTGGAAAATGGAAAAGAAAGAAGAAAAAGAAATTGGTCAATTCTAGTAGAGAAAAACGGGATCAAAAAGGATAAAGGTTTAGTCACAATGGATTCAAGTACAGTTGATACATTAAGAACAAATGAAACCTATTACAAAGTTGAATTCGATGGAACCTATTTTGAGTTAAGAAAACCGTTTATGGAACCGGGAAAAGAAGAAGCTTTTTTATATGACAACAATAATATTAAAATTGCTAATATTATTCTTTCACTTACAGAAAAACCAAGATTTAAAAAGGTAATTAGTATATCGAATCTGCAAAATTATACCAATAAAGAGATTGGCTTTTTTGTTGTGCTACTTAATACTGCTATATTTGAATCATAATAGTAAAAAAATTTTTATTCGATTAGCTGACACTTCCCTTTAACAAGATAAGTTTAATACTTACCACAAAATATTATTTGATACTCAAATTTACACCATTTTTAAACAGTTATTATAGATTTGAATTCCTGACAATAAAGTTGTTATTTGTATTCCTAAAATGGTTCTTACCGAAAAGGTAATCGGTTCTCTTAAGTGATTTGCTGCGGGTTGCAACGATATAACTCAAATTTGACTATATAGCAAGATAGTTTGCTCAATATTTCACATTTTTGTATTGCTAGTTACTTAATATACATATATAATTAAATTGTTGGTCATAAAATTAGTTTAATGGGGAGGTATTAATCATGAAATTACAAGGTAAGACAGTTATTGTAACAGGTGCTGCTGCTGGAATGGGAGAGGCTATTGCTAAAAAGTTTGCTGAAGAAGGGGCAAAAGTGGTAGCGACCGATATTAACAAAGAACTCTTGGATCAAGTTGTTAATGCAATCACTGAAAATGGTGGTGAAGCAATTGGCCTTGTCAGTAATATTGCTAAGCAAGAAGATATTGACAAAATGGTTAATGAAGCGGTTGAAAAGTATGGTTCTCTTGATGTATTAGTTAACAATGCTGGTATTATGGATAATTTTGTTCCCGTTGGTGATCTCAAAGACGAACAATGGGATCGCATCATTGATATTAACCTCACAGGCCCATTTAAAGCTGCGCGTGCAGCGATTAACATTATGGAAAAACAAGAAAAAGGCGGCGTTATTATAAATAATGCCTCAATAGGTGGTTTATTTGGCGCTCGTGGCGGTGCTGCCTATGTTTCATCAAAACACGGATTGTTAGGAATGACCAAAAATATTGCAGCAACGTACGGTGTGCATGGGAAAATCCGTGCTAATGCTATTGCACCAGGTGGGGTAGCAACAAACATTCAAACAACTATTACTGAACCTCACCCGTTAGGAAGTCAAGCAATTGGGTCGATTGGTGGAGATTCAGCGCCACTCGGTCAATCTGAGGAACTCGCAGAGGTAGCTTTATTCCTCGCATCTGATGCATCGAGCTTTGTTAATGGAGCGATTATTACTGCAGATGGTGGTTGGACAGCAGGCTAAATATTATAATAAATATAGATTAAGGCCTAATCTTAACCATTATGAGGTTGAAGACTAGGCCTTCTGTACGTTAGCTTGATGAAGTGAAAATTTTAAAGTCTTAGAAAAAGGATAGCACTCATCTATCTGGTAATTTGTATTGACTGATTGGCTGAAACACAAGATAGAACATACCTATCTGGCACTTTGCAGACATCAATCGATTGAAAAACGGTATAGAATTTTTTTCTAGTTTTTGTTAGCACAAGTAAAAACTAAAGAAGTCATCCAAAAAAATTTTAACTGAGTTTCTCATGTTTTGAGGTTTAGAATAAAAAACAAATTTTTCCTTAACATAAGTTAAATTCAATCTCTAGATTTAGACAAGAGCAAATTTCCCTAGTAGACGATCGCAAAAAATAGGTACCTTTTTCAGATCTTCCTCTTGGGGAAGGAGTTCTACTTTTAATGTGACTGCTAATTCTGAATGGACATAGAGCATGTCACGAAACCGGTCAACGGCTCCACAAAAGTAAGGATAAAAGCTATCACCAGTTCCAAATATCCCTGTCACAACATGTTTTAAATCCTGTTCTTCTATTTCAAAAAATAACTCATCCATTTCGATTGGTAATTCGCCACTTCCCCAAGTATAAGTGCCAATGGCGATGACATCATAATCAGGTAAAAAATCATAATCAACCTGATCGACGGTTAAAAAGTCTATTTCATCGACGTGTAATTTCATTTCTTGATAAATTTCTTCTGCCAAATCGGCTGTGTTTCCTGTGACAGATGTATATATAATGGCTGCTTTCACAATAATCGACCCTTTCTAAAGCTCATCAAATTCATTTGAAGAGGAAACCTTTGTATAGGTTCGTGATTTTTGTTCAAAGAAATCTGATTTTGTTTCATTCATCATTTCATCACTAAAAACATGAATCCACGGCATTGGGTTTTCTCGTTCTGGATAATAATTGTCTACACCAATTTGACGAAAACGCTTGTTAGCTAGGTATTCCACATAATGATGAAATTCAGTTAGATCAATTCCGCTAATATCTTTTAAAATATAATCTGACCATTCTTTTTCTAGCTTCACCGCTTGATCAATCGTGTCATAAATAAATTGAATATTTGCCTCTGTATTGAGTTCCGGATTTTCTGTTAATAAAATGCGAATAAACTGAGCAATAAAATAAGCGTGCTGCATTTCATCTCGTTGAATATAGCTGATCATCGTACTTGTTTTCAGCATTTTTTGTTGTCGAGCAAGATTATAGAAAAAGGCAAAGCCAGCATAAAAGTAAATCCCTTCAAGATTAATTGAATTAATAGCTAGTTCAAATAAACGTTGTGGTGTTGGTTTTTGATGGAAAGCATCATAACTATCCAAAATCAGTTGGTTACGTTTTTGAACAATAGGATCATCCTTTGCTTGATTGAAACGAGCATTTTGCTCACTTAATGGAACTAAAGAGCTCAAAATGTATGAATAGGACTCGTTATGGACGGCCTCTTGTTGTGAAATAACAGCTAGAATAGCTTTAAAACTTGAATCTGTTACATAATCCATAACGGATGTCATAGTTGGTGTTTGTAAGCTGTCTAATGAAGCAAGTTGTGTATTAACCCGTAAAAAGATGTCTTTTTCTGTTTCCGTTAGTTGATCCCATTGTTTAATATCATCCTGCATATTGATTTCTTGTGCTTTCCAAAAATTTGATAAAAGTGTCTGGTACAAATCATACATTTGTGGATAAGCAATATCATTCCAATTTAATAAACCAGAGGACTGACCATTAATCAGTCCTGTTGATTTGTTTGGGTTAGCAGGGTTTAACAATTGTACTTTTTTAAGTATCGTCATCTAAACTCTCTCCTTATTCCAATCATTCACTATTTAACTATGGCAGGCTTCACATTCTTCAATTTCAGTTTGAGATGTACTGCGAACATAATAAGTGGTCTTCAAGCCGCTTTCCCAAGCGGTTAAATGTAGGTTTAACAGATCACGTGCTTTAATGTCATGGCGGACATATAAGTTAAAGCTAATCCCTTGATCAATATGGCGTTGGCGACGAGCATTTTGCTTGATACTCCAGATTTGATCAAGCTCATGACGCGCTCTGCGATAATAAGCATAGGTTCGATGATCAATATCAGGTGCAGTCACTTTAAATTTAAAGTTTTTCTTTTCTTCTGCATATTCGGCAGCATAAATTGGGTCAATTCCATCTGTTGAACCGCCAATTTTGGCTGTTGATGAATTTGGAGCGACAGCCATTAGCCAGCCATTGCGCATGCCGTTTTCACCCACTTCTTTTTGAAGCTTATTCCAGCGATCACTCGTATATTGGCGACGTTCAAAGTAGCGTCCGGTTTCCCATTCTGAGCCGGCAAATTTCTGATAAGTGCCTTTTTCTTTCGCTAATTCCATTGATGCTTGAATGGAGTAATAAGCAATATCTTCATAGACACGATCAGCATATGCAACAGCTTCATCACTTTCCCAATACAATTTCTCAAGTGCTAATAAATGGTGCCAACCGAATGTTCCAAGTCCAACAGCCCGATACTTTTTATTCGTGGCTTCTGCTTGGCCAACGCTGATTGTGTTCAAGTCAATCACATTATCAAGCATCCGGACTTGGATCCGCACAAGACGCTCGATGACGTTTGCTGGAACAGCCTTGGCAAGATTGATTGATGATAGGTTACAGACAACAAAATCACCTGGTTTACGAACAATGACGATATTGCCATCTTCATCTTGATATTCATTGACAATCGTTGTCGGTGACATATTTTGAGCAATTTCAGTACAAAGGTTGCTTGAATAGATCGATGTCAGACCAATTCCACGTTCATGTTTGTTAGGATTTTGGCGATTGACTTCATCACGATAAAACATATAAGGTGTTCCAGTTTCTAGCTGTGCCACCATGATCCGCGCCATAATATCCATTGCTCGATACGTTTTGCGCGGTAGGATCGGATGATTAACCGCTTCATGATATTTTTCTGTGAAATATTTATGATCCTCTTCATCATAAAAATCTTCTAGGCCAAGAGGTTGTCCATTTTCATCTTTCCAACCCATGATTTGTTTGACTTCGTGTGGACAGAAGGTATGCCACTCTCCGATACTTTTTCCATTTTCATCGGTTTTCTTTAATTGTTCCATAAACAAATCAGGAATAGAGACCCCGGTAAAAATATCATGTGCTTTACGGCGTTCATCCCCATTATTTGTTTTCAAATCTAGGAATCCATTCATGATATCACGATGGAAAATATCTAAATAGACAGCAACTGCACCTTGTCGTTGCCCCAGTTGATCCACACTTACTGCCGTATCGTTAATCAATCTTATCCATGGCACAACACCTGATGAATTTCCTTTAAACTTCTTAATATCTGATCCAAGTGCTCGAACCTTTCCATAATAAACACCAATCCCACCGCCATCTTTGCTCAGTCGGGCAATATCCCAGTTATTCAAATAAATACCATCTAGAGAATCATCAACGGTATCGATGAAACACGAGGACAGTTGACCATAACTTTTTCCTGCATTCGATAAGGTTGGTGTAGCTACAGTCATATAGAGATTGGATAATGCCCAATACGCTTCCTTGACAAGCTCAAGGCGTTGTTCTGGTGCTTCATGTTGCATGAGTGTCATCGCGATAATCATAAAACGCTCCTGCGGTAATTCATAAAGGTGGCGATCATGATCACGTGCTAAATAGCGATCTGCAAGCAAAAAGATACCTATGTAATTAAATAATTGATCACGTTCAGGGACAATTGCCGTTTCAAGTTGATCTAGCTCAGCCTTTGTATAGGCATTTTGCAATTCTTCTGAATAAATTCCTTTAGCTGTCAATGTTTCAATCAGTTTTGAAAAACTTCCATATTTTAAGTCATGACTATATCTGCGATTTAAACTTGCCTCACGATAGAGTTGCTCTAAATAAAAATCTGCAGCCACAAATGTCCATTTTGACTGGTCCATCGCAATGGAGTTAAGTGCATAGAATAAAGCCGATTCATTTGCTTCTTCGTTTGAGCTAACATCTTTTACCTTTTCTTTTAATATTGTTAAATCGATCGAATGTTCTTTTTCAAGTCGATTTAACCTTTCTTCAATTTGATCAATAACAACTGTCATGAATTGCTCCTCCTTAAATAGCTCCTATCATAATAAAATACTATATATTGTGATTGGTTTTTGGAAAAATCACTATATATAGTATATTAGCTGATAAATATGCTTTTGTCTATTAAAATAACTTAAAAGTTTATAAAGTCTTAAATCTATTAAACCAATCCTTACTAAAAAACGATATAGGCTGTTTTGCCTAATTAGTTAAAATAAGATTTGTTCATTTTAATTACAGATGATCGGGCTGTAAGCTTAGACTCTCATTGGGGAATCTAGGAAGTATTTTTTATTGTTACAGAAAAGAAAAATGAAAGAGCCTATTTATCACTGTATTTGAAGTAGTTTCTTTACGGAATAAAGCTTTTGTTTAATGGAGTTATTTTACAACCTAATCATAGGAAAGTGATTTATAGATGTGACAAAAGTACGTATTCACTTCTTAAATGTGTTGTCGATATTATAAAGGTAGGATAAATGTCTTAATTCTGTCATCTTATCTAGTAAAAATCACTTGTTTAAAAGGATGTTTATGTATACTATAATATTATAGGTTTGTCTATTTGATAAACTAACAGATATAATATGAAATCGCTTTAGGAGGAGGCCACCAAGATGATCAAGCGCTTTAAAAAAAAGAAAGAAAAGAAACCAAGGACCATCAAGTTTTTTAAAAGATTCAAAAGAAAAAGTAAGCCTGATAAGCTGAATAAGAAAAAAACCAGGAAATTTGACCTACATAATTTATCGATCGGTTGGAAATATGGATCTGTACTTATATTTATATTTATATTACTTGTTACCTCAACCATTTTAGTATCAGTTTCAATTAGGCAAGCACAAGAAGATATGAAGATATTAAATGTTCAAGCTGATCGAGCGATCCTAACAACTGAATTAAGTGATCTGATTCAATCAAAAGGTTTATCGGCGATGGGCTATGCACAATTTGGAAATGAAAGTCACTTAAAGGATTTTGAAGCAAAAAATGAAGAGATTTCTGAACGACTTGCTTATTTAGATGAACAGATCAGTGGAGATCAGCAGAATTCATTGTATAATGAAGTTCTCAACCATAATCAACAGTTAGATGATATGTTTTATGAAGAGATGACGACAACAGCTGGTGATGATGAAAATGTAATGCGCCTATACAGTAATCGCTATAATAACTTAACTTCAACCACCTCACTTTATTTAGAATATCTGCGAGATTTGATTATTGAAGATCGTGATATTGCAGCTGACAATGCAGAATCCAGTCAGAATTTTGCTCAAGTTATGTTGTTGAGCAGTATGGTTATTTCATTTATAGTTGCTTTTATTATCATTGTTTTTATTAGCCGACATGTCTCGAAAAATTTAAAAGCTGTT
Organism: Amphibacillus sp. Q70; assembly: GCF_052055485.1. GTDB lineage: Bacteria > Bacillota > Bacilli > Bacillales > Amphibacillaceae > Amphibacillus. The sequence goes on along the minus strand of NZ_CP197171.1, from coordinate 3,973,326 downwards.
GTAACTATGAGTGACCGCATTGCGTCTGGTGATTTAACGGCACCAGATATTTATTACCAAGGAAATGATGAAACAGGTCGATTGACTAGCTCAATTGATCAAATGCGACTGCAACTCACAACAATGATTGACTCAATTAAACAAACCTCACTGCTAGTAAGTAGTCAAAGTGAACAATTAAATCAATCAGCAGATGATGTAAAATCAGGTACAGAGCAAATTGCAGCTACAATGGAAGAGCTTGCATCCGGGACGGAAACACAAGCAAATTTTGCTGGTGATTTAGCAGGAACAATGAAAGAATTTGCTGAAAAGATTGGTTCTATTAATAAAAGCAGTGAAACTATTAATGCGTCATCAAGTGATGTACTGAAAGAAACAGATTTAGGTAATGAATATATGGATAGATCGATCAAACAAATGAATAGCATTGATCAAATTGTTAAAGATGCTGTGACGAAAGTGGAAGGGCTCGATAAACAGTCACAACAGATTTCTCGGCTTGTTGCAGTAATTAAAGATATTGCCGATCAAACTAATTTACTTGCACTTAATGCAGCCATTGAAGCTGCCAGAGCGGGTGAACATGGTCTTGGCTTTGCTGTCGTTGCTGATGAAGTTAGAAAACTGGCTGAGCAAGTAGGGGATTCAGTTGTAGATATTACCGAAATTGTTGGTACGATCCAGACAGAATCTAAAGCTGTCTCCACCGCTCTAGAACAGGGGTATAATGAAGTAGCTCAAGGTGCTGAGGATATTGAGGCAACAGGGGTTCGCTTTAAAGCTATTGAGGGAGCAATTTCAACCATGACGGCACATGTTCAAACAGTGATGTCAGGCTTGGAAGAGTTGAATAATGATTCTGAAAAAATGAACGGAGCTGTTCAAGAAATTGCTTCAATATCAGAAGAGTCCGCAGCGGGTGTTGAAGAAACATCAGCCTCAGCAGAAGAAGCTTCAAGCTCGATGGAAGGTGTAGCAAATGGTGCAAGCACATTACTCGATTCGGCTAAGGAATTAAGAGAATTAGTTCAACAATTTAAAATGTAAGTAAGATAAATGAAAAATAAGGCTGGGGCAAAACAAAACAGTTTATTCTAGATACGAACAAACACGATATGGATATAGTGGAAATGACCGCAGATGAGATATGTTCCACTTTCCTGTGGGCAAGGAGGCGTACAGGACGTTGGTCATGCAAATGTTTTCGGTGGGGCGAGTAATCGCAGTCCCAGGCGTTGTCACAGGACGTGACGAAGTTAGCCTGCCTTGAGCTAACTTTGCCAAGCAAAAAGCACTTGTCAAAGTGGATCTCAAGCTCACGCTTTTCCCACGGGAGTTTACACATATCTCATCTGCTAGATAGCGACTTTTACCTTAATAATTATTGACTTTCAATAGCTTATAAAATCAATTTCACCTTGTGGTTTTGCTCTGTTAAGTTTACTTATTCGATAAGAACGACTTGTCTAAGTGAAGATAAGCAACGGGGGAGACTTCTGCTTGAATAGGACAAGGAAGGCTTCGTCAGCAATACATCGCACGAAGAAAATTGTCTTTTATTTTCGAGGATGAGCTGAAGATCCACTTGAGGAGCGAACTTTGCTACTCAAGTTAGCTGAAGCCATCCCCGCGAAAAGCGAACCCGTTGCTTTTCGGAACGATTAGATACTCCAAATTTTAATGAGTAAGAGTTAACTTGCAAAAAGCGAATGATTTATTCAATTTACTTGAATATCATTCGCTTTTTAAACGACTTAATTTACCTTTGTCCCAGCCGCGTTTTTATTATATTGTAGGAAAGGATATGATTTTATCCATAATAACAGATAGTATAAGTGTAGGTGTAAAATACTTCAAATTCTACAAAAGCGGTTTATACCTTAAGATGAATTTCACTTGATGGGCGTTTTCCTGCAAAATCTGTTAAAAGTTAACTTTATTTATATTGTAAAAGTTCTTCCTCGATTGCTAGACGGATATTATCAAGACAATCCTGAACATTTTTCCCTCTAATTCTACGCCCGTTTACTAAAGCAAAAGGTTTAAAGCGACAAAGCCCACAAAAAGAAAGACACTCACTGACAAGAACGGAAACTTCAGGGTATTCTGATTCTAATAATTGTTCAGTTTCAATCGTTTGTAGTAAATTACTTTCACAAATTTCTACAATTATAATGCCTATTGTCCCCACCCCTTTACTAGAATATGATATATTTAAACTATAATTTTAGAGTAATATATGAGCTTTGTCATTTAATATACATGAAAATTATTAAATTATAGACCATAAAGTTTAAAAAATAGTTATTTTATTAAGATTGTTATTTACTTCACAATCTATTTCCGATAATATATAAGGTAAGGGATGGTGTTATAAATGGGGAGAGAGAAATCAACAAGGCAATCAATTATGGAATTATTAAAGAAGCATAAGGAATTGTCCGTAAGTGGATTGAAGGAATTTTTAGATATTACTGAGATGGCAGTAAGAAAGCATTTGGTTAAATTACAAGCTGAAAAATTTATTACTTCGAGAACGGTTCGTCAACCGATGGGAAGACCGGTTATTTTTTATAGTTTAACGGTCGAGGGGCATGATACTTTTCCTAATAGTTATGATAAGATTGTTGTTGAAATTCTTCAAGATGTTCAAGAAAGTATGGGAAATGAAGCGATTGACATGCTTTTTAAAAATCGGGAAGAACGACTTCGAAAGAAATATCGTCGTCGTATATTCAAAGATGATCCCCTTGCTGACCGAGTTGGACAGTTAGTAGAAGTTCAGCAAGAAAACGGCTATATGGCTGAGTTTAGTGAATCAGATACAGAAGAGGACGAATCTAGTATTACTTTCGAACAGTTTAATTGCCCTATTGCCGCCATTGCAGATTGCTATGACAAGCCTTGTCAATATGAGCTTGAATTATTTAAAGAAGTGCTTGGGACTGATCAAATTGCTAGGGTGGAGTGTATTGCTAAAGGTGGAAAGAGTTGTAAGTATGTGATTAAAAATGATTCTATAACCAATAAAGAAACAAATCCCTCTTAATCTTCCGAGAGGGATTTTCATAAATAAGTTATAATTTTTCAATTTCATTGACTAAAGTTCCAAACATACGTTGAATAGCCTTTTGTTGCTTTATGGATAATTGAGTAACTTGCTCTAGCTGTTCTTTTAAAATAGGATTTTTGACTAAGTAATTAACTAGGTCTAAGAAGGATTCATCAATCGTCAATTCTTCCTCTATATTTGCTTGATAGAATTGTTGAAAATCACTTAAAAGCTGATCAGCATGTTCATTCATTCCAAGCAAATGATCAATTGTTTGGTGAAAAACTTGACTTAATTTTATTAAAGCAGGTAAATCAGGTAAAACATCACCATTTTCCCACTTTGCAATCACGGATCGTGAAATCTTCAGCTCATTAGCAAGCTGTTGTTGAGTCCAGTTATATTGTTTACGATAATATTTTATATTTGCAGCTAATTGTTGGGCAGCCATTTTATCACTCACTATCGTTACTATCACTACTTTTTTTATCCTATCATGTTTGAAGCCATTTTTAGGGCTTTTGTTGTTCTTAATAGGAACATATAGTACAATGTTCTTATTAAGAACTGAGAGAGGTGATTAAATGGTAGCATGTCTACTATTCAAGATTGAAAAGTGGAACAAAAAAGGATTTAATTTACAAATGCCACATTCAATAATTCGTATTATTGAATTACTAACACTCCCTGACTATCCTGGATGTCTTTGCTTACATTTACAGGTGGATGAGAAAATCCCGATCTGGCAAATGGCACTAGATCTAGAATCGGAAAATATAATGACAGGATATGGCTTCGGGTCTACTTTTGCTGAGGCAAAAGCTGAAGCAATGACAACACTATCCAAAAGAATCAATGAAAATGAATGTCAAATAACGATTCATAGCAAATGATCTTCTATTAAAATAGTTTTTACTCTAGATGTTATCCATGCCGATAATATCTTTTTTTTGAATCTAATTAACATGATATAATGATCAAGAGAGGTGATCTAGGTGTCAAAAGTCACAAGGATAGCTACACAGAAGAATAATAAAAATCGTTATAATATTTTTATTAAGGAAGCAGCAGAAAAAGAAGAACGGTATGCTTTTAGTGTTGAGGAAGAAACGCTAATAAATGAAGGATTAAAAAAAGGTCAAACATTAGATCAGCCGACAATAGATATGTTAATGGCTAAAGATAACCTGCATAAAGCATATAACCAAGCTTTAAGCTACTTAAGTTATCGAATGCGTTCGGTTAAGGAGTTAATCGTTTATTTAACTGAAAAGGAAGTTGAAGAAGAGCAAATTCACATCATTGTCAATCGTTTAAAAGAACAAAAGATTCTGGATGATCAAGCTTTTGCAGAAGCCTATGTATCTACGAAAATAAAAACAACTTTTAAAGGGCCGGAGCAAATCAAGAGGGAGCTTGTTCAAAAAGGAATAGTGAATGAACAAATTGAGTATGCCTTAATGCAGTATGAAGAAGCTGAGCAAGTAGAACTCATTAGAAATTGGTTAGATAAGCAAACAAAGAAATCAACTCGACGTTCACATAGACAAGCTTTTCTAAAAATGAAACAGCAATTAATTCAAAAAGGTTTCCAACATTCAGTCATTGAGCGTGCTATTCAAACAAAGGAATTAGAGAAAGATGAACAGCAAGAATGGGAGGCTCTTGTCTATCAAGGAGAAAAAGTCTTAAAACGATACCGTTCAAAAGCTGAAGGTTATATTCTTATCCAAAAGGTTAAAGGAGCGCTCTATCAAAAGGGATTCCCTCAGGATCAGATCGAGCATTTTGTTGATCAATATATTAAAGACTAAAGATCTGAATGAAATCAGAGTAGAGAAATTAATAGGTAGACAAAGGAGAATGGTAGTTAGAATAAGTCAAGTTTCCCGGTTACATACTTGTTCGAATGGTGGCAAAATATAAATAATATCCTATTAAGATCCAATACTGATAATTTCATCTATCCTTTTTTGATTAGAATAACATTTATTTAACCAGAAAGAAAAACACATCACAATGGATGTGTTTATATGTCTTCTATTAATAATTTATCTTGAAGTTTCTGTTCAGAGAAAATCCAACCTGTAAAAGATTTGAGAATTCGATAATCTTTCGTTATCTTAACAACAGCTACGAAAGGATAATGATCCTTGGATCGATAGCGCAAGTCGATAAATCTCACTTCTGTATAATTTTCATATTCTCTTTGTTCCCAGCGATACACCTTAGAGAAGGATAAAAAAGCTGATACGTTAGGATCTGATTTAGCTATTCTGATCAATTTATTATTTGGAACGGGCTTCCTATCAAACATATCGACAATTTGAATATTTCCATCAATGGCTCGTGCGACATAAAACTTATCCTTAGTCGTTACGGCTAATCGCCAGACCTTTTGATTAATTGTTGGTGAGGTAAAGATTCCTTCAACATCTGAATAGGAAAGGCGAATTTTTCTTTCCAGTACTTTTTTCTGCCAGAAACGCTTTAGGTAATAGAGAAAAAGTAGACAGTAAATACTGATAAAAGTTTTTGCAGGATCTGCTCCCAGTAACCAAATAACGAAACCCATGATATGTGCAGAAAAAATAATTGGGTCAAATGTGTTAATGAAACCAAGACCAATCCATTTTTTGGTGAAGGGTCTAAAAGCTTGAGTACCATATGCATTGAAAAGATCAACAAAAATATGCAGAAATACAGCTAAAGCAGTCCACCTCCAAATATTTAAAAAAGGTAAACCTGGGACAATTAAGTAAATGACGCCTGAAATTAATAATCCCCAAAAAATCATTAATGGAATTGAATGTGTGATACCTCTATGATGACGTAGATAAACGGCATTGTTCCTTAATTTTAAGATAGTATCAAAATCTGGTGCGTGTGAGCCTATGATGGTTCCAGCCATAACAGCACTGAAAAATATCGGATCTTGTTGTACAATGGGATCAATTGTAGCAATTCCGCCAATGGCAATTCCCATTGCGATGTGGGTTCCGGTATCCATTTATGCTGGCCCCTTTCAATTATTTTGAGTTATCTATATCATTTAATTTAGTTGAAAAATAACCTATACTTATTAGTAGCCATTTTTTAAACAGGTTAAACCTTACTTTAATAATCATACGAGAACATAAATAAAGGGTGACAGTTATGAACATAAGTTCTTTTAATAAAAAAGCTTTTCAAACGGATTTAATTAAATGGTTTGAGCAGAATAAACGTCAATTGCCTTGGCGTGAAGATCAGGATCCTTATAAAGTATGGGTATCAGAGATTATGCTCCAACAAACACAAGTGGATACAGTCATCCCATATTTCGAGAACTTTATTGAAAAATTTCCTGATCCGAATAGTCTTGCAGACGCTGACCAACAAGAAGTTTTAAAAGCTTGGGAAGGACTCGGTTACTACTCAAGAGCACGCAATTTGCAATCAGCTGTTCAAGAAGTAAAAGAAACATATAATGGCGAGGTTCCAAGGGATCGTAAACAGCTAAGCAAGCTTAAAGGAATTGGTCCTTATACATTGGGAGCGATTATGAGTATCGCCTATGATGCTCCAGAGCCAGCTGTTGACGGAAATGTCATGCGTGTTATTTCTAGGGTTTTCGAAATTGAAGCAGACATTGCAAAAGCTAAAACAAAAAAGGTATTTGAAGCATTGATTAGAGAAATTATTTCAACCGAAGATCCATCAAGTTTTAATCAAGGTTTGATGGAATTGGGAGCATTGGTCTGCCGCCCGAAAAATCCCAAATGTGAACTTTGCCCGATTCAAGCGCATTGTCAAGCTTATCAACAAAATAGTCAAACTAAATATCCTGTCAAATCAAAAAATAAAAAACAACAGTCTTTTTCTTATTATGTGTTTGTTTTAGAAAATAAATCAGGGGAAATTTTAATTGAAAAACGGCCTGAAACTGGATTGTTAGCAGGGCTTTGGCAATTTCCTATGGTTGAACAAGGGGAGATTGATCAAAAATTACTAATTCCATTTGCAGAAGAATTGTTTCAAACAAATATTATTGAAATGGATCAATTAGAGTCCATTAAACACATTTTTTCTCACGTCACGTGGTCAATGGATGTTTTTCATTTAAAAATAGATGCGATTGCTTTTGAAAGAAACTCTCAACAACTTGTTAAACATGCACAGTTAGACAAATATCCTTTCCCCGTACCGCATCAAAAGATCATTAAGCAATTGTAATTTATTTTATGTTGTTTTTTGAATAGCCTCTGTAAAAATGGTTACATTAAACGTTGTGGAGGTGATATCAAATGGCTAGAAACCAAAATCAAAACCAAAACCCAGGCAAAACAAATGCTGAGGAAGTAAAACGCCAAAACCAGCAAGCACAACAAGGTCAAGGACAATATGGAACTGAGTTTGCTTCTGAGACTGACACAAAACGTGTCAAACAACAAAATAAAAAATCGCAACAAAATAAGCAATAACAGTCAATAATAATAATGAAAGAGCTATCGATTTATCGATAGCTCTTTTTGTGTGCGCCCTGCATGAATGAAAGCTTGGTGGTGAGAGACTACTACAGGCTTGGCAGTAGGAACTGTTAGCGAAAGGCAAGGTGGCTATCGTGAGGTAGTGGCTGAAGGAAGCTGGACGCAAACTCCCGAACTGACGAACAGAAACTAGATAGAAGGCTGGCTTAGGTCGGATGAGTCTGCGCAACAAGACAAAATCCAATACTGCCCGAAACCTATACAGTAAATCTAGCAGTTACGTGGGAGGAAAGTTTTCGTTCTTACCGGGGGAGGTCTTGTGAGGGTGACGTATAAGTTGAGTGATAACGAGCCGACACAACCAAGATGGTGACATCGTGGTGAATCACAAGAAGTCAGCAGAGGTCGTAGTAGTGTGAAAGGACCAAAACATGAAGGACCAAACAATAGTAATTTTGAAAGTCTAGGAGGTGTGAAAGGTGCGAGAACTGCAGAAAACAGGAGAATCTGGCTATCGACAGAGAGATAGTGTGGAACATGAAGGGTATGTCGAAGCGCATAGTGCCTTTCATGGTGAAAAGAACAATCAAAATGGTGTATCCAATCTGTTTGAAAGAATCCTGTCAAGGGATAATCTGAATCAAGCTTACCTTCAAGTGGTCAGAAATAAGGGTGCAGCTGGAGTAGATGGTATGACATACGACCAGTTGCTTCCATACTTGAGGGAACATAGGGAAGAATTATTAACACAGTTGCATCTTGAGAAATATAAACCTCAGCCCGTATTGCGGGTTGAAATTGACAAACAAGATGGTGGAACAAGAAAGCTGGGGATTCCTACCGTTATGGACCGAATGCTTCAACAAGCAATAAACCAAGTATTACAACCCATATTTGAACCGACGTTCTCCGATAATAGTTTTGGGTTTCGTCCAAAACGTAGTGCACATCAAGCTATCATACGGGCAAAATCGTACTACGAACAAGGGTACAAATATGTGGTGGACTTGGACATGAAAGCCTACTTCGATACAGTAAATCATGATAAACTAATGCACTTTGTGGAAAAACGGATAACGGATAAACGAGTACTACGCTTGATAAGACAATATTTATTAAGTGGAATCATGATTGATGGGATCTTTGAAAAATCGGAGGAAGGAACACCACAAGGCGGATTATGCAAAGCTTCGCATAAACCACCTTATGCAAAGTATTATGTTATGCAAAGTAAACTTCAAAAAACCTATGGATAAAGGGCTATTCTTCCATTTACTTTGCATAATATCTATTTTATTTTAATTCAGAAAGCCAAGAAAGAAGCGCTTGATCTCTATTCCAATCCGGTAGATCGCTATTAATCAAATCCGGATAAACATTTTCAAGAGCCTTTCTTTTTGTCTCTGTATCCGTTCTGGCATAGATTTCAGTTGTTTTTAAATCCACATGACCAAGGAAATCACGAATGTATATTAAGTTGACGCCGGCTTGCAATAAATGCATAGCTTTTGAATGACGAAACATATGTGGTTTTACTTTTGCAGGTATCATCGTAGAAGACTTTTGTGCTTCTGCCACATATTTTGAAATAATATAAGCTATTCCTTCCTTGGTAAGCTTGTTATGTTGGCTGTTAGAGAATAAAGGATATTCATTTTTCCATGGTTTATCGAGCTGATGTTCAACAATATAGTGCTCCAACAACGATACCGTATTTTTCATAAGAGGTACACGTCTTATTTTATTTCCTTTTCCGTTTAATACAATGACTGCCGGCACCTCCAAAATGACATCCCTGACAGTAATATCAATTAGTTCCTGTACTCTGGCTCCTGTATCATACAACACACTCATGAGTGTCAGGTTGCGTCGTCCCTTGAGGGAATGTTTATCTGGCTGCTCTAAAAGAAGTTTCATTGCCTCAGGTGTCAGGTGCTCCACCATTGTTTTCTTTACCTTTTTAGTTGGGATGGCGATGACTTTTTGGAAGTGAAAGAGCCCATCGGGCTCTTCAGCCTGTACGTATCGGAAAAAGGAATGAATGGCGGAAAGTCTTTGGTTTCGGGTAGAAATGCTACATTTTCGCTCTTTCTCCAACCATTCTAGGAATTCTATCAGTAAGCCATTCGAAAGAACGCTCATCGTTATTCGTTCTGCTGGTATATTTTTCGTTTCTTGACAATACCTAATTAAGAGTTTAAATGTATCCCGATAGGAGTGAATGGTGTTTTTACTCACATTTTTCTGGGATGGCAAGTAACTTGAAAGAAAGTTCGTGAGATGTTTGGCAAAATCAGTCGGTTTCAACCACATCGCCTCCCAGTACCGGAATCACCTTCGGAAATTGTGTTTCCAATTTTAAAGTAATATTCGGAAACACATCGGCAGTCATGCGCAAGTAATAGGCGGTTTCTTCAAACGTATCGTGTCCCATATATGTTTTCAGTACCGGAAGGTAAGCTGTTAAATCTTTTTCCTGTTCCGTCCATTTTTTTAGGCAGTGAACGGCATAAGTATGTCGAAAATCATGAACACGAGGACCTTTCCCTCTGCCGCCGTGCGAAATATTGGCACCCCATAGAAATTTGCGAAAGTTCTTATATACATTTCCTATAGTCATCGGTTTTCCACCAAAAGCAGGGAAATAATAGTCTTCGACTTTTGAAAATTGGTGTACCTTATCTGAATAATGCCGACAGCGTTCGGTTAGAGGTTTTGACATAGGTATCATTCTACTATTATCTTTCTTGGATTGATGGACGATGAGAATGCCGTTTTCAAGGTCAACGTCAGCCAATTTTAAAAGTCGTGCTTCTGATGATCTTAGACCGCACATGTAAATCATTCGAAAAAATACAGGCATAATGAGATGTTGATACGGACATTCGGAACAGTACTTGCATTTCTCGGTTTCAGTAAAGAACTTAGTAAGTTCCTCCGTTGTATAAATATACGGAGTATATTGTTGCCCTTTCGAAAAGTATCCTTTAGGAAGAATATAAGCATTCGCTCCAACAGAATCCATATACTTCGCAAACTGGCGCATGATGGATGCACGTGAAGATTGGTTAGCCTGAGCCTCATACGTTTTTTTGCTGCACCAATCTAACACAATTTCCTTTGTTAAATCGATTGCATCAGGGTATTTTTCCAATGTAAATTGATCGAAACGCTTAAGGTGACAAGCATTTGTATCATATTTATATCCTACTGCTTTTTTCAATTCCACGTGATTTTGAAGGTGTTCTTTTAAAGGACCTTTATATTGGATATCACTCATAGACAGATACCTCCTCAAAATCAAGCGCACATTCTTTCAACTTTTCGATGTCTGTTTTCAGATAGACAGCTGTTGAGTTCGTATCAATATGCCCCAGGATATCTGAAATGGTGGAAAGCGGTGTTTCTTTTTCCAAAAGCATACTAGCCATTGTATGTCGCAGTGAATGCATACCTCTTCGTTTTTTCAACTTTGGAATACGTGCTTGTTCCATGTATCTACTAATCAGTTGATTTAAATGATCGGCTTCTGAAAATGGACCAAACGGGGCCATGTGTTTGACGAATAGGTAGGGACTTTCTATGTTTGGTCGTCCGTATTTGAGATAATCGATCACGGCCCAGCCCACCTCCGGTGTCAAGGGAAGAGATAGGGGTTCTCTTGTCTTAGATTGGGTGAAGACTAGCTGCTTTTCTTCCCATCGGAAGTGCTCCATTTTCAAATTTTTAATATCCGTACAACGCAAACCCAGAAAACTTGCCATTAAAATAATGGCGTAATCACGTTTGCCTTTTGGGCTTCCTTTATCAATGGCAGCGATTAATTTTTCTAACTCATCTTTTGTCCATACAGACGGAATACGAGTTTGTTTTCTAGCTTGGACCATCGGTGTTTTTGAGGCAAAATCTTTATCTGTCTCACCAATTTCCAAAAGAAACCGGAAAAAAGCACGTATCGAACAAATTACTTGTTCCACCGTTTTATAGGCATAACCAGCTAATGTTTTGATATAGTCATTAATCAGAGTGAGGTTGATATCTTTGCACGCATTTACAGATTGAGAGACAAGATAATCCATAAACCGTTCTGATTGTTTGACATAGTGGTCGATAGTTACCTTAGAATAATTTTGATTCTCACAATATTGCTTAAACTGATGACTTAGCTCAATATAATAGTCATCCGTCAAAATTTCCTTGTGCTTATAATATCGACGTAAGATAGTACGGTGTAACTGAAAGTTACCAATCATCCGGATAACACGCAGTTCTTGTGTTTCTGGCTGCGATAATCTGCGCTCAAAATTTTTCTCAAGAATTTGAAAATGTTTTTCAATAAAATCGATACCTAATTGTTCTGTATAGTAGGTTTCACCTCGATCCTGAGCGAAATGCAGGAGCATTTGCCATCTCCTGCGGTAGAACTGCATGGTACCTTGACTATAACCAAGTCGCAACATTTCCTTCTCCAAGTCATGAATTAGTTCATCCAATGGACTCTTTTGCATGAAACATTCCTCCAAAAATGATATTTGAGCGTTAAGCCCTTATTATCATTTCCGGATATTATGCAAAGTAAATTGATTGTAACTATTGATTTCTCAGGGATTCTATTACATACTTCGCATAATTACTTTCTTTGCATAAGGGGGAAACCTGTCTCCGTTACTCAGTAATATTTACTTAAACGAATTAGACCAGCTATTGGAGAAACGAGGACATCGATTCGTGCGTTACGCAGATGACTGTAACATTTATGTAAAAAGTAAAAGAGCAGGTCAGCGAGTAATGAAAAGTATTACGAAATTTCTCGAGACGGATTTGAGTCTTACAGTGAATCGGGAAAAGAGTGCGGTGGGCAGCCCTTTGAAACGAAAGTTTCTAGGCTTCTGTCTCCTCGTTACAAAGAAAGGTGTTCAAATCCGTCCCCATTATAAAGCAAAAGTAACCGTTAAACAGAAACTTAGACGGATTACCAAACGTAATCGTGGACGAAGTATCGATGTGATTCTAAAAGAAATCCAGCAGCTTATGACAGGGTGGATAAACTACTATGGCATAGGAGAAATGAAAGGATTTATGAAGAATCTAAACGGGTGGCTGAAGCGAAGGATTAGACAATGTATCTGGAAACAGTGGAAAAATCCACGCACAAAGAGAAAGAATCTAATTCATCTAGGTATCGATAAACGGAAAGCTTATGAATGGTCGAATACAAGAAAAGGCTACTGGGTCATATCTGGTAGCTATGTACTCCATCGTTCCTTGACAGATAAAGAACTGGCATCGAGAGGATATAAAGATATCGCTCTTCAATACCAGTTCGTACACTCAAACTATTGAACCGCCGTATACGGAACCGTACGTACGGTGGTGTGAGAGGGGCGGAAAGCTACTTAGCTTTTCCCTCTACTCGATAAAAATGTGCTATTGAATTATTTCTGAGCAGGATATATTTAGTTGAGGTTAATTTTTCTGTAACTTTCTCATGAGGATAAGAAAGTTAGCTTAGTCATACGATAGAAGTGTCAGCTGAAGACTATCCGCTTTCTACAGGTATAGAGAACTACAAGATGTAGATTATTTAGGTGTTGGGACTAGCATTCGGAATAAAAAGGGCATTTATTTTCAGTGTGATGGCACAAGAGCATTCCTATGTATGATTATTTCTCCCATCAAAAGCTGTGTTATAAGGTATGACTCAATTAGCCTGCTTTCGGCTATCAATCAAACCCAAAACACTTGACTAAATGGATTTTCAACTTGCATTTTTCCCAATAGAACTAAGTGTTTTTAGATATTTGAGGTCTAACTTATTCACTTTTTAGGTGAGTTTAAAAAAATTTAATTAGATAAAGGTTAATGATATACGTCATGTTCTGTGATGAATAATTTGAAAGAAGTTTTTTATTTACACTTTATCACAGATAACCGTCCGTAAAACTCCCGCCTCAAAATAGAAGAAAGAAGTAATTTTATTTAGGCGGGAGATAACGGACGCTAATGTCCTGAATCACTCAACTAAACATTCAGTGGGAGAAGAGCGAAAACTCCCACTGATTGAAGTTTCGTTTTATTTAGTGAAAAGTAAAAATATTTTTATTCTTGCTTAATAAAAGCTATAATGAGAATAGCTTTAGAAATAGAAAGGAAGAATATAATGGCTGTCCCAGAACAAGGTTCACCCATAAAAATTCACAGCTATAAACACAATGGGCAGCTCCATCGCACTTGGCAAGAAACGATTATTTTAAAAGCGACAAGCACGCGGGTGATTGGTGCAAACGATCGAACACAAGTGAGGGAAAGTGATGGTCGGGATTGGATTACTCGAGAACCGGCTATTTGTTTTTTTTATTCAAAGTATTGGTTTAATGTGATCAGTATGCTTAGGGGAGATGGTATTCACTATTATTGTAATATTAGCTCACCTTTTGTATATGAATCCGGGGCGGTAAAATATATTGATTATGATCTTGATATTAAAGTTTTTCCGGACATGACTTATACGTTACTTGATAAAGACGAATATGACCTTCACCGTCAGCAAATGAACTATCCACAAGTGTTAGATCGGATTTTATGGAATAATGTTGATCACTTAATACAAATGATTCACCAAAGAAAGGGCCCATTTTCATTTGAACATATCGAACGATGGTACGAGCTTTTCTTAACGTATCGCTCGTATTAGCCACAGCAAAAAATGACCTAAATTCACCTTTAAGTGACTTTAGGTTATTTTTTCCTTTTCCTATACATACAATAAATTTTTAATCTAAATCTCGCTTTGGGATGATTTTAAACTTTTCATCTGAATGAAAGTGATCATAACTATTCAATAGGGATTGTAAATGTGAGAGTTCTCGGTAATAAGTCATTAATTTCGTTGCTAAAGGGAGAAAAATTAAGTAATCACTTTCATTCTCTTGATAGAGATTCAGTAATGCATCGATGAACTCAGAGATTTTTTCAGATTTGGCAATGCTTTGGTCATAGCGTTTAATTTTGCCTATAAAGCTCAGTAACATGTGCTCATGTCGGTGAATAACGAGATCAATTTCTTGGACAAGTTTAGTCTGAATGTCCTTTGGAATCATATTTGTTCGATTATCAAGGGTTTGAATTGTCTTTAACAAATCAAAGCTAGCATGACTTACTTTAATTAATTGTCTAAATAAAACTAGCTTTCGCGCTCGCATAAGTCGATTTTTTTGTAAATAAACACGTTCCTCCGAAAAAAGTAAATAAAGCTCATCCATGCGTCTTAATTCACCATTAATCCGTTTCATTTCTTTTTTTAAAGAAGGGTCGTCTGATAAATGCCGAGTAGTCACCCTGAGCCATTGTAAAATTTCTAATGTCAAATGTTCAATATGCTGGAACAAAGTTGATTCATATTTAGGTGGGATAAAAACAAGATTAACAACGAAAGCTGAAAGAATACCCAACATCAGTGATGAAAACCGTAGTAGACCAAATTGGTAAATCTCCATCATCGTTGTTTCCATCACAGAAATAACAGCAATCAATGCGATAGAGACCGCACTTTTTTCTAATTTAAAAAATCGACAAAGAATGATAACAATCACAACAGATATTCCAACGACAATGGCTTCATTTCCTAACAGGTAAGAAAGGACAATCCCAGTAGTTACTCCTACGAAATTAGCGTGAAGCTGTTTAATCGTTATTTTAAATGATTGATATATCGAAGGCTGAATCGCAAATACCGCCGCAAAGCCTGCAAAAACTGTTGATGGAAAGCCAATGAGTGAAGCACAGTATAATGCAATGGCAACAGCCAATCCTGTTTTAAACATTCTAGCTCCTAATTTCATTAGAGCAGAGCCTCCCTTAACTTAAGAAGATACTTCTTCCTATATGTTATTTCCTTAAAAGGTCGTTATTAAACAAAAAGGACCTTTAATGAGAAATTCTCAGAAAAGGCCAAGTTTCATGCTTTGAAGGGAAGTCATACAAATTGACAAATAAAGCATGAGTTGAAAAATAAATTTCAAAAATTATCATAGCATATTCTGAATGGATTATCAATTTAAAATAAATGAATATTCACAATTTTATAAAAAACTTGAAATGTGATCTGGTCTTAAAAAAGAATAGCTGTTTAAACCGTTTAATTATAGTGTCATTTATTTAAATAAGCTATTTAATGTTTATCACAGATAATCGCCCGTAAAACTCGGGACAACAATGGGTTTCGGTGGCAAATCACTACGGCGGGACGAGTAGTTGTATTAAGGAAGGCTACAAATTATTTGCATCGCAAAACTAAGTGCCTTACTTAGCCTGAATCCCAGTGCCAATCAGTAGGAGAAGAGGGAATGCAGACTAAAACCGTCACATCCTGGGACTGGGGTTGTGATTACTCGCCCTACCGAAGACACTTGCGGTTACTCGTCCCATCGAAAAGACTTGTGACAACATCTGGGACTGCGTTACTCGTCCCATCGAAAACATTTGCGCTAGCATTTCCTATGCATTGAAAACCTCCCACTGTTCCTATGCATTGAAAACTTCCTATTGATTGAAGTTTCGTTTTATATAAGAATTATTAAATCGGTATTTTTTAGATGTAATTAAGAACTGCTCTTAATACTAAACCAATTTCTGATAAGAGTTAACAGGATAAATAAAAAGAAGTTCAGAGATTGTGTGCATATAAATTCATTTTTATGAATTTATAATCATTTTCCGCATAGTCTAGAATGTCATACTTTATAGGCTATTAACAAATTTATCATTTAATGAGTTAAATAGCACAAATTGTTTTAGTGAGTTTAACATCCCTTTTTTTCGGGTATAATTTATTAGCACCTTGATCAAAAGATCAATTAATTATTTTTAATTAAGATGGAAAGCAGATAACTTGTCAAGCAGTTAGAAATTGGATAAGCTGTTTTTAATACGATTAAAGGAAAGGAAGGCTGATCATTATGATTAAAGTGGGCGATTCTGTTCCTAATCTACCATTAATAACAAGTGAAGGTGAGAGAATATCATTACCGGATTTTAAAGGTGAGGTTGTTGTATTATATTTTTACCCAAAGGATAACACGCCGGGATGTACTGCTCAAGCATGTTCATTCCGTGATAACCATGATAAATTTTCACAATTAAACGCAACAATAATTGGAGTAAGTCCTGATTCAAAAGAAAGTCACGAATCATTCAAAGAACAACATGATTTACCTTACACACTTATTGTTGATGAGAAGTATCAGCTGGCAGAAAAATTTGGGGTTTGGACATTAAAGAAAAAATCAGGACAGGAGTATTATAGTAATCAACGTTCTACATTTATTATTGATCGATCAGGCATTGTTCAAAAAGTATTTTTAGATGTTCAATTAGACGGACATGTTGAAGAGGTCTTACAAGCTGTTCGAGAAATTGAAGGATAATAGATGATTAGCGCTAGTTCTTATTTTATTAGGACTGGCGCTTTCAACTGATATAGCAATTTTTTATTAAACTTCTTAATTTTAGGGGATATTAAATTATATATAATGAGAGATGAGGGGGGATTGTTTATGCTTATCTTATCTAGTACTAGGTTTACTGAAGATATAGAACAGCAACTTAAGAAAGATTTTGAGAAAGTCACCTTTAAATTCATGGACAATATTGATCAGGCAAGTGAATACCTGTCAGAAGCAGATGTTTTGCTAACTTATGGCAGCGATATCGAAGTCAAACATATTGATCAAGCTAAACAGTTAAAGTGGATTATGGTTATGTCAGCAGGGATAGATAAAATGCCAAATGAGCGTATTCAACAGCGAAATATTTTGATGACAAATGTTCGAGGGATACATAAAATACCGATGGCGGAATATGCTTTAACGATGCTGTTAAGTCATTATAAAAATCATCTAGCCTTGGCTGAGCGACAGCAAAATAAGGTTTGGGATAAAACAATAGAGATGCGTGAAATAGCAGGTTGTACATTAACGATTGTAGGTGCTGGTGCTATTGGTGAAGAGGTGGCGCGTCTTGGTCAAGCCTTTCAAATGGAAACAATTGCAGTGACAAAAGCTGGTGGAACACGTCCTTATTTTGATCATGTCTATCAAAATAGTTCAATAAAAAGTGCTTTAGAGACTGCTGATTTTGTTGTCTCTATCTTACCAAGTACAAAGGAAACGGAGGGATATTATCAAGATGATCATTTTAAATGGATGAAAAGTAGAGCTATCTTTTTAAATATGGGTAGGGGAAATGTAGTAGCTGAAGAGACACTTTTAAAAGCCTTGAATGACAATCAAATTGAACATGCTATCTTAGATGTAACCCAAACAGAGCCATTACCGCAAGAAAGTCCATTGTGGACTCATGAAAAAGTAACACTTACCCCACATATATCAGGTAAGTCAGAGCAATATGTACCTCGAGCAATAGAAATATTTCGTGAAAACTTAGTCAGTTTTATTAAGGAAGGATCTGTTTCTGTAAATCAAATAAATCTTGACAGGGGGTATTAACATGCAAATATATACGAGGACAGGAGATCAAGGGGAGACGTCTTTAATATATGGAGAAAGAATTGGCAAGAACCATTTGCGTGTTGAAGCTTATGGAACATGTGATGAAGCGAATGCAGTTATCGGTGTAGCTTTAAGTACAATTGATCAAGGAATTTCTTGGTCTCTATCAGAGCGGAAAACGTTTCTTTATTGGATGAAAAAAGTTCAAACACTACTCTTTCATGTTGGCTCAGAATTGTCGACACCAAAAGGTAAAGATGTGCCTTGGCAAATTACCCAAAAACATATTGACCAAATGGAGGATGCTATTGATAATTGGGAAAAGCAAATCCCTTCTTTAACTCAATTCATTTTACCTAATGGTCATCAAACAAGTGCCATGTTACACCAAGCCAGAACAATTGTAAGGAGAGCTGAACGCCAAGTTGTTAGTTTGAAGGATGAAATTAATCCACTTGTATTGGTATTTTTGAATCGTCTATCTGATCTGTTATTTGTTAGTGCAAGATATGTGAATGCGTTTAGTGCATTTGAAGAGGAAAGTTTTCAAGTAGAGTAAAAGCAGATATTTGATATTCACCTTACTTTTTTTAATAAAAGGTTGTTTTATTGACATAAGAACGTATTATGGTTAAACTAATTATAAGAATTATAAAGTAATAATGGCAATTATTGAATAATGAAACTTATATAAAATGAAAAATTAGCCTGTCGTTTTTAATATAGTAGAGTATTAATTCTCAATAATATGAGGATTAATGGTTACAATGGTCAATAATAATTCCTTTAAATTTATTTTAATGAAAGCGAGGTGGATGGTCATGCATGAACATCATGAGCATAATGAACTGCAAGAAGCGGTAGAACGTCTAAAACAATCAGGAGTTCGTATTACTCCGCAGCGTTTTGCAGTGCTAGAATTTCTAGTTAATGCAAAAACACATCCAACAGCTGATGAAATTTATAAAGCATTGGAAGGTAAATTTCCAAATATGAGTGTTGCAACGGTTTATAATAATTTACGTGTTTTCAAAGAAATTGGTCTTGTGAAAGAGCTAACCTATGGAGATGCCTCGAGTCGTTTTGATTATTCAACATCCAGGCACTACCATGTGATTTGTGAGTCGTGTGGTAAAATTGTTGACTTCCATTACCCAACCTTGGATGAAGTTGAATCATTAGCTGAAAAGGTTACTGGTTTTACAATAAGTCATCACCGTATGGAGATCTATGGAACTTGTCCAGACTGTAAAAATAAAGCTTAATGAATATAAAGAACACCTCCATTATTATGGGTTGAAGTAATAGAGGTGTTTTTAATTTGTTTTATCACAGATAACCGTCCGTAAAACTCCCACTGATTGAAGTTTCGCTTTATAATTTAGAAGCGGGTGATTTAAGCAAGTGCTTTTGGACGGGACAAGTCATCGCGTTATAGAAGGCTACTGTACAATCATATCGTAAGAATTAGTATTATCTTTATTTTGAGTCCCCCAAAAAATTATTCGACGAAGTAGAAATTTAAAAATTTCAAGTAGAAGAAAGCATACCTTTGCTAAAAAAGATTAAGTGAAAATAAGCTTCTCAAAGGTGTTAATACGATAAATTAATTTTTAAACCGTATAATATATATTGTAGGTCATGCACAATTTAATATTTAGCCCAACTAAAATATTTTTCAAGTTAGAGTAAAATGTTTGTGGGAGTAAATTTTCCCTGTCATGGGTGTTAAAGTCGTTAGACTTTAACACCCATGACAGGGGCACCAAGCGAAAGCGCGGTAGTAGATAAGTCGTTTGAGATGAAAAAGAGGACCTTATTTTATATAGTTAAGTTTACGACAAACAAAAACTATAGAAAGAGGTCCTCATATGAAAGATATCATATCTCAGCTGACAATGAAAGAGTTAGAAGAAATAATATACCGTACCTTACAAGAAAGTTTTTCACAGATGATGTCAAAAATCCTTCAGGAGTTTGATCAGGCGATTGCTTTAGGAAGAGACAAACAAAGATTTTACTTAAAAGATAAACGTACGTTATCGTTTGAATCTGTTTTTGGACAAGTCGAGCTGAAGAGAAATTATTACCAAGATAAAGTAACAGGGAAATATGTGTACTTATTAGATCAATATTTAGCCTTTGATGGAACAAAAGGAATGAGTCCAGTCGTGCAAGATTTGGCGATTGAACTAGCTGTCACAGGTGCTTCCTATCGACAAGCTGGAAAGGTACTCGAAAGGTTCTTAGGGTATCCTGTCATCAGTCATGAAGGGATCCGTCAACAGCTTTTGCATACGGAAGTGGTTCCAGAAGAGTCTGTCCCCCTTGAACAAGATGTTTTATTCGTTGAAGTGGATGGCTTAAATACAAAGAGCCAAGAGAAAGGGAAAAAAGGAAGAGAACTTAAAATAGCAAGTACCCATCAAGGATGGGAGATGAATGGCAAGCGAGCGAAACTCATCGAGAAACGTCATTTTATTCATGAAGGCAACGGTCCATTTTGGGAAGCGTTTGAGACCTATCTGATGACCACTTATGAATATGACCCAACGCGACACCATCTCGTCATCAATGGAGATGGAGCGAATTGGATCACGTCTTGTCGAGACTATTTCCAGAAGAACGCTACTTTTGTCATTGATCGTTTTCATGTCGCTCGTGATGTCCGCCTGATCTTTCGAGGGCATCCAAGATCCCGTTCGATCCAAAAGAAGCTAGCTGTTTATGATTGGGAAGGGTTTATGGTGGAATTAAATAGTGCAGTGGGGACACTGGAAAATGAAAAGAAGGAAGAAGAGTTGGAAGCCTTAATCGCTCAGCTCTCAAAGTATCCGAAGGCACTCGGAGATTACCGTAAAAAATTAGAGAGAAAAGGGATAGATATAACCGGTTTTCGCCCAATGGGTAGTGCAGAAGGAACCATGAGTGTGTTTGCGAGAAGACTCAACCACGGTCGTAGCTGGAGTGATCGAGGGCTTGATAAATTCGTCGATGTCATGGTGGCTCTAAAAGACAATTTAGAGATTAAAACGTTACATGGAATCCTTGAGCAAACGCAGGCATTCACTGAAGAGCCCAAAGCTGAAAAGCCACCTAAACACTTCGTTGAGAAGCTGAAAAACAGTGCGACAGAAGCCACTCGTCAGAATTTAGGTTATTTGAAACAAGCAATGGGGGCTCCTATTACAGAAGCTCTGAAAGGTTTAAGAGGATTTTAAAAAGTTAAAATAGCTTTTCTTTTAAAGGAATACAGGAGTGACAACGCTGCCAAATCATAGGCTAAAAACAATATAAAATAAGGGACATAAAAAAACTCCCACAAATACTTGACACAATCATTTTTCAAAAAAAGATTGGCTAAAATAAAAAAACATGATATAGTTATAAACGTTGCTTGAAGCAAGAGTATCGAAGCAATGCTTTCGAACTAGAGTTTGTCTGAATAAATCTTAAGTGATTATTTTTATAGTTAAAATTTGGATGAGATTTTCTTTTAAAAAATGATTGACAAATGCATCTGGATTATCATATACTATAAAAGCTGTCGCAAAAAAAGACGGCACTTAATTGATCTTTGAAAACTGAATCCAAACAACCATTAAGTTAAGTAAAGAAGTAAGAAGAAGCTAGTGCTTCAAAGCAGAGTAGAAGAGATGCTCATTCAATATTATTGAGAGTTTGATCTTGGCTCAGGATGAACGCTGGCGGCGTGCCTAATACATGCAAGTCGAGCGCGTGAAACCCTTTCGATCTCTTCGGAGTGATAAAGGGTGGAACGAGCGGCGGACGGGTGAGTAACACGTGGGCAACCTACCTATGAGACGGGGATAACTCGCGGAAACGCGAGCTAATACCGGATAAGACCTCTGATTACCTAATGAGAGGATAAAAGGCGGCTTAAAGCTGTCACTGATAGATGGGCCCGCGGCGCATTAGCTAGTTGGTGAGATAACAGCTCACCAAGGCAACGATGCGTAGCCGACCTGAGAGGGTGATCGGCCACACTGGGACTGAGACACGGCCCAGACTCCTACGGGAGGCAGCAGTAGGGAATCTTCCGCAATGGACGAAAGTCTGACGGAGCAACGCCGCGTGAACGAAGAAGGTTTTCGGATCGTAAAGTTCTGTTGTTAGGGAAGAACAAGTAGGAGAGTCACTGCTCGTACCTTGACGGTACCTAACGAGAAAGCCCCGGCTAACTACGTGCCAGCAGCCGCGGTAATACGTAGGGGGCAAGCGTTGTCCGGAATTATTGGGCGTAAAGCGCGCGCAGGCGGTTTTTTAAGTCTGATGTGAAATCTTGCGGCTCAACCGTAAGCGGTCATTGGAAACTGGAGAACTTGAGGACAGAAGAGGAGAGTGGAATTCCACGTGTAGCGGTGAAATGCGTAGAGATGTGGAGGAACACCAGTGGCGAAGGCGACTCTCTGGTCTGTAACTGACGCTGAGGTGCGAAAGCGTGGGGAGCGAACAGGATTAGATACCCTGGTAGTCCACGCCGTAAACGATGAGTGCTAGGTGTTAGGGGGTTTCCGCCCCTTAGTGCTGGCGTTAACGCATTAAGCACTCCGCCTGGGGAGTACGGCCGCAAGGCTGAAACTCAAAAGAATTGACGGGGACCCGCACAAGCGGTGGAGCATGTGGTTTAATTCGAAGCAACGCGAAGAACCTTACCAGGTCTTGACATCCTTATGGCCGCTTTAGAGATAAAGCTTTCCCTTCGGGGACATAAGTGACAGGTGGTGCATGGTTGTCGTCAGCTCGTGTCGTGAGATGTTGGGTTAAGTCCCGCAACGAGCGCAACCCTTAACCTTAGTTGCCAGCATTCAGTTGGGCACTCTAAGATGACTGCCGGTGACAAACCGGAGGAAGGTTGGGATGACGTCAAATCATCATGCCCCTTATGACCTGGGCTACACACGTGCTACAATGGAGGGTACAAAGGGCAGCGAAGCCGCGAGGTGAAGCCAATCCCAGAAAACCCTTCACAGTTCGGATTGCAGGCTGCAACTCGCCTGCATGAAGCCGGAATCGCTAGTAATCGTGGATCAGCATGCCACGGTGAATACGTTCCCGGGTCTTGTACACACCGCCCGTCACACCACGAGAGTT
Organism: Amphibacillus sp. Q70; assembly: GCF_052055485.1. Lineage (GTDB taxonomy): Bacteria > Bacillota > Bacilli > Bacillales > Amphibacillaceae > Amphibacillus. The sequence continues at coordinate 3,950,179 of NZ_CP197171.1, read as the reverse complement.
AGCAACACCCGAAGTCGGTGAGGTAACCCTATGGGAGCCAGCCGCCGAAGGTGGGGCCAATGATTGGGGTGAAGTCGTAACAAGGTAGCCGTATCGGAAGGTGCGGCTGGATCACCTCCTTTCTAAGGAAAATCAGAGCTAGACTGATTAATAGGAACATCTAACTTGAGTTTAGATGATACTTAACACATGTGTTGTTTGGTTCAGTTTTGAGAGATCAATCTCTCAAGCAAGTATTGTACCTTGAAAACTAGATAAGAAATATGACAAGACATCAAATCAAGTAAGAACAAGTCTTTTTTACTGTAAAGCGTGCAAACGCAACTTAGTTAAGTAAGAAAGGGCGCACGGTGGATGCCTTGGCACTAGGAGCCGAAGAAGGACGGGACGAACACCGAAATGTCTCGGGGAGCTGTACGTAAGCAAAGATCCGGGAATATCCGAATGGGGGAACCCTCTACTCGTTATGGAGTAGAGCATTTAACTGAATCCATAGGTTAAATGCGGCAGACCTGGGGAACTGAAACATCTCAGTACCCAGAGGAAGAGAAAGCAAAAGCGATTTCCTGAGTAGCGGCGAGCGAAACGGAACGAGCCCAAACCAAGAAGCTTGCTTCTTGGGGTTGTAGGACACATCACATGGAGTGAGAAAGAAATCATTTACACGAAGCGACTTGGAAAGGTCTGCGAGACAAGGTAAGAGCCCTGTAGTGGAAAAGTGATTTTCTCCGATGTGGATCCTGAGTACGGCGGAACACGAGAAATTCCGTCGGAATCCGGGAGGACCATCTCCCAAGGCTAAATACTCTCTAGTGACCGATAGTGAACCAGTACCGTGAGGGAAAGGTGAAAAGCACCCCGGGAGGGGAGTGAAAGAGAACCTGAAACCGTGTGCCTACAAGTAGTCGGAGCCCGTTAATGGGTGACGGCGTACCTTTTGTAGAATGGACCGGCGAGTGACGATTCTTTGCAAGGTTAAACCGGAAAAGGTGAAGCCGCAGCGAAAGCGAGTCTGAATAGGGCGTTTAGAGTAAAGGGTCGTCGACCCGAAACCGTGTGATCTACCCATGTCCAGGGTGAAGGTCAGGTAACACTGACTGGAGGCCCGAACCCACGTATGTTGAAAAATGCGGGGATGAGGTGTGGGTAGGGGTGAAATGCCAATCGAACACGGAGATAGCTGGTTCTCTCCGAAATAGCTTTAGGGCTAGCCTCAAGGCATGTATTCTGGAGGTAGAGCACTGATTGAACGAGGGGCCCTTACCGGGTTACCGAATTCAGTCAAACTCCGAATGCCAGAGATATATCCTTGGGAGTCAGACTGTGGGTGATAAGGTTCATAGTCGAGAGGGAAACAACCCAGACCGTCAGCTAAGGTCCCCAAGTATACGTTAAGTGGAAAAGGATGTGGCGTTGCCCAGACAACCAGGATGTTGGCTTAGAAGCAGCCATCATTGAAAGAGTGCGTAATAGCTCACTGGTCGAGTGACGCTGCGCCGAAAATGTACCGGGGCTAAACGTATCACCGAAGCTACGGATTGTTCGTTGAACAATGGTAGGAGAGCGTTGTAAGGGCTGAGAAGTCAGACCGAGAGGACTGGTGGAGCGCTTAGAAGTGAGAATGCCGGTATGAGTAGCGAAAAAGAAGTGAGAATCTTCTTCACCGAAAGCCTAAGGTTTCCTGAGGAAGGCTCGTCCACTCAGGGTTAGTCAGGACCTAAGCCGAGGCCGACAGGCGTAGGCGATGGACAACAGGTGGATAGTCCTGTACCACCTCGTGGCCGTTAAGAGCAAGGGGGGGACGCAGAAGGATAGGGAAAGCGCGCGATTGGAAGAGCGCGCCCAAGCCATGAGTCAGTCAGATAGGCAAATCCGTCTGACCTAATGACCAGTGGTGATGGGGAAGGAAATCAAGTACTGAAGTTCCCGATTTCACACTGCCAAGAAAAGCCTCTAGCCAGGACACAGGTGCCTGTACCGCAAACCGACACAGGTAGGCGAGATGAGAATTCTAAGGTGAGCGGGAGAACTCTCGTTAAGGAACTCGGCAAAATGACCCCGTAACTTCGGGAGAAGGGGTGCTTCTTGCATGAGAAGCCGCAGTGAAAAGGCCCAAGCGACTGTTTAGCAAAAACACAGGTCTCTGCGAAGCCGAAAGGCGAAGTATAGGGGCTGACACCTGCCCGGTGCTGGAAGGTTAAGGGGATGCGTTAGCGTCAGCGAAGCGTTGAACTGAAGCCCCAGTGAACGGCGGCCGTAACTATAACGGTCCTAAGGTAGCGAAATTCCTTGTCGGGTAAGTTCCGACCCGCACGAAAGGTGCAACGACTTGGGCACTGTCTCAACGAGAGACCCGGTGAAATTATACTATGCGTGAAAATGCGCATTACCCGCGACAGGACGGAAAGACCCCGTGGAGCTTTACTGTAGCCTGATATGGAATGTCGGCATCCTTTGTACAGGATAGGTGGGAGCCGTTGAAACGTGAGCGCTAGCTTACGTGGAGGCGCCGGTGGGATACCACCCTGAGGGTGTTGACCTTCTAACCCAGGACCGTGATCCGGTTCGGAGACAGTGTCAGGCAGGCAGTTTGACTGGGGCGGTCGCCTCCCAAAAAGTAACGGAGGCGCCCAAAGGTTCCCTCAGAATGGTTGGAAATCATTCAACGAGTGTAAAGGCAGAAGGGAGCTTGACTGCGAGACCAACAAGTCGAGCAGGGACGAAAGTCGGGCTTAGTGATCCGGCGGTGCCGTATGGAAGGGCCGTCGCTCAACGGATAAAAGCTACCCCGGGGATAACAGGCTTATCTCCCCCAAGAGTCCACATCGACGGGGAGGTTTGGCACCTCGATGTCGGCTCATCGCATCCTGGGGCTGTAGCCGGTCCCAAGGGTTGGGCTGTTCGCCCATTAAAGCGGTACGCGAGCTGGGTTCAGAACGTCGTGAGACAGTTCGGTCCCTATCCGTCGTGGGCGTTTGGAAGTTTGAGAGGAGCTGTCCTTAGTACGAGAGGACCGGGATGGACATACCGCTGGTGTACCAGTTGTTCCGCCAGGAGCATGGCTGGGTAGCTACGTATGGAAAGGATAAGTGCTGAAAGCATCTAAGCATGAAGCCTCCCTCAAGATGAGACTTCCCATCATTAGAGTAAGATCCCTCAGAGACGATGAGGTAGATAGGTTCGAGGTAGAAGCATGGTGACATGTGAAGCTGACGAATACTAATCGATCGAGGACTTAACTAAATTAAAAAGCGGAGTCATCCGTTTAACAACGCAGTGGCTGGAGCCGATCAACTGAGATAAAGGAATCAAGATGAACGAGAGTGAATCGCTGATGACTTATCGTAGGGCGATAGGCGAAGACACCCAGTTGTTGGATGACAGAGCTAGATTATAATACCAAAAAGCTGAAACGACCGTTTAGCAACATCGTTGCTGGGTCAGTAAAGCTGAATTACATGATTTGACTTGTCCGATGCGTTTCTTATCTAGTTTTGAAGGTATATTATTCAGATAATGATATTCTGTTTTCAATAAAGATAAATTTTACTTGAAAACACTTGCATTTTAGTCTAAAAATGCATATAATATATCTTGTCCTTGTAAAAATAAACACTTGGAAATATGCTTCATGATCTAGTGACAATAGCGAAGAGGTCACACCTGTTCCCATACCGAACACAGCAGTTAAGCTCTTCAGCGCCGATGGTAGTTGGGTTTTCCCTGCGAGAGTAGGACGTCGCTAGGCATTCATTCCATTCCACAGTAGCTCAGTGGTAGAGCAATCGGCTGTTAACCGATCGGTCGTAGGTTCGAATCCTACCTGTGGAGCCATAATGGAGAGCTGTCCGAGTGGCTGAAGGAGCACGACTGGAACTCGTGTAGGCGGTGTAAGCTGTCTCGAGGGTTCAAATCCCTCGCTCTCCGCCATATAAACTTTGTTTTCTTACATAGGCCCGTTGGTCAAGCGGTTAAGACACCGCCCTTTCACGGCGGTAACACGGGTTCGAATCCCGTACGGGTCATCAATAAATTTATAGGATCATTTATTATTCAAATAATAAACTTCCTATTTTACTGGAGGATTAGCTCAGCTGGGAGAGCATCTGCCTTACAAGCAGGGGGTCGCAGGTTCGAGCCCTGCATCCTCCACCATGAAGTACTTTTTAAAAAATATCGTCGCGAGGTGGAGCAAAGCCGTAAACATCTTGAGAAAACGTCAAATGTAGGCTTTGTGAGGAGTGTAATCCTCACCGAAATTACTATCAACACGACGAACAGTCTTTTTCTAGTATTATGCATGAGAGTATAATTATATATTTTTTATCGTCGCGGGGTGGAGCAGTCTGGTAGCTCGTCGGGCTCATAACCCGGAGGCCGTAGGTTCAAATCCTGCCCCCGCAACCAATTTAATTTTCAATAAAGTTAATACATAAATTAGTAGGTCCGGTAGTTCAGCTGGTTAGAATGCCTGCCTGTCACGCAGGAGGTCGCGGGTTCGAGTCCCGTCCGGACCGCCACTTATATCTTAATTCATAAAAATCATCCATTCTTTGGCTCGATAGCTCAGTCGGTAGAGCAACGGACTGAAAATCCGTGTGTCGGCGGTTCGATTCCGTCTCGAGCCACCATTTTCTTGGAGGGATAGCGAAGTTGGCCAAACGCGGCGGACTGTAAATCCGCTCCCATCGGGTTCGTAGGTTCGAGTCCTACTCCCTCCACCATTTTTTATTTAATTTTCCTACATAGGGGTATAGTTTAACGGTAGAACAGAGGTCTCCAAAACCTCCAGTGTGGGTTCGATTCCTACTACCCCTGTTTTTTGTTTTATGGCGGTCGTGGCGAAGTGGTTAACGCACCGGATTGTGGTTCCGGCATACGTGGGTTCGATCCCCACCGGTCGCCCCATCTTTAGAAAATAAAAATTTAGTTTTATATATTGGGCTATAGCCAAGCGGTAAGGCAACGGTTTTTGGTACCGTCATTCGTTGGTTCGAATCCAGCTAGCCCAGCCATTTATGCGAAAGTAGTTCAGTGGTAGAACACCACCTTGCCAAGGTGGGGGTCGCGGGTTCGAATCCCGTCTTTCGCTCCATTTTTATTTTGGCTACTATAAACCCAGTGGCGGTATAGCCAAGTGGTAAGGCAGAGGTCTGCAAAACCTTTATCACCGGTTCAAATCCGGTTACCGCCTCCATCTTTATTATGCCTGAGTGGTGGAACTGGCATACACGCGGCACTCAAAATGCCGTGCCTTCGGGCTTGTGGGTTCGAATCCCACCTCAGGTATCATTTTTAAATTCGACTTTCAGCGCGTTTGCGTTGGAGGTCTTTTTTATATAGAAAACAAGCGAGTTTCTCTATGGTGGAGAATAAGTATTGCTGCTAATTGTTTTAGATCAGATCTTACAGTTGGATATATCAGCAGTAGTGTGTTGAAATGAATATCTCCTCCAATAATGACATATTATGCCTTATTAAAGGAAAGCAAACTGATTGCTCAGTTTGTTCAAAATGAGATCAATGAAGGGGCTGATATGATTGTTGGATGTTAAAAATAAATCAAAAGCTGTTTTATCTTATGAAATGACACTTGAAAGAGCAAGTAATAAAGAGTTTGCAAAGCATTTAGCGATTTATCATGAAAATATTTGTTTTAGAGAAACGTGGAAAAAAAGAATTAGGGCTGTCGATGATTCGGAGTATTGTTTTTGGGTATTTAAGGGTAATAATCGAATTGGGGGAGTCGTTTTTAAGAAGAATGCATTTATGTCGTTATTTACCATTCCGCCTTTTATAGATGAAAATTTATTGTTAGAAAAAATAGTGAAGCTTTTCATGGATCATGCAGCAAAAGGTGAAGTTATTAATGCTTTTGGAATTTTGCCATCTCAAGCTGAACATTTATTAAAACTTGGCTTCATTCCATTAAAGACGAGGCGTTGCATGATAAGACCAACTGAAAGATTTGCTCATATTCAATGGGATGAATATATGAAAATATCTCGTCCAAATAGTCAATATATAGACGATATATCTAAGCTATTCTTTGAAAACTATGACAATTTAGGTTTTGATGGACTAAATACATTAGATGAGCAGCTGAAGTCAGTAACTAAATATTTTCGAGATAATGACAGTGATACATTATTAAATGAGGCTTCAAGTATTGTTTTTGATTCGAGTGATGAGGTTATTGCTGCCTGTTTAATATCATCTTGGGAAGGTATGCCGTTAGTTTATGATGTCGCTGTATCTAGTGAATATCGTAGAAAAGGACTTGCAACAAAAATGCTAAAACATGCGTTACATACTTTAAGAGAGAAGTATGATTTTTTACGTCTTTTTGTATATGTGGGAAATCCAGCTGAATCGGTGTATGATAAACTTGGTTTCTTTCCAGGTATTAAAACGACAAACTTTTATTATTTTAAAAGCTAATAAGGTGAGCTATAGAATGCTGAGATGGATGTCAGGGAACTCTATCATTTCATTTAGAAAAAAAGAATAATAAATGGTGAGGAACACTATAGTCAAACGATAGAAACACCGTACTATTGCTCTTTTGATTGAAGTTGCTAGCTTATCAAAGCTGTCAGATCAAACTTAAAAACCAGCTTTCGCTGGTTTTTAAAGTGAGCATTAATTTTAGGTTATTGACGCATTATAAATGGAATCGACAGCTTCTTTTAGTGACTGATCAAATTCATCTTGTGATTGTTTAGCGTTTAGATTTTGTGATAATGCTCTTGAAAAGCTAGCAATCAATCCGTTATTATTGCTTAATTTTTCATTGGCTTCTTCTACAGAATAACCTCCAGATAAAGCAACTACACGAACAACACGTGGGTGATCGATTAAATCCTTATAAAGATTATCAACAGTTGGTATAGTTAATTTCAATATAACGTTTTGATCACTATCTAATTGGTTGAGTTGGTTTAGAAGCTCACTTTTTAAGAAATTTTCAGATTGCTCTTTATCCGTAGCATGAATATTCACTTCTGGTTCAACAATTGGAACTAAGTCAGCAGCAATAATCTGTTTGGCATAATCAAATTGCTGTTCAACAACTTCAGAAATCCCCTCTTCATTATATGAAAGGATATTTGAACGCATTTTAGTTCCAAAAATATTTCGTTCGTTTGCACGTTGTAATGTTTCAGCTAAATTATCGATTGGTTTCATTAACTGAACACCATTTTCCTCCTCAGCTAAGCCTCTATCTACTTTCAGAAAAGGAACAATGCCAATTTTCGTTAAATAATCACCTGTAAACTCATTATCAATTTTTCTGTCCATTGTTTGTTCGAACAAGATGGAACCAATAATCTTGTCCGATGTAAATGATGGAGAAGTAATAATTCGAGCTCTCATCTCTTGAACTAAGTTAAACATTTCCTTTTCTGAATGGTACTCGTCTTCAGAAATTCCATAATCGGCTAAAGCTTTTGGAGTACTACCGCCACTTTGATCTAAAGCAGCTATAAATCCATCTTTTGCACGCATGATTTCTAATTGTTCTTGAGTCATACTTACACTCCTCTGAATATTTTTAATTACAATGTTACTATTATTATCAAATATTTTTAAGTTATGTTCAAGGAAAACGAATTAACCCCAATTGAGAAACTAAGGGATTCGATTAGAATTATTCAGAAAAGACTAAAAGTGTAAGCTGGATTACTACCGATAATCCCCTTTTAGCTTTCTTATTTAAGAAATTGATAATTAGAAAATCAATATCAAATCTATATTTTGAAAAAATATTTAGCGTTATAAATGGATGTTGAAATTATATAATTTGTATTCAAAGAGTCATCTTTGTACCTCAACAGTGGGATAGTGCCGAATTTACGTTTTTTGTAATTTGTTTTTTATATAATTGAAGCGTAAAATAGTATATATGATTATTCAGGAGGTGAATAAATTTGTCAGATAAAGTCTTGTTGGTATTCATTTTGGATAAAATACAATATCTTGATAAATTATTATTGGAATTAAAAGATGAAGGGATTGAATCTGCTACTGTCATTAATTCAACAGGTATGATGCAAGAATTATCCAGACTTGGAGAAGAACAAATTATATCAACACTGCGTCCATTGTTTACACCGTCGCATACAGAAAACAAAACGATCTTAATGATATTAAGTGAAGATGAAGTAAAAATTGCTCGATCTGTGATTAATCAAGTTATTGGAGACTTGAATCAGCCAGAAACGGGTATTTTATTCGCCTTACCATTGTTACTTACTGATGGTATTCGCGATTATGATTATGACTATAAAAATAAATATAAATAGAAATGAAGGTTGATATACGTGGATTTTGGTACGTTATTAAGTGCCTCAATCATTTTATTTACTGGTTTAGCTTTTGGAAAGTTGATGACACTTTTCCGCTTACCTAATGTGACAGGTTACTTATTAGGGGGATTGATTATCGGTCCGTCAGTATTGGGCATATTATCAGTAGACAGTGTTGAGACACTAGGAATTATTTCACAAGTGGCTTTAGCATTTATTGCTTTTACAATTGGTCTGTCATTTAAAAGAGCATACTTTAAGAGAGTTGGCTGGGCACCCATTGTAATAGCTGTTTTTGAAGCAACCACAGCCGTTTTACTTGTTCAAATTTCTTTATTAATTGCTGGGTTTGAGCTTCCGCTAGCTATTTTATTAGGAGCAATTGCCGCAGCAACAGCACCTGCAGTAACAATAATGGTGATTGAACAATACAAAGCAAAAGGCCCTGTAACTGATATGCTGTTAAGTGTTGTGGCTGTTGATGATGCGATTGGAATTATTTTATTTGGTTTTGCCGCAACAATTACGCAAACTTTAGTCAATCCAAATGCCTCAACTAATGTCGTGTTATCCTTATTAAATCCTTTTATTGATATCATATTTGCTTTGATTATTGGAATTATAGTTGGCTTATTAATGAAGTACGTTTTAAAAATATTTACAACTAGAAACAGCCGACTGACCGCATTATTTGCTGGTGTATTTTTGTGTACGGGCTTATCGATAACATTTGGAGTATCTGATTTGTTAGCAAATATGACCTTTGGTTTAGTTTTAACGAATATTTCATTAGAAGCTCAGGTTATGGATGAGATGACTGAATATATAACACCACCAATTTATATGATGTTTTTTGTCCTTTCTGGAGCAGGATTACAGTTGAGTATTATTCCAACCGTTGGGCTTTTAGGGATAACTTATATTGTTTTACGAGTTGTTGGGAAAATGTTAGGGGCATATCTTGGTGCTCGAGTAATGAAAACCCCTGTTAGTGTAAGGAAATACCTTGGACCTATGTTAATTCCTCAAGCAGGAGTCGCTATTGGCTTGACTACTGTCGCACAGCAACTGTTGCCAACCTACGCAGCAGAAATAACTGCGGTAGTACTTGTAGGGACATTGATTTACGAATTTATTGGTCCCGTTATTACCAAAATATCATTGCATAAGGCTGGAGAAACAAATGCAAAATAGTTATCTTGGAAAACTCAGACTAATCGTCTGAGACTTTTCATGAAGAATAATCTATAAATTACTTAACGATATTTTAAAGTAAAACGATCAAAAGGTTTTTATCTTTTTGTTTTACTATTAAGAAACCACTAGGACAAAATGAAGTGAGCCCAATTATTATTAGACACAAAATTAATAATTGCAAAGCATACTAGTGGTTTTATTATTACACGACCATCAAAACACAATAGAAGTATTTCAAGCTAGAACTGTGTGTAAAAAACAAATAGCAATGTTCAATCACCTGTGTCAGTCAGAATCATTCCATTAAATTTCCTAAAGCTTTTATAATTTCTATTTGACGGGGAAATTTTTTTGGAAGAGAGCTGTCCGAGTGGCTGAAGGAGCATGACTGGAACTTGTGTGGGCAGTGTAAGCTGTCTCAAGGGTTCAAATCCCTTGTTCTCCGTCATATAAAACTGGTTTTCTTACCTTAGAATAGAAAATACACAATATAGCATTAGTTTTAATGAACTTTAAATCGATAAAGGATATCCTTTCCTTATCTTCCTAATTTGTCTGTCTATCCAGTATTAAATATGGTAAAATGTAAGAACCACAATTTTATTAGAGAGAGGGAACTATTTGAAAAAGAAATTATTATTAATCAGTGTTTTGTTTACAACGTTTTTTTTAATTGTAGCATGTGGAGGAGATTCAACGGAAGATCAGTCAGAGACACCTGATCAAGCTGAAATTGAAGAAACAGCCGATGATTCTGAAACAACAAATGAATCAGATGAAGAAAATATCGAAGTTGATAAAGGATTATTGAATGTTGAAGTGACCATTCCCGCTTCCTTCCTTGATGATGATTCAGATATCGATGAAATCAAAGCTGAAGCAGAGAAAATGGGAGTTACAGAAATTACTACTAATGATGATGGTTCATTGACTTATAAAATGCCCAAGTCTGTCCATAAAGAATGGCTAAAACAAACAGCAGATGAAATAGATGCTACCATTCAAGAGTTAGTTTCAAGTGATGATTTTGTCTCGATCAGGGATGTTGAAGTAAATAATGATTATTCAAAATTCAACATGGTTGTTGATAGAGAAACTTTTGAAGATAGTTTAGATGGTTTTGCTACTGTAGCATTAGGTGTATCTGGTACTATGTATCAGTATATCAGCGGAACAAACTCAGATGATTATAATGTGACCATTGATGTTGTCGATGAATCATCCGGTGAAGTTATTGATAGTATTGTATTTCCTGAAGTTCTTGAAGATCTAGATGATTAATTGATAGAAAGGCATCCTTAAGGGGTGCTTTTCTATTTTGCGTGCGCCCTGCATGAATGAAAGCTTGGTGGTGAGAGACTACTACAGGCTTGGCAGTAGGAACTGTTAGCGAAAGGCAAGGTGGCTATCGTGAGGTAGTGGCTGAAGGAAGCTGGACGCAAACTCCCGAACTGACGAACAGAAACTAGATAGAAGGCTGGCTTAGGTCGGATGAGTCTGCGCAACAAGACAAAATCCAATACTGCCCGAAACCTATACAGTAAATCTAGCAGTTACGTGGGAGGAAAGTTTTCGTTCTTACCGGGGGAGGTCTTGTGAGGGTGACGTATAAGTTGAGTGATAACGAGCCGACACAACCAAGATGGTGACATCGTGGTGAATCACAAGAAGTCAGCAGAGGTCGTAGTAGTGTGAAAGGACCAAAACATGAAGGACCAAACAATAGTAATTTTGAAAGTCTAGGAGGTGTGAAAGGTGCGAGAACTGCAGAAAACAGGAGAATCTGGCTATCGACAGAGAGATAGTGTGGAACATGAAGGGTATGTCGAAGCGCATAGTGCCTTTCATGGTGAAAAGAACAATCAAAATGGTGTATCCAATCTGTTTGAAAGAATCCTGTCAAGGGATAATCTGAATCAAGCTTACCTTCAAGTGGTCAGAAATAAGGGTGCAGCTGGAGTAGATGGTATGACATACGACCAGTTGCTTCCATACTTGAGGGAACATAGGGAAGAATTATTAACACAGTTGCATCTTGAGAAATATAAACCTCAGCCCGTATTGCGGGTTGAAATTGACAAACAAGATGGTGGAACAAGAAAGCTGGGGATTCCTACCGTTATGGACCGAATGCTTCAACAAGCAATAAACCAAGTATTACAACCCATATTTGAACCGACGTTCTCCGATAATAGTTTTGGGTTTCGTCCAAAACGTAGTGCACATCAAGCTATCATACGGGCAAAATCGTACTACGAACAAGGGTACAAATATGTGGTGGACTTGGACATGAAAGCCTACTTCGATACAGTAAATCATGATAAACTAATGCACTTTGTGGAAAAACGGATAACGGATAAACGAGTACTACGCTTGATAAGACAATATTTATTAAGTGGAATCATGATTGATGGGATCTTTGAAAAATCGGAGGAAGGAACACCACAAGGGGGATTATGCGAAGCTTTGCATAATCCGCCTTATGCAAAGAAAGTAATTATGCGAAGTATGTAATAGAATCCCTGAGAAATCAATAGTTACAATCAATTTACTTTGCATAATATCCGGAAATGATAATAAGGGCTTAACGCTCAAATATCATTTTTGGAGGAATGTTTCATGCAAAAGAGTCCATTGGATGAACTAATTCATGACTTGGAGAAGGAAATGTTGCGACTTGGTTATAGTCAAGGTACCATGCAGTTCTACCGCAGGAGATGGCAAATGCTCCTGCATTTCGCTCAGGATCGAGGTGAAACCTACTATACAGAACAATTAGGTATCGATTTTATTGAAAAACATTTTCAAATTCTTGAGAAAAATTTTGAGCGCAGATTATCGCAGCCAGAAACACAAGAACTGCGTGTTATCCGGATGATTGGTAACTTTCAGTTACACCGTACTATCTTACGTCGATATTATAAGCACAAGGAAATTTTGACGGATGACTATTATATTGAGCTAAGTCATCAGTTTAAGCAATATTGTGAGAATCAAAATTATTCTAAGGTAACTATCGACCACTATGTCAAACAATCAGAACGGTTTATGGATTATCTTGTCTCTCAATCTGTAAATGCGTGCAAAGATATCAACCTCACTCTGATTAATGACTATATCAAAACATTAGCTGGTTATGCCTATAAAACGGTGGAACAAGTAATTTGTTCGATACGTGCTTTTTTCCGGTTTCTTTTGGAAATTGGTGAGACAGATAAAGATTTTGCCTCAAAAACACCGATGGTCCAAGCTAGAAAACAAACTCGTATTCCGTCTGTATGGACAAAAGATGAGTTAGAAAAATTAATCGCTGCCATTGATAAAGGAAGCCCAAAAGGCAAACGTGATTACGCCATTATTTTAATGGCAAGTTTTCTGGGTTTGCGTTGTACGGATATTAAAAATTTGAAAATGGAGCACTTCCGATGGGAAGAAAAGCAGCTAGTCTTCACCCAATCTAAGACAAGAGAACCCCTATCTCTTCCCTTGACACCGGAGGTGGGCTGGGCCGTGATCGATTATCTCAAATACGGACGACCAAACATAGAAAGTCCCTACCTATTCGTCAAACACATGGCCCCGTTTGGTCCATTTTCAGAAGCCGATCATTTAAATCAACTGATTAGTAGATACATGGAACAAGCACGTATTCCAAAGTTGAAAAAACGAAGAGGTATGCATTCACTGCGACATACAATGGCTAGTATGCTTTTGGAAAAAGAAACACCGCTTTCCACCATTTCAGATATCCTGGGGCATATTGATACGAACTCAACAGCTGTCTATCTGAAAACAGACATCGAAAAGTTGAAAGAATGTGCGCTTGATTTTGAGGAGGTATCTGTCTATGAGTGATATCCAATATAAAGGTCCTTTAAAAGAACACCTTCAAAATCACGTGGAATTGAAAAAAGCAGTAGGATATAAATATGATACAAATGCTTGTCACCTTAAGCGTTTCGATCAATTTACATTGGAAAAATACCCTGATGCAATCGATTTAACAAAGGAAATTGTGTTAGATTGGTGCAGCAAAAAAACGTATGAGGCTCAGGCTAACCAATCTTCACGTGCATCCATCATGCGCCAGTTTGCGAAGTATATGGATTCTGTTGGAGCGAATGCTTATATTCTTCCTAAAGGATACTTTTCGAAAGGGCAACAATATACTCCGTATATTTATACAACGGAGGAACTTACTAAGTTCTTTACTGAAACCGAGAAATGCAAGTACTGTTCCGAATGTCCGTATCAACATCTCATTATGCCTGTATTTTTTCGAATGATTTACATGTGCGGTCTAAGATCATCAGAAGCACGACTTTTAAAATTGGCTGACGTTGACCTTGAAAACGGCATTCTCATCGTCCATCAATCCAAGAAAGATAATAGTAGAATGATACCTATGTCAAAACCTCTAACCGAACGCTGTCGGCATTATTCAGATAAGGTACACCAATTTTCAAAAGTCGAAGACTATTATTTCCCTGCTTTTGGTGGAAAACCGATGACTATAGGAAATGTATATAAGAACTTTCGCAAATTTCTATGGGGTGCCAATATTTCGCACGGCGGCAGAGGGAAAGGTCCTCGTGTTCATGATTTTCGACATACTTATGCCGTTCACTGCCTAAAAAAATGGACGGAACAGGAAAAAGATTTAACAGCTTACCTTCCGGTACTGAAAACATATATGGGACACGATACGTTTGAAGAAACCGCCTATTACTTGCGCATGACTGCCGATGTGTTTCCGAATATTACTTTAAAATTGGAAACACAATTTCCGAAGGTGATTCCGGTACTGGGAGGCGATGTGGTTGAAACCGACTGATTTTGCCAAACATCTCACGAACTTTCTTTCAAGTTACTTGCCATCCCAGAAAAATGTGAGTAAAAACACCATTCACTCCTATCGGGATACATTTAAACTCTTAATTAGGTATTGTCAAGAAACGAAAAATATACCAGCAGAACGAATAACGATGAGCGTTCTTTCGAATGGCTTACTGATAGAATTCCTAGAATGGTTGGAGAAAGAGCGAAAATGTAGCATTTCTACCCGAAACCAAAGACTTTCCGCCATTCATTCCTTTTTCCGATACGTACAGGCTGAAGAGCCCGATGGGCTCTTTCACTTCCAAAAAGTCATCGCCATCCCAACTAAAAAGGTAAAGAAAACAATGGTGGAGCACCTGACACCTGAGGCAATGAAACTTCTTTTAGAGCAGCCAGATAAACATTCCCTCAAGGGACGACGCAACCTGACACTCATGAGTGTGTTGTATGATACAGGAGCCAGAGTACAGGAACTAATTGATATTACTGTCAGGGATGTCATTTTGGAGGTGCCGGCAGTCATTGTATTAAACGGAAAAGGAAATAAAATAAGACGTGTACCTCTTATGAAAAATACGGTATCGTTGTTGGAGCACTATATTGTTGAACATCAGCTCGATAAACCATGGAAAAATGAATATCCTTTATTCTCTAACAGCCAACATAACAAGCTTACCAAGGAAGGAATAGCTTATATTATTTCAAAATATGTGGCAGAAGCACAAAAGTCTTCTACGATGATACCTGCAAAAGTAAAACCACATATGTTTCGTCATTCAAAAGCTATGCATTTATTGCAAGCCGGCGTCAACTTAATATACATTCGTGATTTCCTTGGTCATGTGGATTTAAAAACAACTGAAATCTATGCCAGAACGGATACAGAGACAAAAAGAAAGGCTCTTGAAAATGTTTATCCGGATTTGATTAATAGCGATCTACCGGATTGGAATAGAGATCAAGCGCTTCTTTCTTGGCTTTCTGAATTAAAATAAAATAGATATTATGCAAAGTAAATGGAAGAATAGCCCTTTATCCATAGGTTTTTTGAAGTTTACTTTGCATAACATAATACTTTGCATAAGGGGGAAACCTGTCTCCGTTACTCAGTAATATTTACTTAAACGAATTAGACCAGCTATTGGAGAAACGAGGACATCGATTCGTGCGTTACGCAGATGACTGTAACATTTATGTAAAAAGTAAAAGAGCAGGTCAGCGAGTAATGAAAAGTATTACGAAATTTCTCGAGACGGATTTGAGTCTTACAGTGAATCGGGAAAAGAGTGCGGTGGGCAGCCCTTTGAAACGAAAGTTTCTAGGCTTCTGTCTCCTCGTTACAAAGAAAGGTGTTCAAATCCGTCCCCATTATAAAGCAAAAGTAACCGTTAAACAGAAACTTAGACGGATTACCAAACGTAATCGTGGACGAAGTATCGATGTGATTCTAAAAGAAATCCAGCAGCTTATGACAGGGTGGATAAACTACTATGGCATAGGAGAAATGAAAGGATTTATGAAGAATCTAAACGAGTGGCTGAAGCGAAGGATTAGACAATGTATCTGGAAACAGTGGAAAAATCCACGCACAAAGAGAAAGAATCTAATTCATCTAGGTATCGATAAACGGAAAGCTTATGAATGGTCGAATACAAGAAAAGGCTACTGGGTCATATCTGGTAGCTATGTACTCCATCGTTCCTTGACAGATAAAGAACTGGCATCGAGAGGATATAAAGATATCGCTCTTCAATACCAGTTCGTACACTCAAACTATTGAACCGCCGTATACGGAACCGTACGTACGGTGGTGTGAGAGGGGCGGAAAGCTACTTAGCTTTTCCCTCTACTCGATTTATATGACCAAAAAGGTTGAACACCTCAACAAGTGCAACAATTATTGCCATCCTCGTTACAACACTTAAATCCATTCGAGTGAGCTCTCATGAGTAGGATACGAAATAAAACACAAAAGGACATTTCAGTGATGCTTGATCCAGCTTATGATATGGATTCGAAGTCCAAAACATGGGATAGAAGTACTCTATTCGGTTTTTGACCTTGCAATTTCACTTGAAGCAAAGCACAGGTCATTAGTTGTATCGATGAAAATCATATCATACAGACTGTCTTCAATTGGATAATTTATTTGCCTTAAGCCACAGGTGAACATTGTAGGCAAAGGTAATTTCCGCAATTTCAAGCCCATTATTAATGTCTATGCCAAGTTTTTTAATGGTTTCCATTCGATACCTTAGCGTATTGTAGTGAATGAATAGCTTATTGGCAGCTTTTTTCGCATTAAAATTTTCCTCTATTAATATTATGAGCGTTTTGATGAGATTCATATTTGCCTTTTTATCGTAAGCGATGATTTCCCCTAATTTATTATCAACATATTTTTGCAGAATATCTGTATTCTGAACCTCTTTAATGACATTAAATAATTGATAGTTATCATAATGACTGACGAAAGGTACTGGTTCTATATAGGATCCAATATACAAAGCATTTTGGGCTTCTTGGTAAGCAGAAGGAAATTGATTAACATCAACAATTGAGTTGGAAATTCCAATCCCTATTCTAAACTTGTTTTTCAAATTTTCATTAATTAAGTATCCAGCTTCTGTCACCTTTTTTTTGATCTGATTAACAAAGGCGACATTAATAAAAAGGACAAGCGAATCATCTAAAAAGACACTTTTGAATTTATCCCCAGTTAACAACGATAATTGTTCTAATGCTTTTTCGATCAGATTTGAATTTAAGATATAATCATAGGCTTCTTTTTTCTTTTGCTCATCTTCCAACCAAACTTTAATGTTCATCAGAACTTGAGGAAACTCTAAACTCCAGCCAAAAGATCTTGCCTTATTGATCGTTTCTATCTGTGAATACTTTTTCCCATTTAAAATATCTCTAATAAAGGAATCTTGAAATGTTTTTTCTTTTTCTATGACAGCATCATTTTTGAAAAATACGGATGCAATCAATAAGGAAGCCTGTTCAACTGCAATAAGCATATTTTTATCTTTAGAGTCTCCTTTTAATAGTAAGAGGTAACCAAATTTTCGCTGTCCTGCATTAATAAGGTGTTTGATATAGGCTTGTTCACTATAATCAACATCATTGATGCGAATAATAAAATGATTATTTGTATATTCGGATTTAGAAGGAATAAGAGAAACTTCTTTATCAGTAATGTCCTCTGATACTAAATCAATATTCAACTCATTATCTAGTAAGATAATAGGGAATTTAACCAGTTTTGCTAAACTATTAACCAAAGTTCCAATATCTGCTCCTTTTAAAAATAAATTCATTAAATGCTGGTGAATATAGTTTCTGAAATTTAACACTTCGATATGTTTGTCTAAAGATAATTCAATAATTTCTGAAATCAGTTCAGAAAAATTGACATTGGTCGGTAATTCAATGATCGGAAAATTTAATGCATCAGCTTGTTCAATCATAATAGAAGGAATTTCTTCTACATACCTCGCAGGTTTAATACATATTCCTGCCAAATTTAATTTTTCAATTTGTGGAATAAGATTATTAATGGTGTCTTCATCATCATAAATGGGGAACAACGTTGTAATGAGTAAATTATTAGCTTTAACAAAAGGGAGAATATCTGGTACTTCCATTAAAGCAGCATTACTAACTGTATTTGAAAGTCCTTTTTCGCCAGCAACGACTTTAGCGTTTATAAATCCATCCAGCTCTAGGACATCTTTTACTGTGATCAACATATTTCATCATCCATTCTTTTTTACGTTTGAGAATTTACCTCTCTTAAAATAGAGCTTAGAAAATTCATTTGACTTTATGCTTTTCTGTAAAAGATAAAGTATAAAAAAACAATACCACTATATCAGGAAAAACTCAGATTTTCTCATCATATTGAAAGTTATTTGCTCTTTTTATGGATAAAAAAGTTTTCTTCGGAGAAATTACATGATATTGTTGCTTTTACTCATTCGAGTTGTCTAACCTTTTTTAATTCATGCTTAGGAAGACTTAGCTTGCCATCAGCTCTTTATGATGGGACAAGTAAGAACATATATCTGTATGAACGATGTCATGTAGACTCTTTTTCTGCAGAAATAGACTTCTCAAAGCGGAAATCTTACCTGGCTAAGCAGTAAAGGACCGAGGGGCTTTCTCGGTTTTTTTATGCAACGGCAACGGCTTTCATTAAATACAATGAATTTACTATTTTAATTTAAGTTCATTCTTCCTGATGATTTTATAATAGAAAGTATTGTATTGTCAAAAGTACACAATAAGAAAAGATATTTTCATCAATTATTTATGATGATTTAATAATGGGTCACATGCTAACATTTAATTAAAGACGTTTGAAACCGTTTCCTAATGGTTCAAACATTAGTCTTTATGGATAAATTACACAAATTTAATATCAAGGAGGAGAAGAATAATGATGGATGTCAATGTTTATAAAATACCTATGTCAGGTCCAGACGATGTATCAGGGTTAGAAGAATTGATTAAAAGTGGTGACATTAATCCTGCTGAGATTATAGCAGTGTTAGGCAAGACAGAGGGGAATGGTTGTGTCAACGATTTTACTCGAGGATTTACGACTTTTGTTTTTAGAAAGTATCTTGCTGAGACACTTGGAACAACAGAAAAAGAAATTGAAGAACATGTTGCCTTTGTTATGTCCGGAGGAACTGAAGGGGTGATGACTCCACATGCGACTATTTTTACGAAAAAGGAAGTAGAAGGTGTTGTTGAAGAAAGTACTGATAAAGCCTTAGTTGCTGATGTGGGATTTACCCGAGATTTTCTTCCTGAAGAAATTGGTACGCTAACCATGGTAGAAGAAGTTGAAAAGGTAGTCCATGAACTTATGACATCAGCAGGAATTGAAAGTACAGACGATGTTCACTTTGTTCAGATCAAATGTCCTTTATTGACTTCAGATCGAATGTCTGACGCCAAGTCTAGAGGACAATCTGTCGTAATAGAAGATACCTATAAATCGATGGGCTATTCAAGAGGTGCCTCTGCATTAGGTGTGGCTGTTGCTCTTGGGGAAGTTGAAAAAGATCAAGTTTCAAGTGAATCTATCCTAAATGATTGGTCTTTATATTCAGGTGTAGCTTCAACATCAGCGGGTGTTGAATTAATGAATTGTGAAGTCATTATTATGGGGAATTCTACAAAGTCTGTTAGTAAGTATCGAATGGGTCATAGTGTGATGAAGGATGCTATCGATTTAGAAGCTGTGATTGAAGCAATCAGAAATAGTGGACTTGATGTTGATAAGCTCCCATCAGAAGATGATAAGAAGAGAATTGTCAATGTTCTCGCTAAAGCAGAAGCTTCTTCTAATGGAAAGGTAAGAGGTAGAAGAACGACCATGTTGACAGATTCTGATATTAATCATACGCGTCATGCTCGAGCAGTTGTCAATGGTGTGATTGCTTCTATTGTTGGTGACCCGATGGTTTATGTGTCTGGTGGTTCAGAACACCAAGGTCCTGATGGTGGAGGACCAGTCGCCGTGATTATCGAAAAATAATCGATTGAAATGGGTGAAATAAGTGAATTATTTACTAAAAAACGGTTATTTTCCTTTTAGTAATCAAATAAAAGATATTCATATCAAAGAGGGTTTGATTGAAAACATTTCAAAAGATATTCAAGTCGAAAAATCAGTTACTAACATTATCGATTTAAAAGGTAAATTGGTTATCAGTGGATTTGTAGATGGGCATATGCATTTAGATAAAGCGATGATTAGTGAAAATAAAGTGAATCAAAGTGGAACGTTATCTGAAGCGATAGAGATAATGAGCAAGTATAAACCTAACATGACCAAAGAAGATATCAAACAACGCGCCAGACAAACACTTGAACAATCTTTTGAAAACGGCTCGAGATTCCTTAGAACCCATATAGATGTAGATGACCGAATCAAATTAAGATCAATTGAAGCACTAATGGAGTTAAAGGAAGAGTATAAAGAAATACTTGAACTGCAAATTATTGCTTTTCCTCAAGATGGCATTAACAATGATGCAGCATCCTATGCTTATTTAGAAAAAGCTTTGCAAGCTGGAGCGGATCTTATCGGTGGAATTCCGGCAACCGAAGACGATCCAGTTAAGCATATGGAAATGATTTTTAAACTGGCAGTCAAATATGATGTCGACATCGATATGCATATTGATGAAACAGACGATCCTTCTTCTCTTACGATTAAGGATCTTGCCAGGTTAACGCTAGCAAACGGCTATACTGGCAGAGTCACAGCAGGGCATTTATGCAGTTTAGCAGCTAATGATCGGGAAGTGATCTCACCAATTGTGGATTTGATTAAGGAAGCTAAAATTAATGTTATTTCTCTTCCTTCGACAAACTTATATTTACAAGGACGTCGTGATAAGAAAAACATTAGAAGAGGAATCACTCCGGTCAAATATCTTATTGACAAAGACATCCCAGTTGCGATTGGTTCCGATAACATTAGGGACCCATTTAACCCATTTGGAAATGGAAATATGTTAGAGGAAGCTCTCATTGCGGCACATGGATGCCAAATGGGTGGTGAGGAAGATTTAGATCATTTATTTGATATGATCTCGATTATTCCAGGAAAATCGCTAGGATTTAACTATGAGCTTGAACAAGGAAATCAGGCTAACTTCATCATTTTAGATGCATGTAGCAAAGCCGAAGCCATCATAAAACAAGCAAATTTATTTGGCTATTTTGCGAAGGGGATATTTAACAAAAATGATTAGCAGTAAAAGTTGTTTTCAGCCAAAATATCTTGTTACGCATTAGAAAAGGATAAAATTTCAGCTAAGAGGCTATTCTATGAAGCAGAAATTTAAGTATCCCTAGAAAAGCTTTGCTTATCGCCAAGGTAAAAAAGCGGAAGCTATAGCTTTACTTATACTATCATCATTAAAAGCTTATTTTCTTGATAGTGCAAGTATAAGTAAAACGGATGCTTTCGCTTTAAGGATGAGCAAAAGCGAGTTTGGAAGTTTGGCTAGTATTGTTTCTTTATAACTAGATGGATATATTCTAAAAGGAGATAGAGGAGTCCGTTTCAAAATATTGTTACCTCTGTTGTTATTTTTAAAATTGAATAAAAGGAGATGAATATAATGAGTTTATTAATCAACATTATTCCCGTCATTATTGTATTAGTTCTATTGTTCAGAAGACACCATATGTTGGTTGCTGGACTAGCAGGTGGGATCGTCGCTGTTATTATTGGCGGTATTGGTTTAAGTCAAATATCTGACATATTTATTGATGGGATTAACAATATGTTAACCATTACGGTTCCTATTCTTTATGCTTCAGCGGCAGTCATGGTATCGAAAGCTGGAAGCATTCAGTCTTTGGTAGAACTGTCTAGAAGGCTTTTAAAAGGTAAGATTAGCATTTTAGCCGGAATTATTGTTCTTATTCAAGGGCTCGCAACTTACACAGCAGGTATGGGTGCCGGAAATACAATGGTAACGGCGCCATTAGTGGCAGCTGCTGTAGGTGCAATACCTGAGGTTATTGGAGCGATGGCTATTATTTCAGCGGTTGGTTTTACGGTCTCCCCAGCTTCTACTGAAACAGTCTTAACAGCTGAAAGTGCTGGAAGAGATGTGGTTGCACACGCCTCAGCCATGTTACCTTATACGATTATTTTTTATTTGTTAGCGGCTGGATTGGCTATCTATGGTGTGTATAGAAGAGGGACATTAATCAATAAAAAAGCGGAAGAAAAAGATGAATTCGCAAACCAAGGGAACGGAACATTATTAAAAACGTCAATTCCTTTTGTGGCATTACTTGCTATGGTTGTTGCCGGAAGTAGTCTGAACTCTCTGATTGGTATCAATTTATTTACACCTGCTACATCGGTTATCTTTACCGCTATTTTAACGGTTATCTTTACGCCATTAAGTGGTAATAAAACAAGTGAAGCTTTGGTAGATGGTTCCAGATTTATTTTAACCACATTATTTTCGGTTGGGATTTTTCTAGCATTTATTAATTTGATCAGTGAGCTTGGCACATTTGAACAAATTGCTGCATTGGCACGACAAGTACCAGAAATGATTGTGTTACCAGTTGCTATGATCTTAGCCTTTTTAATCGCTATCCCTTCCGGTGCATTTACAGCTGGTGTGCTAACGTTGACATTACCGACATTATCGTCTCTAGGACTTCCATCTGAAGCAATGGGATTTGTGGCGATTGCAACGGGTCTAGGTACACAAATTAGTCCTGTTCAAATTAACGTCGCCGCCTTAGCAGAAGGTTTTGGGCTAGAGATTATGGATGTTATCAAAACAAATTTTAAATTTATAGTAGGAATGCTTGTTTTAATTATTATTGTTGCAGTGATTGTTGTTTAATAATATGATCTGACATTCTGTATTTTGCCACCAACAATAGTTTATAAATATGGATGGTTTAATTAGATAAAGGTGTGGTGAAAATGGAAAAAAATCAAAAAAGTGAATTAGAAATTATCTATGGCATCGACGATAGACCTAAACTTGTTAAGGCGATTCCATTGGCTTTCCAACATGTACTAGCAGTGTTTGCCGCTAATATCACTGTACCCCTTTTGGTATCAGGATTGTTAGGTCTATCATCATCGGAAACAACTTTTTTAATTCAGTGTGCTTTACTTATGGCAGGAATAACAACTTTTATCCAGCTTGCTAAGTATAAGGGGATAGGCTCAGGTCTTCCAATTGTCATGGGAACAAGTAATGCTTTTATTGCAACAGTTTTGCTTATTGCTGAAGATTATGGCATACCAGGTGTATTGGGGGCAAGTTTAATTGGGGCATTATTTGAAATTTTGATCGGAAAAAACTTAAAAAGATTAAAACGTGTATTTCCCCCTTTAGTCAGCGGGATTGTCGTTTTAACAATCGGGATTACTTTAATACCTGTAGGCATTGAACAAGCTGCTGGTGGAGGAGAGAATCTAGGTGATCTGACCAGTTTATTGATTGCAACGATTGTACTAGTAACGATCATTGTATTTAATCAAAGTAAAAATAAATTCTTAAAATCTTCATCGATATTGATTGGGATTATTTTTGGCTATATTATTGCTGCCTTTTTTAACTTAGTTGATTTCGCGCCAGTATTGGAAGCTAATTGGCTCTCATTTCCTAAGCCATTTCAATATAAATTAGCATTTAAGCCGGTTGCCATTTTAACGATGCTCTTTATGTATCTTGCGACAACGATCGAAACGATGGGCGATGTATCTGCTATTACAAATGGAGCTGAGGGACGGGAACCATCTGATGAAGAATTAAGCGGTGGTGTCGTAGCTGATGGAATAAGTAGTGTCTTAGCTGCCTTTTATAACAGTTTTCCAAACACTTCTTTTACACAAAATGTCGGTGTCGTCAATTTGACAGGTGTTTTTAGTAAGTATGTTGTAAGAATAGGCGCAGTTATTTTAATTATTTTAGCACTTCTTCCTAAATTCTCATCTATGATTGCGATTATGCCTGAGCCCGTTTTAGGCGGGGCAGCATTAGCTATGTTTTCAATGGTTGCTGTTTCAGGACTTTCATTATTGAAAAAAGTAAAATTCGATAGCCGCAATATGTTAATTATCTCAATTTCCTTAGGACTTGGTGTTGGGTTGAATATTATACCTGAAGCCACACACTTATTACCTGATAGTATTCACTTTGCTTTAACATCTGGTGTTGTTCCAGCCGCATTGGTGGCAATCATTATGAACTTAGTGCTGCCTAAAAATGATTAAAAATAATTATTGCCAGCTTGCACTGGAGAAAATGAAGCGATTGATGAGGGAGAGAACAATCAATGAGACAGAAGCAACATCTTAGATTTTTCTCCCTCTCATTTGATGAAGGATTTAATGAATGGGTTGTAAAATCTAAGCAACAGCCAGCGAAGAAGGTGGGTAATATCCACAGTATCTTTAAACGGGTCATTAATTTTCAGAGTGAATCCAATAAGCTATATAGCATACTCAAACAAGATTTGGATAATGGACCATACTCGATCCGGTTGGCAACGAATGATTCAATAAGTTTTCTTGCTTTAGACATTGATAAGGGAGATCCAGTTTTTCTAAAGAATAATCATTTAGAGATAGCTAATAAATTATTGGTGAACCTTGAGACAGGGAAACTTTGGTGCCCAAAGAAATTAGCAATTCACTTACACCAATATAAGTCAGTTTTTCAAAAGAACCTTAATGTCTATCATGAGTTACTACAAGCAAACACACCATCGGGTGGGGCAAAGTATTATTATGAGAAAAACCATTTATCTCGACTAGGTAAGCCAAACGTTTCACTGGTAGAAAAAGAACTTGAAAAAAGAATTAGCTATTTTTTATCATGCCTAGATCAAGAGCCCAAAATACTAAAAGAAAGTGTTCAGGCACTGATTGGTTTGGGAAATGGTTTAACTCCATCAGGTGATGATTTCTTAACTGGTTTTATTACGGTATTAAATCTGATCGATGAAGAAAAGCCACAAACGATATTTAGAAAATTAATGCATTTGCTCAAAAATATGGATCTTTCAACAACAGATATTAGTGTGATGATGATTAAAGCAAGTATTGAAGGAAGAACGCGAGAAAGATTGTTAAATTTTATTAACGATCTTTGTACAACTCAAGCTGATGTAATACTTATTGATAGTATCGAAAAGGTTTTTGCGATTGGATCGTTGTCAGGAACTGATATGGCAACGGGAATGGTGACGAGTTTAAAATATAGCTTGAACAGCTTGGATGTTTAGAAATGATCAAATTTTTCCAGGGAACCCATTGAATGGCATGAAAGATTAGGATTTTTCGGCAAACTTTACTGCTCACTAAAACCTTGTATTTATGATTTCCCGTTACAAAAACTAAGAAGTAACGATGGAGTATTGATACAGTTACTTGTTTTAACGAACTCATTTACCCTCAATAAACGACTTCTCTGAGGGCTATCGGTTTAGTTAGACAGCAAAGAACGCACATTAGGAAAGTATAAAATTTCAGGGCCGAAGTTATTCGACGAAGCGGAAATTCTAACGTCCTAAGTATAAGAAAAACTGAATCTTTCAAAGGATCTTCGACTAAGTTTCCCATGTCCTCGAAAATAAAGATCTATTTTCTTTGTGCGATGTATCGCTCCGAAGCTCTCCTTGTCCTATGGGAACATCGAAGCCAACACATCCATGTGCTAGTGAGCGAAAGCGAGTTTTTCTAAAAAAGCAAGCAAGATCATTTTAGTTAAAATACCCTATTTAGGGTTTAATTATAGAATTTCAAATTTATTAGGGAGGTATCACAATGGGATCAAAAGTAATAATTGAAAAAAATGCTTATCATGATTCTGTTACACTCATGTCTTTATCGGGAAAAATTCTCGAGTTAGAGGGTGTTGAAGAAGCTGTTGTATCAATGGCGACACAAATGAACAAGGATTTATTAGATAATATCGGTCTCTTAACAGATGAGGCTAAAGAGGCGACAGATAACGATTTGGTTATTGCGGTAAAAACGGAGACTGAAGAACGAGTTGAAGAGGTTATGGAATATATTAATGATCAATTATATTCCAAAAAGTCATCGAAGAAAAACAATGAGGATAAACCACTTAAGACGTTGAATTCGGCACTGGATACTATGCCGGAAGCAAATCTTGCAGTTATTTCCGTTCCAGGGCAATATGCTGCTCGTGAAGCACGCCAAGCGATTAAAAAGGGTCTTAATGTCATGATCTTTAGTGATAATGTCAGCTTAGAAGATGAAAAGGAGATAAAGGAAAAAGCGAAAGAAGCAGGATTGTTTGTCATGGGTCCAGATTGTGGAACCGCTATGCTGAATCAAGCAGGCTTGTGTTTTGCTAATAAAGTGAACAAGGGCAATATCGGTCTTGTTGCTGCTTCTGGTACAGGTTTACAGGAAGTTATGGTGCAGGTTGATCGTCTCGGTTATGGTATTTCTCAGGCGATTGGAACAGGTGGGCGTGATCTTCATGAATCCATCGGTGGAATCATGATGTTGGCAGGTTTAGAAGCCCTAGAGCAAGATGAAAACACGGATATTATTGGTCTGATTTCTAAGCCGCCAGCAGAAAGTGTCCAAGAAAAAATTCTTGCACAAGTGAAAAAGGCTAGTAAACCTGTTGTTATTTGCTTTATTGATGGAGATGCTACCGCTGTGGAAGAAGCTGGAGCAACATTTGCCAATACCTTAACAGGTGCTGCAAAAAGACTCGTTGAACATGTAGATCCTTCAATTACCTTTAAAGATGAAGAGAATTTAGAACAAGAACAGTGGATCACAGAACAAAAAGGTAAACTAAGTGGCTCACAAAAATATGTACGTGGTTTGTATTGTGGTGGAACGTTAACATCCGAAGCATTATCTATTTTACGTCCTTTAACAGGGGAGATCAAAAGTAATGTAGCTAAAAAAGCTGATGAAAAACTAGTCAATCTGTCTACTAGCCAAGGTCATGTGTTATTAGATATGGGTGAAGATGAATTTACTGTCGGTAAACCCCATCCAATGATTGATCCAACCTTACGTAATTCACGAATTACACAGGAAGCGAAAGATTCTGAAACAGCTGTCTTATTAATGGATTTTGAACTTGGCTATGGATCTCATGATGATCCAGTTGGGGTGACCATTGAAACGATTAAGGAAGCACAGCAGCTAGCTGAAGCGGATGGACGTCACCTTGCCATTATTGGTTATATTTGCGGGACAAATAAAGACAAGCAAAGTCTTCAAGAACAAACAGCAATACTAAGAGACGCTGGTGTTTATATTTCAGAAAGTAATGAATCAGCCGTAAAAATGGCGGCACAGCTTATCTCATAGTTAACTTAAGTACCATCAGCTGTAGTGAGAGAATCCATTAGCTATGATTTTGGTTAATATTCACTTTTGCCTAAGTTCTATAGTGGAATGATTCTCTGAAGAAATAGTAAAGATTGATCAGAAATTAAATGATTCACAGAAATAATGAGTATATCAACAAGAATAGGGAGGCATTATGATGAGTAAAAACGAGCAATTATTTCAAGATTCATTGCGCGTCATTAATATAGGAACATCGACCTTTAAGAAAGATCTGGATTTACAAAATGTTGAAGCGGTTCAAGTTGATTGGGAGCCACCTGCGGGGGGGAATGTAGAATTAATTGAAGCGCTAGACGAGCTGGTCGATAATGAAAAGGTTGAAGAAGCGAATAAAGAAGTGATCAAAAGAATCACAGATTCTCACCCGATTCTCATCGATATTGATCAAGCTAAAAACGTTGTTCCAGGCATGCATGAGAAAAAAATTCTTCATTCGGGTCCACCGATTGAGTGGGACAATATGTGTGGTCCACAACAAGGTGCCGTCATTGGTGCATTGATTTATGAGGGACTTGCATCAAATGAAGAAGAGGCACGTGAACTTGCAGGATCAGGGGAAATTGATTTTTCACCATGTAATGAACACTCGACAGTTGGACCTATGGCAGGAGTAGTTTCTCCTTCAATGCCTGTCCATATCGTTGAAAATAAAACGTTTGGTAATAAAGCCTATTGCACCGTTAATGAAGGCCTAGGAAAAGTACTAAGATTTGGTGCTTTTTCAAGTGAAGTATTAGATCGTCTAAATTGGCTCGAAAAAACGTATGCACCAGCTTTGAAAAAGGCTCTAGCCTTGACGGATGGTATCGATTTAAAATCATTAACAGCACAAGCCCTACATATGGGTGATGAATGTCATAATCGTAATAAGGCATCAACGAGTTTATTCTATCGAGAAATGGTTGAGTATTTCATGCTCACTGATCTGAATAAAACTGAAATCAAAGAAGTCCTTCAGTTCCTAAAGGGTAATGAACATTATTTTCTAAACTTATCGATGCCAGCATGTAAGTCAATGTTGGATGCTGCTCATGGTGTTCAATATTCTACGGTTGTAACGACAATGTGCCGTAATGGTGTTGAATTCGGTATCCGTTTAAGCGGTATGGGTGAAAATGAATGGTTCACTGCACCAGCTAATCATGTGAACGGACTCCTCTTCCCAGGGTATACAACTGAAGATGCCGCACTTGATCTTGGTGACAGTACGATTACAGAAACAACAGGGATTGGTGGATTCGCCATGGGTGGCGCCCCAGCCATTGTTCAATTTGTTGGTGGTGACGTTGAAGATGCTATCCAATATAGTGAACAAATGCATGAAATCACCGCAGGAGAAAATAGTAACTATTCGATTCCAACCTTGAATTTCCGTGGTTCTGCATGTGGAATCGATATTCGAAAAGTAGTCGATACGAATATTTTACCCGTGATCAATTCAGGAATTGCTCATAAAGTAGCGGGGATTGGGCAAATTGGTGCAGGTGTCGTTCATCCACCAAAAGCATGCTTTGAAAAGGCCTTGCTTACATTTGCTAATAAATATAAGGGGGAACTAAGCAATGGGTAAAGTACTAATTGCCCTTGGTGGAAATGCATTAGGTGACACACCAGAGGAACAACTAGAACTCGTGAAAGAGGCAGCGAAAACAGTTGTTAGCCTTGTCGAACAAGGTCATGAGGTTGTCATTGCTCACGGAAACGGGCCACAGGTTGGTAAGATTAATCAGGCTTTTGAAATTGCATCAAATATAAATTCTTCCATTCCAATGATGCCATTTCCTGAGTGTGGAGCGATGAGTCAAGGGTATATAGGCTATCACCTCCAAAATGCGATTAGTGAAGAGTTAAAAAACAGAACCATACAAAAAAGTGTCGCAACAGTTGTGACTCAAGTCGTTGTTGATCCTAATGATCCTGCATTTAATAATCCAACTAAACCGATAGGCTCCTTTTATTCTGAAGAAGAAGCTGAAAAATTAATTGAACAAACAGGACATACCTATATAGAGGATTCTGGTCGTGGCTACCGACGTGTTATTCCGTCACCAAAACCGAAAAAAGTGGTTGAGAAAGATGTGGTACAACATTTAGTTGATGCAGGACAAATTGTGATCACTGTTGGAGGGGGAGGCATTCCCGTTATAGAAGACGGGATAAAATTGCGTGGGATTGAAGCTGTTATCGATAAGGATTTAGCTAGTGAGTGTTTAGCTGAAGAACTTGATGTGGATTACTTGTTTATTTTAACAGCTGTAGAACGTGTCGCCATTCACTTTGGTACACCAAATCAGCAAGATTTAGAAAATGTATCTGTTGAGGAAGCGAAACAATTAATAGAAGAAGGTCAATTTGCTCCAGGAAGCATGCTGCCTAAAGTGCAATCAGCAGTTGCCTTTGTAGAATCTGGATCAAATCGTAAAGCGATTATATCCTCACTTGAAAAAGCTAAAGATGCGATGGTAGGTAAAACAGGTACAACATTCTATAATAAAAAGAACTAAAAAACTAATTTAAAAAAATAGAGCTGTTGCAAAATGAGAAATAAATAGTGCAACAGCTCTTTTTATTATGCTATATGTTTTTTACAGATTTGAAACTATCCATCATTTGAGAGGAAGCCTCAAGTCAAAAAGTTGAATAGAGCCCTTCTATCCATCATTTGAGAGGAAGCCTCAAGTCAAAATGTCGAATAGAACCCTTCTATCCATCAGTTCAGAGGAAACCTCAAGTTAAAATGTCGAATAGGGCGCCTCTATCCATCAGTTCAAATGAAACCTCAAGCCAAAAAGTCGAATAGGGCGCCTCTAACCATCAGTTCAGAGGAAACCTCAAGTTAAAATGTCGAATAGGGCGCCTCTAACCATCAGTTCAGAGGAAACCTCAAGTTAAAATGTCGAATAGGGCGCCTCTATCCATCATTTCAAACAAAAGTTCAAGCCCAAATGTCGAATAGAACCCTTCTATCCATCAGTTCAGATAAAATCTCAAGTCAAAAAGTCGAATAGCATCCTTCTATCCTTCATTTCAAATGAAACCTCAAGCTAAAATGTCGAATAGAAGGCATCTCTATCTTGTATTTCAAACAAAGATTTAATTCAAAGGTTGAATAGAATGTTTTATTCCCATTTCTAAGACTCACAAAAAGGGCTGTTGCACAATTAGCTAGCTAATTGTGCAACAGCCCTATATATTTCAACTTATTGATTCCCTTTTTTAACCCATTCTGCAATATTGATTGTTCGCTTAGCTTGGTGTTTTACTGCATCTTTAACATCTTCAACCATGTTTCCATCTTGGTCAACAGAAACGCTTGTGCCATAAGGATTTCCGCCCGCACCATATAAAACGGGGTCAGTGTATCCTGGCGCTGCAATAATCGCACCCCAGTGCATCATAGAGGTATATAAGGATAATATAGTAGCTTCCTGACCGCCATGTGGATTTTGGGCTGAACTCATCGCACTTACAACTTTATTTACGGTTTTGCCACTTGCCCAGATACCACCTTGAATATCAAGGAATTGTTTCATCTGTGATGGCATAACACCAAAGCGCGTAGGGGCGCTAAAGATCATTGCATCTGCCCACTCAATATCTTCTGACGTGGCTACAGGAATATCTTTTGTTGCCTCCACTGTTGCTTTCCAGGCTTCATTTCCTTCAATAACAGCTTGTGGTGCTAATTCTTCTACCTTTAAAACTCTTACTTCTGCTCCAGCTTCTTTTCCGGCTTCTTCAGCCCACTGTGCTAACTGATAATTCGTTCCACCCATACTGTAAAAAATAACGGCTAATTTAACGTTTGACATTTTTTCCATCTCCTTTATTTTTAAATCTTATATTATTGTTTTACCCAAAAGTGAGTATTTTTATCAATAAAAAGCATTGTCTAACTAATCAGGTCTTTCTATTTCAAATACTTCACCAATTTTGGCATAATTGTTGCCTGCTAAACGACTTACTGCCTCCAACATGTCATGATCAATGCGCTGATTTTGATCATAAATATCTTCATCAAGGTGATATTGAACAATTTTACCGATTAAAAGATCTACTCCAATTGAATGATCTTCACCTAACTCTAAAGCTTGTTCTAATCTACATTCAAAGCGGATTTTCGCTTCTTTAACTCCTGGTACCAAAATTTTTTCACTTTCAATTCGGGTTAAATCAGCTTGATCGATTTCACTTTGATTTGATGGTAATGACGCAGCTGTTTGATTGATTTTTTCAACATTTTGGTTATCGACAACATGGACGACAAATTCCTTGTTTGTCTTAATGTTTTTGGCTGTATCCTTCATTTGTCCATTCTTCCTTTGAATAGCAAGTGAAATCATTGGTGGATTGGATGAAACAATATTGAAATAACTAAAGGGTGCTCCATTTAATCCTCCATTTTCACCAACGCTTGTTACAAAAGCAATTGGGCGAGGAATGACCGTTCCAATTAAAAATTTGTAATTTTGTCGTTCAGAAATTAGTTTCGGATCAAATGTTAACAATATACCGCCCCCTTAATCTAATTCCCTGATTTTAGTTGGAACTAACAATGAATCGCAATATTTTTTATCTTGAATTCAAGATAATTGTATAATAAATTTTAACTGCTGTCAAATTAAAATACCAAAACTTCTTTTATAGTCTATCGATGATAACATAATTAAAACGAAGGCTTTCACTATAGAGACTTGGTGATGGCCTTCGCTTTTCTATAAGAGAAGTTTTGGTATTCAATTACATTAAATAAGTATTGATTTAAGTTGTATGTCCTTTAATTAATTCAACATCGTATAGAGTTCGTTCAACTTGATCACCAGTATCTTTGTGTTGGATTTGCTTGATTAATGTACGTGCTAAACTTTTACCCAACTGTTCGATAGGTTGCTTAATCGAGGTTAGTTTAGGCTCCTGTAACATTTGAGTGAAACTATGATAATCATAGCCAATGATTTTTAATTGTTCTGGAACCTTGATTCCTTTGGATTTTGCATACATGACTCATGCATAAGCCATTAAATCATTACTGCAAAAAATGCCATCATAGTCAGTGATCCGGTCGCTTAATTGTTCATCGATAAAATGCCAGTTATCCTCATACGTTGCCTCAATATTTGCCCCCCTCCAATACCTCCCATTCGACTTGATGTCTGGAGCAAGTCAATTACAGGTGGAAGTTTTCCGTAAAGACGGCTATGGGACAAGCTCACGGAAAGCGAAGTATATTTCCAAAACGGTCGTGTTGACCATATTGTTTCAACTACTCGCTCCACCAAAATCATTGTACCGGACGGTTATCTGCAATAAATAAGAGTGGGACCTACACGCTAGTCAGTGAGGATTCCACTCTTATTACTAATTATAAAAAGTCTTTGCGCAATTCTTCTGCTGAACGTGGAGAAATATAGCCTGGTGCAATATCAAAAACGGTTTTGGCACCGAATTGTTTTTCTTTGTTCAATCGGTAAGCAGCTCTTGCGTAAGCAACCATGACACTTGATGTGAATTCAGGATTACTATCTAATTTAAGTGAGAATTCGTAGATTTGCTTATTATCCAGTCCTGTTTGCCCGCCTCGAATCACGAAACCGCCATGTGGTGCTTTTGAATGATCACGATTTAATTCTTCGTCTGTAATGAAATGCACTTCGGTATTGTAATCAGCAAAATAGTTTGGCATTGTTTTAATCTCATGCTCGATTGCCGCTTTATCTGCATCTTCTTCAGCAACAATATAGCAGATACGATCATGTTTCTCGGCTGTTGTTAATTCAGGGTTGGCACCACTTCTAACTTTTTCAATGGCTGTTTCCGAGGGAATCGTATATTGAACCCCATTTTTTACACCATTTACTCTACGGACTGCATCTGAATGCCCTTGACTGAGTCCTTTACCCCAAAACGTGTAGTTTTCTCCATTTGGTAAAATGGCATCTGCCATCACACGATTGGTTGAGAAGAGACCGGGATCCCAGCCAACAGAGATGATTGCAGTTGTATTATTTTCAAGTGCGACTTCATTGACGGATTGATAAAACTCAGGAATTTTAGCATGTGTATCAAAGCTGTCTACCGTATTAAATAGACTAGCGAATTGAGGGGTTTGCTCAGGTAAATCTGTAGCAGAACCACCACAAAGTAACATAACGTCAATTTCATCTTTATAATCATTTGCCTCGGAAACATGTAAGGTTTTAACATTTGGTTCATCAATGACTAAGTCTTTAGGGTCTCTCCGAGAGAAAACAGCAATTAACTCCATATCTTCCGTTTGTTTAATTGCCTCAACTGCACCTTTACCTAGGTTTCCATAACCAACAATACCTATCTTAATCTTGTTATTCATCTATTCATCTCCTTTTTAACCTATTTTAGGAAAAACCACTTTCACTCATTGATACATACATGCGCTAGACTTAATGTTCTCTTAGGATTTGGGAACTTTAGCCGAAGTTTTTTGAAAGTGTTAGTTTTACTTAAACTTGAATCGCTAAAATTCCTGTTTCGTTGCTACTCTTAGTATGATTACTTGTCCAATCGTAAATTTTCGCTGGAATGTTATCTTTTCCTATCGTGTAAAAAATACACTTGTCTATATTACTTAAAGTAATAATAAACTAAGAATAGTGAGATTTTTCATATGCTTACTTTATCGTATAATAGTTTAAAATACAATTATCAAGTTCTCATTAGATTGTTCGCAAAAATGTATTGACAAACTATTTTTTTAGCTGTATATTAGTGAATGAATAAAATGATAATTCATTCACTAAGAAAAGAGGTAAAAAATGAATCAGAAAGATAAACAACAAGCGCTTTTTGATGCTGCTCGTGCTCTCTTTTTAAAACAAGGCTTCAAAAAGACGAATATTTCAGCTATTACTGAACAAGCCAATGTTGCCGTAGGAACATTTTATAAATACTATTCGTCTAAGGAGCAAATTTTTAATCAAGTATATCAAGCTGAAAATGAACAGGCTAAACGAACGATTATTTCACAAATTGATGAAAATCAGCCGCCAAAGCCGATGATTCAGCAATTTCTCAAAGCTATAATTGCTATGAGTGAGGATAATCTTATTTTAGCGGAATGGTATCAAAATACTGAAGTGAGTCAAATGCTTTCGAACTATAACCAAGAAGCAGATGTATGGAAAAATAGTTTTATCTATAGTGTTTTGATAGATAATATTAAACGTTGGCAAGCATCTGGTCAATTTCGAAAAGATATTGATTTAGATACGATACTTGCACTATTCAATGCCTTGGTTGTTGTTGATATTCATAAGGAAGAAGTGGGAAGTCAGCATTACCCGCAAGTATTGGAATTGTTAGCCGACATGATTGTTGATGGATTAAGTACAAAATAAGAGCTCCATTAATTATAATGGCGAATTCTTTTACCTAATAATGAATGAATTATATTTTTATTCATTCAAAAAGAAGTCATGAATAAATAAATGATAAAAAACAAACAAAGGAAGGGAGAACGTTCAATGGGTTTATTGATATTGGGTTGGTCATTAGTGATTATTGGAATAGTTATTGGATTGTGGGGATTTTTTGAGTTTCCTCTGACAGAGTGGCTGAGTCTCAACTTCTTGAGTTTAGTTGTTAGTGCAGTTGTTCTGCTTGCCATTGGTTTTGTCATTCTTAAAATGCCTGTTTGGTTAATCATACTTGCGATTGTTATTGGGGCACTGTTGCTATTATTTTATGTATGGAAATTTCAGATGGGGTTTGTTGAGTCACTTATCAGCTATATTATTATTGTCGCTTTAGCAATTTGGCTAGTCAGTCTTGTTGTTAGGTAAATGAATAGATGTCAAAGTTGAATGTATTCAATAGATGAGGTGAACTGGGCATCCGAGACAATGAGGAGATGGAAATAAGGGTGAAAAATATTTTGTCTATTAATAGTAAATGATTATCCAGACTTATCTGCCGTTTTTGACTGTCGGCACTTGTTCATAACATTTTTCATGCATTCAATCAGAGGTAGGCTAATACCAAAATGGTTGAAGATTCTCCCCTTTATGGTAGTATAGTTTGTATTAAAAAAATATAGGGGGGAGCACTATGCATACGGTTGTTAACTTTCGAGATCTCGGTGGTATTGCAAATAAAGCAGGTAAAAAAGTCAAATCCAAACGTATTCTGCGTTCTGGTGAATTAGTGTCAATTGCTAAGCAAGATCGGGAACAATTAATTTCACAATACCAATTGAAGAAAATTATTGATCTACGAGGAAAAGAAGAGGTAAGAAAGAATCCTGATGATCTGTTTACTGGTGTAGAATATCTTCATATCGATGTTATGGAAGATATAGATAAAAATACGACTAGTCTATATGATTTATTAAAACATGCCAATGTCCTTCAAGTAGATAAGGCTATGATCAACGTCTATGAACAGCTCATTTTAGATCCTATTGCTCAAAAAGGCTATCAAGCTTTTCTACAAGAAATGATTAAACAAGAAGAAGGAGCAGTATTATTTCATTGTTTTGCTGGGAAGGATAGAACTGGTGTAGGTGCAGCACTATTATTGAGTTTATTAGAAGTTGATCAAGAGCTCATCTTTGAAGATTATTTACAAACCAATCGACAACGGCAACAGGCCAATCAACAGATATTAGCGAATTTTTCAACGACTATTGTTGATCCAGAACATAAACGTGCGCTAGAGCGAGCGTTACTTGTTGATAGAATGTATCTAGAAAGCACTTTTGCGACGATACGCAAGCACTATAATAGTGTTCCTAACTATGTAAAAGAAGCCTTGAACATTGACTTGACAGAGCAAGCTTATTTGCGTGAAAAATTGCTAACTTCATGATAAATAATTGAATATTGAACATCGTGCGATCGATCAATAAAAAAGTTTAAAAAACAGCCTAGAGTTTTTCTTAGGCTGTTTTGTCTTGTTAAGAAATGATTAAAATTCCTAGTTACGGATAACAATTATGGAAAAGTTTGATTATCTCACTTAACAAGTAAGGAAATGAGAGAAGGATAAGGGGTTATTAAAGAAATTTAAAAAGATCATTTCACGGATTTCTGGAAACTTTATTAGCATTATTCACTAGATTCCAATCGTAACTATATTGAGAAGAAGGTGAGAGAAATTCTTTGTGAGACTGGAGATATAGGCTATCAGCAATATGAACAGTTAAGAAATAGAATCCTAATTTGTTGATGATTTTCATTAAACTTTCACATTGTCAAGTTATCATTATAGATGTGATTACGAAAGGGGATGGATAAATGCTTCAATATCATATGAAAGATCATGGATTTCAGGTAAATGCTGAATATGGAGAACTACAGGTTTCTGGACAGGGTGAGTATGGCTACCGACCTTATGAGTTGATGGTAACAGCTATTGTAGGTTGTAGTAGTCTAACATTTAAAAAAATATTAGAGAAAATGAGAATTATATTTACCGATATTCATGTTACTGCCGATATCGAGCGTAATTCTGACATTGCTAATCGTATTGAAAAAATACATCTTACCTTTATTGTTAGCTCTACAAATGCAACAGAAAAAGAGTTAGAAAAAGTATTAAAATTAGCTAATAAAAATTGTAGTATGATTCAATCAGTAAAAAACAGTATAACAATGACAGAATCGATTGTAAAAACATGATAAATAACTATAGACAGAGATGCTGAATAAGCTATTGAACTTATTTAAAGAAAAATGAACTGAATGTCTAAAAGATCATGATATTTAGTAATATGAGGTATAGTGATGAAACAAACAGTAATTATATATACGTCAACTTTATGTCCTATATGTGACATGGTTAAAAGCCTATTGGATACTTTAGCAATACAATATAAAGAAATAAATATAGATATAAATCCAATTGCAATGTTTCAACTTATTGTGAAAATAAGAAGATTATCTGTTCCGCAAACTTTAATAAAGGGAGAATTGATATCAGGATTTAACCCTGAAAAAATAATGCAAGTACTAAATAAGTATTGAAAAACTGTTCATTTGAATCGATAGAAGAACGCAATTGGCAGTGAAGTCCTTTTTCTTCACTGTTTTATTATAGTTTAGTAAATTATAAAATTTGTCCTTATGGATAACTATTTGTTGGAAGATGGGTCATGGGCGCAGTTCGTATGTTGCTGTGACGAACAGAAGGTGCCAATACAAATGTTTTCGTTGGGACGAGTAACCGCCAATCACTACGTTGGGACGAGTAATCACACTAAGGAAAACTACGGAGCATTTACAAGGTTAGAAAAACCTGGCTTATCGCCAAGTCTTTCTGGCGAATGCTATCGTTTGACTTAGACGATCGCCAATAAAGTCTTTTATTTTTTTGATCGTGCAAGAATAAATATCTTTCTTATTCTGAGTCCCAGCTCCAATCTCAGGCGTTGTGACACGATGTGGCGATTTTAACCTGTAAGGACACTCTGCGCTTTTGTACTTATAGGAAATTAAAAATAAAGATACATTATAGATATTTTTGGGATATAAGAAATGTCTATATAGTGGGTAGTATCACGACTAGTCAGTTAACGTATCTTTGAGATAAATTAGGAAGTACTAAGAATTATGATTTTCATTTAGAAAGGTGAATGAGATGCTTAAATTACTTTCTTGGATACTCATTATTGCAGGAGTTTTTATCTTATCTTTTGGAGGATATCACTTGTGGAGTTCATCTTATAAGGAAAAGGAAAGGCTTTCCGAAGCACAAGAAATGCTTGTAACAGAGGAACAAGCATTAAAAGACATAACGGATGAAGAAGTGTTGGATATGGTGTATGAAAAAGGGGAAACAATGGGATTGCTATATATACCTAAATTAGATCGGGAGATTCCGATAGTTGCAGGTACGGACGAAGAAGAACTTGCTCAAGGAGTAGGTCATTACTATGATACAGGTCTCCCAGGTCAAAATAGGCAAATTCTTCTTTCAGGACATAGGGATACTGTTTTCAGGAATTTCGATCAGTTAGAACATGGTGATGAATTTCATGTAAAAATGGAATATGGAACGTATATATATGAAATTCATGATCATGAAATTGTTGCGGCAAACAATACAACAGTGATCGATCCTTCGCGAGAAGATGAATACTTAACTGTTTCTACCTGTTATCCCTTTTCAATGATAGGAAATGCACCTGACCGATATGTATTGTATGCATATCCTCGATGATGTCATACAGGATTATATACTATATGAGTTATATAAAGGGAGACTCTTAGAGTAAAAGTAGTGCTTCGAGTAAGAAAGATAAAGATCTTAACAATATTGCAATATAAAGGTAAATATGATATATATTATTTTTTTTTATTCAACGAAATAAGATTCATTTTCATCAAATTTTCACATTAGACAAGTATGATAGCGGATAGTAGAAAAATGGAGGATTAGGATATGGTAATAGTAACCAAGGTTATAGCAATTGGAATCATTATTATCAGTTTCATTATAGGATTTGTTTTCTTCTATATATTCGGTGATTTTCTAAAAGAAGAAAAGAAAAAATATATAGAAGCATTGATTTCACAATTACTTAATTTCATTATTTTTATTTGGATTGGAAAAATATTATTAAATTTTTCCTTGTTTGTTCAGGATCCTCTTGCTGTACTGGCTTACCCAAGTGATTCAAAAGCGTTTTATCTGGCAGTCCTGTTTACTGCCATCACTGTTATTTATCATTTGA
Source organism: Amphibacillus sp. Q70 (assembly GCF_052055485.1). Taxonomy (GTDB): domain Bacteria; phylum Bacillota; class Bacilli; order Bacillales; family Amphibacillaceae; genus Amphibacillus. The sequence continues at coordinate 3,911,199 of NZ_CP197171.1, read as the reverse complement.
AGCATAAAAATTTAGAAACATTAAAGTTTTTTGAAGCGTTTACACATATCTTTTTACTCTCTCTCTTTTTCTATGAGTTTTTTCAAGTGATTTTGGGAAACGACCTATACGCAATTGGGTATCTGATTGTATTGGTTATATTGCTGATTACATTCTTTTTGCTACGTAGTTACCTATCAATTTATCTGTTCTTGAAAATAGTATTAACAGGTTGGACTATAGGTATGTTGGGACTGAGTTTTATTTATCCTTTTGTCTCCGTGTTTGGTTATCTAATCGAGCGATGGTTTATCCTTATGTTTTTTACTGGTTGTTTGTCGGTTCTAATTATAAATGAAAGGAAGAGGAAAGCATAATGGGTATTATTGAAACAGATACAGTGTTACTAATGGGGATTGTCTTAGCTCTTGGAGCAGGTGCGTTGTCCTTTTTATCTCCTTGTGTATTACCAATTTTCCCTGCCTATATGTCTTATATTACCGGTATTAGTGTAAAGGACTTACAGGGAGATCATAATACGAAGATTCGCAGAAAACTATTAAGTCATTCATTCTTTTTTTTACTGGGAGTATCTCTGGTATTTATCAGTTTAGGGGCTAGTGCTTCTTTTTTAGGACAATGGGCGCAAAATTTACTGATTGGAGATACAGGTCTACTCATCCAGAGAATGGCTGGAATTTTTATTATATTTATGGGGTTATTTGTTGCTGGATGGATTACGGTACCCGCTTTAATGAAAGAAAGGCGCTTGCATCATACTAAAAAACCAGTAGGATTTATGGGAACTTTCTTTGTTGGTTTAGGATTTGCTGCTGGGTGGACACCTTGTATTGGACCCATTTTTGGCTCTATTTTGCTATTAGCGGCTACAAATCCCGGACAAGGGATATTCTACACGGTTTTTTATGTCATAGGTTTTGCCTTGCCTTTCATTATTTTAACGTTTTTTCTAGGCTCAACGAAATGGATCGTACGTTATAGTGGAATAATCATAAAGGCTGGAGGACTGTTGATGATTATAATGGGCCTCGTTTTATTTTTTGGTTTGATGCCTCGTATTTCCGCATTTTTGCTTGATTTAATACAAGATACATGGCTGTCCCGATTAGGATAAAAACGGGGGGGATTATACAATGAAAAAAATAATACCTATTATCATTGTCATAGGGATGCTTGGTTGGGCTATATTTGAGTTTGTAAGTTCATCGTCTGATACAGAAGTGGAGGATGATGCGAGGTTAGGTAATAGTATAACCACTCAACCCAGGGAAGAATCGAGTGCAGAAATGAACTTAGATGAAATCGGATTGGAAAAAGGAGAAGTTGCTCCTGATTTTGAAGTGACCACATTAGATGGTGAACAAGCGAAATTATCTGATTATCAAGGGGAACTTGTTATGCTTAACTTTTGGGCAACTTGGTGTCCTCCATGTCGAGCAGAAATGCCTGATATGCAAAAAATTAATGATGAAGAAGATATTACTATATTGGCAGTTAATATGACGGAAACAGAAAGGAACAAGGAAGTAGTTGTCGATTTTGTAAAAGAGTTTGATTTGACTTTCCCAATATTAATGGATGAAGAATCCGCTATTATGGAATCTTATGAAATTTATGCATATCCAACATCATATATGATTGATTCAAATGGGAGGATACAATTCATTAATCTTGGTGCAATGAATTATGACCAAATGTTACAGCAATTTAAACGTATGGAGTAAAAAATAATAATATATGTAATGGAACTTAGTTAAGTGGAAATTTTTCTATAAGGTTGAGCTTTGACAGATTGGGAGGTGTTTTGATGAGAAAAGCGGTCATGGCAATTATCTTGTTAGTGATGTTTGGCTGGGCAATATATGAATTTGTATTTCAATCGGATGATTTACAAAAAGATCAGGAAGTGGTTGAAGAAGTGGATAAAGAAGAGGTAGAAAATGAAGAATTGTCGGAAGAAAGTGGTCAGGAGTCTTCTCAGATAGAAAATACCGTTGGATTGGAAATTGGTAATATTGCACCAGATTTTCGATTAACAACATTAAATGGAGAAGAAACTGCTCTATCAGATTATCGTGGCAGTAGGGTCATGATTAATTTTTGGGCAACTTGGTGTCCGCCATGTCGCGCAGAAATGCCGGATATGGAAGAGTTCTATCAAAATACAGATATTGAAATTCTGGCGGTTAACTTAACAGAAACAGAGTCTGATATCAATCAAATACAACAATTTGTAGATGAATATGACTTAACTTTTCCCATTTTACTAGATGAAGTCATTGAGGTGGCAGCTATTTATGCGATACAGCCAATACCTACTTCATTTATGATAGATTCGGAAGGAATTATTCAGTTTAAAACATTTGGTCCATTAACGTATGAGCAAATGATACAAGTGCTTGAGACTATGGATTAATTCTCTGTCATAGTATAATGGACAAGAGGTGAGTAGAATGGAACAGACCATATTAGTGGTGGAAGATGATAAAATGATCCGAGAGCTAATCAGTACGTATTTAAAAAAATTCGGATACCATGTGTTGGAGGCGGCAGACGGGGAAACAGCCAAAAAAGTGTTCTTGACTAGTCATCCGTGTATGGTCGTACTTGATTTAATGCTACCCAAACTGTCAGGAGAGGAATTCTGTACATGGATAAGAGAGCAAGAACGAAATGAGGTATCTATCATTATGCTGTCAGCGAAGGCACGTACAGAGGATAAAATTCATGGGTTAAAAATCGGTGCGGATGATTATCTTACAAAACCTTTTCATCCAGAGGAGCTGATGGCTCATGTAGAAGCTGTTTTACGACGGACGGGTCAGTATTGCCAAAAAATAGCACATAAAGGTCTATGTATTAAACCACGAAAAGGTGAGGTATTACTGTTTGATAAGAAATTAGAACTAACCAAACATGAATTCAATCTTCTATATACCTTTATGGAAAACCCAAATGTAGTTATTTCTAGAGAACGATTAATGGAGCAATTATATCCTTATGCAGATAAATTAGTTTTGGACCGTACCATTGATGCGCATATAAAAAAGTTGCGAAAAAAAATTGAAAGTAATCCAGCTTTTCCAGAACGTATTATTACAGTTCGAGGAATGGGGTATAAATTTGTCACAGAATAGATGGAGAAGCATTTTCATTCCGAAGCGTTTTTTATTGCGATTGACGATTATTAATATCATTGTAATTGTTGCTTTTGTTATGCTTAGTAGCTGGGCTATTTATAATACAGCCTGTATGTTAGCAGATGGATTATTTTCTATGTCATTACAAAAACAAAACCAATTTGAAGCAATGCTTTTTCAATATTTATGGATATTTAGTATTTCCGCTGTTATTTTAGGTAGCCTTATTCATTTTTATTTGATGAAAAAGGTTATGCAGCCATTAAAAAAATTAATTTACTCCACGAAAAAGATGAAGCAAGGTCAATATCCAAGTCCAATCCAAGTGAAAGAAAATGGTGAAATAGGGGAATTAGTCTGTCATTTTAATGATTTGGCTCAACAATTAGCAACTAATGAACAGCAGAGAAAGAAACTCGTATCTGATTTATCACATGAGTTTCGGACACCATTGACGAATTTGAATGGTTATTTAGGTGCTTTGCAAAGTGGAATGATTGAGGGAGATGAAAAATTATATCAATCTCTTTATGCGGAATCAACAAAATTAACTCAACTAGTAGAACAAATGGAACAATTGAAAGAATGGGAAAATATGAAGAATAGAACTTTTGATAATAAGGTACCAGTTGATATGAAAGAGTTCATTGAAAAATCAATTGAAATATTTCATTGGTCATTGGAACAAAAAGGGATTGAATTAGAGGTTGATATTCATTCAGGTATTGTTGATATCGATCAGACCAGCATTTCGCAGGTGCTTAGTAATTTATTAGATAATGCTATTCGCTATTATGAAGGCTCAAACGCAATCATTGTACGAGGTGAGAAATTACCTGCGGAATATAGGGTTTCCGTAACAGGATTAGGTCGAGACCTTTCAGAAATTGATAAGGAAAAAATCTTTGAGAGATTTTATCGTACGGAACCTTCGCGGTCACGAGAATTAGGAGGATCTGGTTTAGGATTAGCTATTTCAAAAGAAATAATCGAACGACACAAAGGAAAAATAGGTGTTCAATCCAAAGGGAATATTCATACTTTCTGGTTTATATTACCTTATACTTAAAAAGACATGAATGACCAGTAATAGGGTTATTTTTCATTTAGCTTGTTCGAATCTGAGGAAAATTATGTTTTAAAAGGCGGTTTCGGAAGCTGTTTCTAAATAAAAAATTGATTGTCGCTCAAAGTGTAATCAACTATAAGGACACAGAGAAAATAATGGATGACAAATGTGCATCGATTATTTTCTTTATATTGTCGTGAATGAATGGAAAAGTTTCCAAGGACTATCTAAATGTGGTCGGTTAGTATAGGACCTAAGATCCGTTATTCAAAATTAATAAAAAAAAGATCGTCATGTGGAAATCCCATCAAGCAGAAAAGATTGCATTTAGTTTTAACTAAATACAATCGAGCAGCATGATGAACACTAACATAATCCTACCCCATTTGACGTGATTTTAAATACTGTTTTAAATTTCCCCATCCTTATTGTTTATGTTCTATTAAAATAGCTTTAGCGCAGGTAAACTGACTGGTCGAGAAAAACATTATGTTCTGGCACTCAGAATAAAGAAACACTTATTCTTGCTATGAACGGCATGGTAACTCTCCTTATTCATGTAAAACACTTATATTTATTAATGATCTCCACTGCAAATATTGTTCACAATTAAATCCTCTTTAATATAATTTTGTGACCAAGAACAAATGCTTTCTAAAATTGGTACCAGTGTTTCGCCTTTTTTAGCTAAAGAATATTCTACTCTAACAGGGATTTCATTGTATTGAATACGTTCAATCATTTCATCATTTACCAACTCTCGCAATGTATTGGATAATACAGAGTCTGTAATGTCTAACATCTCATCTTTAATTTCATTGTAGCGCAGCACGTCTTTTTGACTCAACATGATAACAATTCGAGATTTCCATTTTCCTTCAATCATTTCCAGTCCGTATTCTAAAGGACATCTGTATTCTTTTTTTATTTTGTGTTCATACATTTAAAGCCATCCTTTCACTAAACGCTGATTTAATGAGAACTATTAAAAAAGTGAGTTACTAATAAATTTACAAACCTATTTAACTAACCAATGTCAGATAGTATACTACCATTATAAAAAGGGGGTGACTTAAATGGCAACTATTAAAGCTTATTTAGAAATCACAATGAGAATACCAGAAGAAAATAGACCTGCAGCGGTAAAGGTTTATACTGATTATCGTGAACCTTTTTTATCAACAATTAAAGGAGCTTTATCCAAAGACCTCCTTGTTCGTGAAGAAGATGTACAAGTTCTTCATGGGTTCGATACTAAGGAACATGCGGATGCCTATCTTCAAAGTGAATTGTTTAATAATGATGTTTTTGTAGGCTTGAAAGATGTTTGGATTGAAGCACCTGATGTACGCATTTATAGTGTGTGACATCGCTAAATAAATTCAATGAAAGATTGCCGTTCAACACTTATGAATGGTAATCTTTTTTTATCTCATTATTAGAGGTTCTTTTAACATGAGGAGGTTAAAATGTTACCCTTATTATTTTTAGCTATAATTTTTCTTACAATCATCATTTTATTAGCATATAATAAGCCACTATATCAAGCAGTATTGGGCGGTTTAGCCGTTACTGTTATATTATTTCAAATCCATCCACTAAATTGGTGGGTGATCACTTCGAATGTATTTATAAATTGGAGTAATTTTTCAATTTTAGTTTCTTTGTATTTGATTACCTATCTACAAAAAATGTTAGAGGAAAAAAAACAAATTAAACTTGCAGAGCAAGATTTGAATGGCTTATTTCACAATCGAAGAATAAATACGGCTATTGCACCATTATTCATTGGACTTTTACCTTCTGCTGCTGCCATGATCCTCTGTGCTGATATTGTAGATAATACTACAAAAGACTATTTAGATCCTACAGAAAAAGCTTTTGTTACTAGCTGGTTTCGTCATATTCCAGAAAGTACTTTACCTACATACCCCAGTGTATTGCTAATGGTTACTTTATCAGGAGTTGCCTTGCCTAATTTTATGTTTGCAATGTTTGTACCGATTATTGTTCTAGTTCTACTTGGCTATGTACGATATTTGCGTAAAATTCCAAAAGATCCTGAAACACCTAAAAGTCAGAATCGCTACAAAGACGTTTTACGTTTGTTCCAGCATTTATGGTCACTGTTCTTAATTTTAATTTTGATATTAGTTTTCAAGTTCCAAGTTGTTACGGCAACATTAATTGTTATTTTTCTTTGCTTTTTCGTGTATCGTTTTTCTTTTGAGATGGCTAAAAAATTCATAAAGGAAGCATTTGAATTAAAATTGCTAGGTAATATGCTTTTGGTCCTGATTTTCAAAGAATTTATTGATCACGTTGGGGTACTAGAATTATTACCTAAAATCCTTTCTTATTTGCCAATTCCAATGTTCTTAATTCTAGCAATTTTGTTCTTTGTAGGTGGAATTATCAGCGGGGCAGCAGGCATTATAGCTTTGGGTACCCCCATTGCGTTTGCGGCGATTCCAAATGGTGGAGTACCATTGATGGTTCTACTTATGTGTATGACCCATGCAGCTAGTCAACTTTCTCCTACACATGTTTGTTTGTTAGTGGCATCCGAATATTACCATATTTCCTTAATGGATTTATTAAAAAAGACATTGCCATTTTCTTTGTTATTTGCTTTCTTAATGATTTTTTATTACTTGTTCTTGGTTCATATTTTTTAAAAGACAAAATAAAACGATACAGTTCTATGATTAATCATAGAACTGTATCGTTTTTTGAAAATTCGCTTAATTATGCATTAACATGATATTTCCGATTCAATTTTTCAATTTGAAATTGTTTAGTCTTGAGTAAGGTGAAAATAAAAAGGAATTCTAAACCATTCATAATTGGGAAATTTTTAATCCAAATGGCTAAAATACTCCCTACAATCATAATTATTGTCCCCACCAGGAGCCAGTAAAAGCGAAACTTTTTCAATAAAATAGCTCCGATGATACCCACGATTACTGTAGTGATGATCACCATGAGTGGGAATTTTTGCTGTACAACACTTTCATAGGTTAAGATGCCATTTTTCCATGTGGGTTCAAGCACAAGGTCTCTTATTGAACTAAACCATTCATAAAAAATTAACCCCAGTGTAATAAGAAATATTAATCCTTTAGCTATTCTATTTTTCGCCCAGGGTAGACCAAGTTTAATACAGATCTGCCAAGCAAAAAGAACGAGTGTGGGTGTAAATAGGGCATGGAGCCAATAGCGAAGATAAGTTAAATTTGCTAATGTTTGTCCTTCACCGATAAAACGTCCGAGTCCGATGATCGCATTGTCATAGATAAGTCCAATGATAACGAGAAGTAGCAGATTGGATGGCTCAAATAAACGATGATTTTGCCCAAGTTTTAAACCCCAGATCAATAATAAAAGATAACCTATTGTCAGCAAACCGTAAATGATGGTATCCATTAAATCACATCCTTTTTAACTTAGCGTTTACAAATGGAGGAGGAATATTCTGACTCGATTCTCTTTGTTCAGCAAGACAAGGTTTTTTTGATTATTTAATCACCAGAAAAAATAGCTATTTTATTCCTTCTGGAAGCTTAAGCTGGGTACTAATTTCTAAGCATCTAAATATGAGCAGGAGTAAAAAGATCATGTATATATTAATGCTTGTTTGCGAACTCTTTCTATAGAAAGAAGAGTTTTTCTAATTATAATTTTAAGGAGAGATGAATCATGGCTGTAACGACGATAAAAGCAAAGACAGTGTTACAAGAGCAAGTAGTAGTGGAAGCAGAAGTACGTGGTCACAAGGTGAGAATTGATGAGCCTGAGCATTTAGGAGGGACAGATACAGGGATGAATCCAGCGGAATTACTGCTTTCCGCATTGGGTGCATGTCAATCGATTGTTGCACGAACTTATGCTGAAAAATTTGATATTGATTTGAAACAATTCTGGGTTGAATTAGAAGGAGAACTTGATACAGATGGTTTTTTAGGAAAATCAGAAGTTCGACCTGGTTTTTCATCGATTCGATCAGTTTTTCATATTGAAACAAATGCTCCTAAAGAAAAAGTTCAAGCATTTAAAGAACATATTGAGGCCCATTGTCCAGTAGGGGATACAATTCATCACCCTGTCGACATGGATTCCGCAAAAGTAGTTATAGAAGACTGAAGAAATCCACGATCAATGAACATTCAATATTAAAAAATACCATTAGTATCAATTTTCCGATTTATGTAAAGTTTTATTTTGTGTAATGCAAATGAAAAAATATGAAACTGTTGCAAAATTTATCACAGAACCGTCCGTAAAACTCAGGGCAACAATGGTCTTCGATAAGACGAGTAATCGTACTAAGGAAAGCTGCGAAGTATTTGCATCGCAAGAATAAGTGCCTTACTTATTCTGAGTGCCAGTCCCAATCAGTGAGAATAAAAAGAACTCAGACTAAAATCGCCGCATCCTGGGACTGCGGTTACTCGTCCCACCGGAAACATCTGCATGACATACTTCCTGTAGACCTAACTCCCACTGATTGAAATTTCATTTTATGATGTATATATCTTGTGATAGCTTCTTTTTCTGTTAAGTTTAACTCCGATCTAGAAAAACTAAGTAGAGCACTTCTATTCCGTATTTTGAACTTCCAATCCAATCAAAATGTCGGATAGGGTACTTCTATCACGTGTTTTGGACTTTGAATCTAATTAAAATGTCGGATAGAGTGCTTCTATTCCGTATTTTGGACTTCCAATCCAATCAAAATGTCGGATAGGGTGCTTCTATCACGTGTTTTGGACTTTGAATCTAATTAAAATGTCGGATAGAGTGCTTCTATCACGTGTTTTGGACTTCGAATCTAATTAAAATGTCGGATAGAGTGTTTCTATTTCGTATTTTGGGCTTCCATTCTATGCAAGAAGTGATACGGAATATTTTGTCATTCTTTTTATTCAAACGTCTAATTTAAAAAGCTGAATAGAATGTTTCAATCCCATTTTTAATACTCACAAAGAAAGAAGTTATTGAAAACTTATATTTCATTGTGCAACAGCCCTATACTTTTAAAGAGATAAAAAGAGAGATACATATATAAACTACGAATAAAATAATTAATGCCAAAATCAATTCATCGATCATCATTTTGGATAAACATAAATATCGATCCGACTGACGATATGTTACATTATAAGTATAGAGAGATGCACTGAAGAGTAAAAATGACTTTATTAATAATCTAAATGAAAAATTAAACAGGCAAGGAGCAGTCAAATGAATAAAATTATGATTATTGAAGATGATCCTAAAATTGCAGCTTATTTATCGTCATATATTTCAAAATACAATTATCAAGTGATTGTCATCGATGCGTTTGATCAAATTATCGATCACTTTCAAGCACATGAGCCAGATCTGGTCTTATTGGATATTAACCTCCCCTACTATGATGGCTTTTATTGGTGTCGTCAAATACGTAATATCTCGATTTGTCCAGTTATTTTTATTTCCGCAAGAACAGGGGAGATGGATCAGGTGATGGCGATCGAAAACGGTGGTGATGACTACATTACCAAACCCTTTTCACCGGAGATTGTGATAGCTAAAATTCGTAGTCAATTGCGGCGTGCATATGGAGAGTATGCAGGAAACCAACAAGAACGCATTCTAGGATTAAAAGATTTAAAACTATATCCTGAGCGCCAAGAGTTACATTTTAATGGTCGTCTCATTGATTTAACAAAGAATGAATCCAATATATTAGAGCTCTTAATTGAACGTCATCCAAGGGTAGCAGGAAGGGAAGATCTATTGGAAAAATTATGGGATGATCAGACGTTCGTTGATGAGAATACACTTAATGTCAATATGACGAGAGTACGAAAGAAACTTCAAGATCTTGGGATTAAAGGTGCAGTGGAAACCGTTAGAGGGTCTGGCTATCGTTTGAATGTAACGTGGGGAGTCGATCAATCATGATCTTATTTTTAAAGGAACATATCGGGTTATGTGTCAGTCAATGTATTCAAGTCGCTTTATTTTGCTTAATCCTAATTTTAGGCGGTTTTCGTGATTACACTATTTTATCATATGGCATATTGATCAGTTTATTTATTTTAGCGTGTTATATCGTGCTTCATTATCAGCGCCGAAAACATTTTTATCAAAAAATGTCATCAGAACCGATTGATTTACAGCAATTGCTTGAGAAAACTGATCAGGCTCCGATTGGAAAAGCATTTGATCAATTAGGGGTCGCACAATATCGTTTATATCGTGATCAATTAGAATCCGCAGAACAAGACCAAATGAATCACTTGAAATTTATTGATCGTTGGGTACATCAAATGAAAACACCTCTTTCCGTTATTGAATTAACCGCAAAAGAGTTAGATGAACCTGAATCATCGAATATAAGAGAAGAAACGGAAAGATTGAAGAATGGCTTACAGACAATTCTTTACATGGCTCGAATGCGTACGATTCAAGAGGATTTTCAAATTAAACCTGTCAAGTTAAAAAAGCTGATTCAAGATGTCAATTTGGAGAACAAACGCTTTTATATTCGACATGATGTTTATCCATATATCATGATTAATAACGACCAGACAATGGTTGAAACGGATGAGAAATGGCTCTACTTTATTCTAGATCAATTGTTGCATAATGCGGTTAAATATACAGCGGGAAGAAGTAATCGGATTGATATTTCTGTTTACAAAAAAGCAGGTGCTGCTGTTTTAGAAATCGCTGATTACGGTGTTGGTATTCCAAGCCATGATATTAAACGAATCTTTCAAGCATTCTTTACTGGTGACAATGGTCGAAAATTTCGTGAATCAACGGGAATGGGGCTTTATTTAGCAAAAGAAGTGACGGATTATTTAGGACACAGACTTGAAGTAGAATCCACCATTGATGTAGGAACCACTTTCCGAATTGTCTTTACTAAAACACAGACACTGACTTGAAAAATCTCTTACCTTACAAAAATGTAAGTCTATTGAAAGAATAATCGATCGTGCAAGTGGAACAATGGGCTTAGAATATATGTATAAGTTAATGATTAGGAAGGGGAATTTTTTATGCTTCAAGTCAAGCAAGTCAGTAAAATATACGAAGGTAAAGTAGCCTATCGTGCGTTAACAGATATTAATTTAGATATTCAAAAAGGTGAATTTGTTGGTGTTATGGGTCCATCTGGAAGCGGGAAGACAACACTTTTGAATCTGATTGCAACCATAGATGAGCCGACAACGGGAACGATTTTAATTGAAGGTGACAATCCTTATCACCTGAATCGAAATAAATTGGCAAAGTTTCGTCGCCGTTCACTAGGGTTTGTGTTTCAAGATTTTAATTTGTTAAATACCTTAACAGTTAAAGAGAATATTGTTCTACCGCTAACTTTAGATGGAAAACGTGTTAAGGATATGAATGAAAAAGCTGAGCAAATTGCTAAAATCCTAGGTATTTCTTCAATTATGAATAAACGGGTTTATGAAATATCCGGGGGACAAGCTCAACGTGCTGCCATTGCACGTGCCATGATACATGATCCGAAACTTTTACTTGCAGATGAGCCAACCGGAAATCTGGATTCAAAATCATCTAAAGATGTGATGGAGATGCTCGTTACCTTGAATCAAAGTGAAAAGGCGACCATGCTGTTGGTGACACATGATCCGCAAGCGGCCAGCTACTGTGATCGAATTGTTTTTATTCGAGATGGACAGTTTTATTCAGAAATTCAGCAAGGAGATAATCGCAAAGCCTTTTTCCAAAAGATCATCGATACGCTCTCCTTTTTAGGAGGGGATGACCATGACTTTTCGTCAATTCGTGATTAATAATGTCATTCGTAACAAACGTTTGTATGCCGCTTATTTTTTAAGCAGTTTATTTACAGTGATGGTTTTCTTCACCTTTGCGATGTTTGCTTTTCACCCTGCCTTTGGGACTGGAAATATTGAAGGTGAGGCTTTGTTTGGTATGGGTGTTGCAGGTGGAATCATCTATATTTTCTCCTTTTTCTTTATTCTCTATTCGATGGGCTCTTTTTTACAATCACGTAAGAAAGAATTTGGGTTGCTGATGCTGCAAGGGATGTCGATGAGACAAATTCGTTTCATGGTATTTCTAGAAAATATGTTTATCGGTGTCTTGGCAACTGGAATTGGGATTGGTTTAGGGACACTGTTTGCCAAGTTGATTCTTTTAATCGCTGAAAATGTGCTTGTGATTGAAGAATCCTTATATTTCTATTTTCCATTATGGGCAATTGTCATCACGCTTGCTTCATTTGTGCTCTTGTTCTTTGTGATTTCCTTTTTTGTCACGTTTGTTTTGCGATCAAAAAAATTGGCAGAATTGATTAAAGCAGACCAAACACCTAAAAAAGAACCTAAAGCTTCGATTTTCTTGACGATCGTTGCTGTTCTTCTCATAGCTGCTGGGTATATCACTGCCATGTTTGTTCCAGGAGCCATGGTTGTTCTCGTGATGATACCAGTCATCATTGTTGTGGTTATCGGCACTTACTTTTTATTTACCCAATTGAGTGTCTTTATCATCAATGCTCTGAAAAAACGTAAAAGTATGTTTTGGAAGAAGACGAATATGATTTTGCTTTCTGATTTATCGTTTCGAATGAAAGATAATGCCCGTACCTTTTTTATGGTAGCCATTATTTCAACGGTTGCTTTCAGTGCGATTGGGTCATTATTTGGTTTTCAAACCTATTTAACTGGTGGGATAAAAGAGGTGAATCCATATTCATTCATCTACTTCTCTGCTGAAGAACAAATGGATCAGGAAATGGAACAAGGCGTAACGACCGTCAATCAGCTGCTTGAACAGCAAAATATTGAGACAAGACAAGTGAGTACTGAACTGGAATATTTTCAGACTGATGATGAATCTACAACGCTGATTGCTAGTGAATCAATGTATAATGCGTTTGCTGAGTTATTAGACCGGGATGAAGTACAACTCGACAGCAATGAAATCATTGGGGTTCGTCAGAGTGCTGCTATCATGGGTGGTTATATCGAAGAAACCTTTAGTGATCAACCGGTTCAACTTGAAAATGGTGAGGAACTTAAACTAAAAGAAATAATTGATGGTGATGTTTTACCTGAAATAAATTCGCATTACATTGTTTCGGATGAAGCGTATCAATGGTTGCCTGAATCTGTACGAAGTCAAGAATATATCGTCTGGCAAGCGGACGATGGTCAAGAAGAGGCAGTTATTGAAGCGGGTGAACGACTAACCGATGAATTAAGTGAGACAGCACCTTATAATTTCCAAGCGATTGATCATATGGTTTACACGATTAATAAGTCTTATGCTCCAGTTTTATTTATCGGCTTGTTTATTGGACTTGTTTTCTTTGTTTCGGCTGGAAGTTTCCTTTATTTTAGATTGTTCACGGATTTGGATCAAGATAAAGCGAAATTTACCGCAATTAACAAAATTGGACTTACCAATAAAGAATTGAAGAAAGTGATCACTCGACAAACAGCCCTGCTATTTTTTGCACCGATTGTCGTGGCATTAGTTCATGGCGCTGTTGCCTTAACCGCACTTTCTCATCTGTTTGATTATAATCTTGTGAAAGAGTCAAGTATGGTTCTCGGTAGTTTCTTTGTGATACAAATCCTTTACTTTTTGATTGTCCGTTTTATTTATATTAAGCAAATTAAAAGTTCAATCTAGAAAGAGTGATTTTTATCGAATACTAGATTAGTTAAAGTTAGTAACACTTTCTGATTAATTAGAAAAACGAGGTTTTCTCCAAGTTTAGATGGAGAAAGCCTCGTTTTACTTATCCTATTATTAATCTTTCTGACAGTAAAATAAAAAGCTATCTATAAGGCTGGTACAGCTTAGGGTGCCTTTTTTAACGACTATATTTTTCGATATCAGTTAATAAATCATCAAGCAATACTTCTTGACTACCAACCACTTGGAGTGCTGAACCGATGGTCTGTAGAGCATCTCCTTGAATCCCTTGGATTTGCGCTTCAATTAATAGCTTTTGTTCATCTGTTAAACCTTGTGTCGTTGCTCCAACTGCTTCAAGTCCTTGCCCGACGGTTTGAACCCACTGTCCAACTAAATTTTTTACGTCTCCTCTTGATTCGGGTTGAATGGCTGCCAGCTGTGATAAATAAATGGCTTCGCCTAATTGTCCAATAAATTGAACCCAGAGTGAGGCTGCAACTTTTTGATTAAGCTCTTGGATAAGCTCTGCTTTCTTTTTTTCCTCTTCTTCATTCTTAGTTTGATTCTTTACCATTTAACCCACCTCAATTATACTTGTCGGTTAATCATGTTATATTATATTTCAGCTTTTCCTTTTTGCCATTCGGGTGGGGTTGTATTTTGGAGAAATAGGCACAATGCGTGATTTATCCAAACTTTGTTTTTTAAAAAAGCTGTATTCCATTCGGTTTTGTTAATCCTTTATTTAGAGTCAATGAAATAGGAATAGTTGAGTCGATTTAAACAAATGCTATAGCCAGAAGAATTGTAAAGTTAGGATGATATCGATGCGTTGTAAAAAAAGAATGCCAGTTGATAAAGGATTTGATCATACATTATCGATGTTAAAGGAAGGTTATTTATACATATCCAACCGATGTAATCACTTTGGTAGTGATATATTTGAAACGAGACTATTAGGCGGTCAAAAAGTTATCTGTTTTGTGGGAAAAGAAGCAGCTCAAATTTTCTATGATGAATCAAAAATGAAAAGGTCTGGTGCCACGTTAAAACGCGTTCGACAAACGTTATTAGGTGAACAAGGAATTCAAACGCTAGATGGAGCAAGCCACAAAAATAGAAAGCAAATGTTTATGTCTTTAATGTCTGAAGATCGTCTGCATGATATCGTAGAGATTTTTCATGAAAAATGGCAGTCAGCAATGGTACGTTGGGAAAAGGAAACTGAAGTAGTTTTGTATGATGAAGTGGTGAAGATATTGACATTGACAGCCTGTGAGTGGGCTGGTGTTCCATTAGCAGAAGATGAGATCGCAGAAAAGGCAGATCAATTGCAAACTTTATTTCAGTCGGCTGCTGTTATAGGTCCAAAACATTGGCAGGGACGAAAAAATCGAAACCTTTTAGAAAAATGGCTGCAAAAATTAATTGAAGAGGTACGTCACCAAACGTTGCATGCAGAGGAAGGGACAGCTTTATATCGAATCAGTTGGTTTCAAGATGAAAATGGGAATCTTTTAAATGTGGAGACAGCTGCTGTTGAAGTATTAAATATTATTCGACCGATCGTAGCAATTGCTATTTACATTGTTTTTATTGCACTAGCTTTATTTAACTATCCTGCCGAGAAAGAAAAGTTATTCAATGGTGAGACCTTATTATATGACATGTTTGTCCAAGAAGTTCGTCGTTACTATCCTTTCTTTCCCTTTACAGTAGCAAGAGTGCGGAGAGATTTCCTTTGGGAACAATATCCATTCAAGAAAAAAACGTTGGTGTTATTAGATCTTTATGGTACGAATCATCATACTGATCTTTGGGAAAGACCTGATCAGTTTATGCCAGAACGTTTTAGAAAGAGAGAGGAAAATCAATTTGATTTCATTCCACAAGGGGGCGGTGGCTATTATCAGGGGCATCGCTGTGCGGGTGAACCATTGACAATTGAGATTATGAAAGCAAGTTTAGATTTACTGGTTAATCAGATGAACTATCATGTACCGGAACAAGATTTAAATTATGACTTAGCGAAAATGCCAAGCTTACCAAACAGCAAATTTGTTATGACATGTATAAAGTCATAGGTTGGTGAATAGATATTTGAGCGTATAGAGTTTTTTAGCAATCAAATAGATTCTAAATTGAAGGTGACGATCATGAAAAATATCAAAAGTATCTTTTTTATTATTCCGGGTTTTATTTCATTTGGAATAGGTGTTGCGGGGGTGGTGTTGCCAGTGCTACCGGGCTTACCCTTTTTTCTAGTGTCATCTTATTGTTTTGCCAAAAGTTCAAAACGCGTGGAGAATTGGTTTAAACAGACGAAACTTTATAAGAAGTATGTCGAAGCTTTTCGCGAAAAGAAAGGAATGCCCTTAAAAGAGAAGGTTCGGATTAATTTAATTGCAGATGCCTGTATTATTTATTCGCTTTTTCAAGTTAATTTTCTTTGGGTTCAATGCTTGATCATTGCTCTTGGTTTATATAAACACTATTATTTTATATTTAAAATAAAGACGATAAAGTCAACAGAGGTAGAAATGGAATAGCCAAGCTTTCAAATCAACTGACTATCCTTCTCAACATGTGTGTTTACGGGGCTTTTTTCATCACAGATAACCGTCCGTAAAACTCGGGGCAACAACGGGTTTCAATGAGGCGAGTAATCGCAGTCCCAAATGTTTTCAATGGGGCGAGTAACCGCAGCAATGTTGTCAGGTTAGTACGACCGCTTCGGAAATAGCTTATACTTTCCTTGGACTTGTCCGCGATCACCTCAGCAAAAGAAGATTGCTTTTCTTGCGGGGCCTCTCATCGAAAATAGTTGTACATCAAAAATCTCTCACTGATTGAAGTTTCATTTTATCGCCAATAATAGCGAACTAATTTTAGTATTAAAACAATGTGCTGATGTTCAGACGTCATAGTCTTTGCTACATGAGTGACTATAATAATAGCACTTTAAGGTCAAGCATGATAAGCTAAAGAGAGAGTATTTAGGTGAATAGGGTGTGAGAAGATTGGCAGTTATTTTAGTCGTTGATGATGATCCGCATATCCGTCAGTTGATTTCTTTGTATTTATCCAATAGTCATTTTGATGTCATTGAGGCGAATAATGGATTCGAGGCAATTGAAAAACTTGAACAGGAGTCAATTGATCTAGCCATTGTTGATATCATGATGCCGAAAATGGATGGGATTTCTTTAACGAAAGAGATTAGAGAATTTTATAAAATTCCAATTTTAATGGTGACAGCTAAAGGAGCATCTCAAGATAAAGTTAAAGGGTTTGAAGCAGGAACTGATGATTATTTGGTTAAACCGTTTGACCCCATTGAATTAATTTTAAGAGTACGTGCATTGTTAAAACGCTATAATGTATTAGCTGAAAAGCGGAACAAAGTTGGATCAATTGAGGTAGATCTTGATCGATTGACTGTATCTAATGGTGAACAAACAGTTGAATTAAAGCGGAAAGAATGTGAGCTTTTATTTGAATTATCACATGAACCTGGACGAATATTTACTAGGACCCAATTGGTTGAAAAAATTTGGGGCTTTGATTACGAGGGGGACGAACGGACCGTTGATGTCCACATTAAAAGACTACGGGAAAAACTCAGTTCATTTGAAGAGATTAAGATAACCACGGTCAGAGGCTTAGGCTATCGCTTAGAGGATGTGTCTTAATTGCGTCGGAGTTTATATTGGAAATTTGTCGTTACTTTTATTACTGGTGTTATCGTTAGTTTACTGGCTTCATATTTTATTACATCCTTGTTCTTTCAAGAAGATATTATTTTTGAACGAGAAATGGAACGAGCATCAAGTTATGTTGAAGATCTATTAGAGATTGTAGATGTAGAAGACTTACCCCAGTTGGTTAACTTATTCCATGAGTTTGGTGTCGATGCGGTTGTCTTAAATCAAGTAGGTGAACCCATTATTTCTGAGATGAATGCTTCATTTATTACTGCAGAAATGATGAAACAGGTGGAATCATTGCAAGAGACAGAGGTGACATCATTTGTTCCAGATCGAAGAGAAGCTGTGCGCTATATTGGGACAAGACTAAATGGCGAACAGGATGCTTACTCTCTCTTTCTAAAGATTGATGTAACAAATGAACTGGCTAATTCAAGACGATTAACATTGAATGTTTTATTATTAGTGTTATTGATTGGGAGTTTGTTTATTATACTTATTTCACGTTATTTTGTCGGAAGTATTCGTGCTGTTACGCAAGCTAGTGAGCAGTTAGCTACAGGGGATTTTTCGGTTCGTTTGCCGACTGAACGACAAGATGAAGTTGGGCGTTTAATGCGAAGTTTCAATGATTTAGCTCAAGCCTTAGATAACATGGACGAAGTTCGTGAAAGTTTTGTCAGTAATGTGTCACACGAAATTCAATCCCCATTAACGTCAATAAAAGGCTATGCACGTGCTATACAAGATGGACTGATATCTATTGAGGATCAGCCTGAGTATATTGACGTCATTTATCGAGAAGCAGACCGCTTATCACGTTTATCAAATAATTTATTAAGAATGGCTTCATTAGATGCTGAAGAACATTTAGTTAAACTGGAACATTATCGATTAGATGAACAAATTAGACGGGTGACGTTATCTACTGAACCCCTCTGGCAGAAGAAAAATATTACGGTTGACCTTGATCTTACTCAAACATACATTTATGCTGATCAAGATTTGCTTGAGCAAGTATGGTTAAATTTGATTATTAATGCAATCAAATATAATCGTGAAGATGGAGAGATACATGTTTCTATTTATAAAGATGAGGAACAGCATGTGATTCGTGTAAATGACACAGGCATAGGTATCGAACAGTCCTCAATTCCTTATTTATTTGATCGTTTTTATAAAGTCGATCAATCACGATCAGAATTTAGTAGTGGCAATGGTTTGGGTCTGTCAATTACGAAAAAGATTGTGTTATTACATGGTGGTTCAATTAATGTTGTCAGTGAGAAAGATGTAGGGACAACTTTTTTTGTTCGATTACCCATTCCTGATTAGAACACTTTGCCATTTACCTATACTTGTTAATAGATGTGCTGACTTCAATATTTTTATATAAAATTGAAAACTTAGTCAAAATTCCTTTGAAATGTATGGGTTTTTCTTATATTTTAAAGGCAACAATTTTTTACTTCGACCTGCTTTTAGATAAAATTTAATATGTTTAAAGTAAAAAATTAATTATAGTTCATACTCAGTTCACATTAGTTGTATATACTAATATCAAACATAAAAGTGAATCTTCGATCAGTGGGGCAGACTTCCTCGTTGATTGACTAGATGAACGAATCGGACCTACACTGATAGTTGATCTCTTATTTATCATTGTTCGTTTTTACTTCGAATTTTGAAGTAAGGATCTCACTGTTAGTTAAGGCGAGAAAAAATTGAGGTGACTAATTTTTGAGTAACCATGACTCAAATGTGAAACTGAAGAAAGAAGAAAGCGCTCGTTTAAAAGCGGAATCGCCATCATTAATGAAGCGACTGGTCGCGTCATTATGTGCAGAAGGCATCGATGCCAAACTTATAAAAAAAATAAAATATCAGTAAAGGAAGGGATTAATGATGTTTTTTCATGAAATGGATATTTTAATAATTATTGCCTTTTTTATAGCCATGTGGGCACAATCAAGTGTGCAAAATAATTTTCATAAATATTCAAGGGTACAATCAGGAGCTCAGCTGACCGGTTTACAGGTTGCTCGGCGAATTTTAGATCAAAATGGTTTATACGATGTAACTATTGAGCGATCAAATCGTGGTGATTTATCTGATCACTATGATCCACGGACAGATACAGTTCGATTGTCAGGACCGGTTTATAGCGGTTCATCCATTTCTTCTTTAGCCATTGCAGCTCACGAGGTTGGACATGCGATTCAACATGCTCATGGGTATGCATTCCTAAAGTTTAGAACGACATTAGTTCCTATTGCAAGTCTTAGCTCTAGGATGGCACCAATCCTCTTAATTATGGGTTTTCTTTTTACAATGGAACCTTTAGTCGGTGTCGGAATTGGTTTATTTGCCGCAGCTGTTTTATTTCAGTTAGTGACATTACCTGTTGAATATGATGCGAGTGCTCGTGCTAAAAATGAACTTGTCTCATTAGGCCTTGTCACTAGAAATGAAGAGACCGGTATTGGAAAGGTATTAAATGCAGCGGCATTAACTTATGTTGCTAGTACACTAATTGCCGTTTTACAATTATTAAAACTCATCATGATTTTCGGTGGTCGTCGAAGATGAGAGATGTGAAAATATGCTTAACACTTTAAAAAGCCTAACAAAATATATTTTGCTAGGCTATTTTATTTACATTCTAATTACGGGTGTGTTGCTCTTTTCATTTTCACCAGAAACAGAATCGCTAGCTAATGAAATAGAAGATCCCTGGATTAGTGACACAACGGAAGAAGCTGTATTAGTTGAAGATCGATCAGATGCTTTAAAAGCTCGTTTTGATTTAATGAATGCAGCAGAGGATACGCTAGATATTTCTTATTATTCAATGCAAGGTGGAGCGACCGTTGATCTTTTTTATGCCCATATCTTAAAAGCGGCTGATCGAGGAGTAAAGGTCCGCTTTTTAGTAGATGGAATTTTTCATAATATTTATTTAGGTCAAAGAGATGTGATTCGATTATTTACTGAACATCCTAATATTGAACTGAGCTTTTATGAATCTCTTGATTTACTTCGCCCCTGGACTTGGCACAATCGTCTTCATGATAAATTTATCATAGCTGATCAATCGATGGCTTTAATTGGTGGACGAAATATTGGCGATAAATATTTTGCTCCTGATGATTATCAAACTATTACAAATGATCGAGACCTTTTATTATTCAATCAAGATCAAGAAAATTCGCCCATCACTGAGCAAATGCAAACATACTTTGATTATTTATGGGAGCATGAATATACTGAGCAGCAAACCAATCGAAACTTAACCAGTATTGGTAAAAAACGTGCTCAACGTATGAGAGAGGAAATAATGGAAACCTATCAAATTTATCATGAGCGGTATCTAGATTTTTTCACTGAATTTATTGATTGGAATGAACGCTCACATGAAATAGACAGAGGTTTTTTTGTTCATAATTCAATTGATCGCTTTTTAAAGGAACCACAGGTTTGGCAGCAAATGCTCGAACTTGCTGTCGGTGCAGAAGATCAAATCACTATTCAAAGCCCATACATTATCCCCAATCGATTAATGCGTGAAGACATAGACAGACTTGACCTTGAAATTAATCAAGGGAAAATACTAACGAATGGTTTAAATGCAAGTCCAAACTTAGTCGCTCATAGCGGCTATCGTAATCATCGTCAAAATTTGTCCGATACAAATTTCGATCTTTATGAGTACCAACACTCCAATCAATCCCTTCATATGAAATCGATCATGATTGACCAGCAGATCGTAGCAACTGGCTCCTTTAATTTTGATGCTCGAAGTACGTATCTGAATACAGAATCAATGCTTGTTCTTGATAGTCCAACGTTAACCAAAGAAATGCTAGATATGGTAGAAGAACAATATATGCCAGATAGTTTTCTAGTGGATGAGACTAGTAGTGAACAAGAAATGCTAGAGACGAGGCCGGTCATTAAGGAAATCTTTGTGTTTATTTTAAGACCATTGGCACGTTCAGTTGAATTTTTGCTCTAAAATGAACGGGTATATTAAGAAAAATGAAAAAACAGTTAAAGACTTTCATTTCCTGCCGATATAAAAAGAAAGAATATTTTAGAGGAGTTGGCATGAACATGGATGTCAGTAAAGTAATTTCTAGATCAAGTTATGCTCCACAGACGAATAATAGTGAAATGAATACAGGTGTGGATAAAAAGTCTCTTCAACAAACCACTCTATACAAACAAGCAAGAAAGACAGACATCAAACAAGGTGGTGAACTTGTCAGTCGAGCTGATATTGAGGGGATGGCGGAAGGGTTAAACGACTTTTTACAACCGATTAATACGTCTATTAAGTTTGAGTTCCATGATAAACTTGATCGTTACTATGTAAAAGTGGTTAATTCGGAAACAAAAGAATTAATTAGAGAAATTCCTCCAGAACAAATGTTAGATATGTACGCGGCAATGGCAGAATTTATGGGATTAATTGTAGATAAAAAAATATAGAAGGAGTGTTTACAGATGGGGATGAGAATCGGTGGTTTGGCAACCGGTATGGATATCGACAGTATTGTTAGGGACTTAATGGAAGCCGAACGAATTCCTTTAAACAAGCTAGAACAAGACAAAACGAAATTAGAATGGAAACGTGATGCCTTTCGTGATATTAATGCGATGTTCCTTGAATTAGATCAAATGATGAATGAGATGAAGCGAAGTCGAGCGTATAATACCAAAATGGCAACATCATCTAACTCGGCAGTAACAGCAACAGCTGCTTCTTCTGCCTCAAATGGTAGTTATAATATTGCGGTAGAACGTTTAGCAACAAATGCGATCAATGTAACAAATGGGACTATTTCGGACTTGACGAAAGAAGGAATTGATGGAAAAATTGATCCGTTTGCTCCATTAAGTGAGCAGATGGAAGGGTTAACGGGCGATTTTCCAAAGACAATAGCATTTAAAACGTATCATAATGGTGAAGAGACACACAAAATCAACGTAACTGAAGAAGACTCATTAAATAGTGTTTTAACTAAGATCACGAACCAAGATAATGGTGTGCGTGCTTTTTATGATGTTCAATCTGATCGGGTGATTATGGAACGGACAAGTACAGGGGAGTTTAATCCTGATGGTCCAGAAATTGATTTTGGTTTTGAAGAATTACCTGTAGATGAGGAAGATCCTAACGATTACCCTAACTATGACGCTGACTTCTTTACAAAGGTATTTGGTATGACGACAGAGCCGGTAGAAGTTGATGGTGAAGAAATAGGCGGAGAACAAGGTGGAACCAATGCTGTATTTAAATACAACGGTGTTAAACTAGAATCTAAAACAAACACAACAACTTTAAATGGTATTACTTTTACATTCAATGATAAAACAGAAAGTACTAATGTCAACATTACTAGTGATACGGAAGCCGCATTTGATAATATTATGGATTTCGTTAATAAATATAACGAAATTGTTGAAAAGGTAAATGGCAAGGTAAATGAAGAAGTATACCGTGATTATCCGCCATTGACAGAGGAACAAATGGCAGACATGTCTGAGCGTGAGATTGAATTGTGGGAAGAAAAAGCGAAAAGTGGTTCATTAAAAAGTGAACCGATTTTAAATAATGCTTTATCACAAATGCGCTTAGCATGGACAGGTAAGGTTGATAATGATGGTCCTTTTTCACATTTCTCTGAAATTGGCATTTCAACGACAGCCAACTATTTAGATGGTGGGAAATTACAAGTAGATGAAGATAAATTAAGAGCCGCCCTTGAGGAAGACTCCACCGCTGTTTATAATCTATTTTCTAATAATGCCGAGGGTGCGGAACGTGGTTTGATGAATCGCTTAGAAGATGCCATTGATCAAACGACTGATCGAATTAATCAACAAGCTGGTCGAACGACTCAACAACCCCATCAATATGCACTAGGACGACGTTTAGAAGGTATGGATGATCGAATTGCTGATTTCCAACGTCGTTTACAACAAACAGAAGACAGATATTGGCGCCAATTTACTGCGATGGAAACAGCCATTCAACGTATGAACGAGCAATCAAACTATTTATTTGCTCAATTTAATCAACAGTGATCAGTAAGGTATTAAAATAAGGAGTGTCATAAACATGGTTCAACAACACTATCAAGCATATAAGAACAACTCAGTTAATACGGCTTCGCCAGGTGAACTTACGTTAATGCTCTATAATGGTTGTTTAAAATTTATTAAATATGGCAAAAAAGGCATCGAAGATCAAAATATGGAATTGAAAAATACAAATATTCAAAAAGCACAAAATATTATTAATGAATTAATGGTGACTCTAGATCAAGGGTCAACAATTGCGAAAGATATGATGCCACTTTACGACTATATCAACCATTTACTGATTGATGCTAATATTAAGAACGATCTTGACATATTAATGGAGGCATATCGGTTGGTTGAAGAGTTCCGAGATACATGGAAAGAAGTGCTTAAGCAGACAAGAACACGCGAATATAAGCAAGGTGTTCAAGCGTAATGAGTGTCTTAAATGAATTAAAAAAAGTAACTGAAGGGTTAGCTCAGGTAATTGAACAGCCTGTCACAGCCAAAAATCGTGATCAAGTATTAGAACAAATCGACGAATATTTAGATAAACGTTCACAATTATTAGAAAATGTTAAAGCCCCTTTTTCAGAAGTAGAGACTGAGCTAGGTACACTGATTATGGAAAAGGATAAAGAAATTCAGTTGAAACTCAATCATCTCTTTTTAGCGTTAAAAGGGGAGCTACGCGATGTGAAGAAACAAAAGGTATCGACAGAAAAATATCTTGCCCCTTATCGTAATGTTGCCTCAAATGATGGCTCCTATTGGGACAAGAAAAAATAAAATAATAATAATACTCCTTAAGCCTATCTTAGTGAAACTTGAGGAGTTTTTTGTTATACTATGAGTAAGCGCTTTATTCGCCCTTTAACCTTTTTTCTTGGTTTACTCTGGGTGGATTTAGGGTATTAAAGAATTATAGATATAGAAAGGAGGACACTTATTATGAATTATAACATTCGAGGAGAAAATGTAGAGGTGACTGGAGCGATAAAAAACTATATTGAGAAGAAGGTTAGTAAATTAGAACGCTACTTTGATACACCTCCAACGTCAGATGTTAATGTTAATTTAAGTGTCTATAATGAGGAACAAAGAATTGAAATTACGATTCCAATGACTAATTTATTACTAAGAGCGGAGGAGAAGAATACTGATTTATATGCAGCAATAGACTTAGTAGTAGACAAGCTAGAACGTCAAATTAGAAAATATAAAACAAAAATTAATCGAAGAACACGTCAAAAAGGTGCTCCTAAACACGTTTTTGCAGAGATGGAGACAAATTCCGTTGATCAAGCTGAAGATGGAGATGACAGTCTAGAGATTGTTCGTACCAAACGTTTTAACCTAAAGCCGATGGATTCAGAGGAAGCAGTTCTGCAAATGGATATGTTAGGTCATAGTTTCTTTGTCTTTACCAATGCAGAATCAGGAGATACAAACGTTGTTTATCGGCGCCATGATGGCAAATATGGTTTAATTGAACCCAACTAAAAATGAAAGATCATTACTTAGCTTTTTAAAGATGAATATATAATAAAATGAACTAGTCTAATAAAGGGATGTAGCCAATCATTTGATTGGCTACATCCCTTTTAATGATAGGCGTTTATCAATTTTCCCTGTAGTTGGACCCAAACTTCGGAAGTTATGCACAAATGATGAAAGTTGACCATAAATCCCAGAAGCTGAACATAAATCAGAGAGTCATATACAACTATAAGAACCTGTGGCATACGAGCTGTAATTATTGATGATTTGTTTTTTGATCGAGTAGGAAACCTTCAATCGTAAAAGCAGCCATTCCTGAAACAGTAGAGTATGTACCTAGCTTGGCCGAATCAATTTTCAACTTGTTTTGGTGAAAGCCAATGGCATGCTCAATAATATAAGCTTCGATAACTGGATAAATCCATTTCTTTGCTTTCATTAATTTATTCCCAATGATAACATGCTCAGGATTAAATATATTGATACAGTTTGTTAGTCCGATAGCAATATAAGTTCCAATTTCCTCGAAAAGTTTAATCGCTTCTTGATTATTTGCTGAAGCAAGCTTGATCAATTCATCAAATGGCTCGGATTGTTCAACTGTAATAAGTTGACGTTTAATCCCTTCATCAATTAATGCTTGTTCCGAAGCATATCTTTCCCAACAGCCGAGATTACCACAACGACAACTTCGCCCATCTTTGACAATGGTCATATGGCCCAGTTCACCTGCAAAACCATTCAAACCATGATATAGTTTCCCATCAAGAATCATGCCAACGCCAATACCAATTCCTAAACTGGCATAGATCATATGTTTCGAATTTTGACTAGGGCCAAAACGCATTTCACCGTAAGCACCTGCATTTGCTTCGTTTTCCACATAAACGGGTAATTGAAAGATCTTTTTAAGCTCAATTTCTAACTCAATATTTTTCCAATTTAAATTGGGAGCTAATAGTATTTTCCCTTCTTGGCTAACAACGCCTGGTACGCCAACGCCAATGCCAATGATGCCATAGCGGCTTTTAGGTGCCTTTTTGAATAAGCCTTTTATTAAATTTATTATTATGGGAAAAATTGTTTTAAAATGAGTTGTTTGTAATTGAATATTCTCTTCATGGACAATCTGCCCGTTTAAATCGGTAATAACACCTAAAATATAGCCAACTCCTAGCTCAATTGAAACGGAATGACCAGCCCTACCATTGAAAAGGAGCATCACAGGTCTTCGCCCGCCACTGGATTCACCTGGACCTGATTCTTCAACAAGTTCTTCATCTATTAACTCACTAACAAGTGAGGAAACAGTTCCTTTATTTAATCCAGTCATTTGAGCAACATTTGCTCTTGATATAGGGGTATGATTGATAATGGTTGTTAGTACTAATGTTTTGTTTTCTTGTTTGACAACATATTGGTTCCAAGTTCGATTCATGCTTCCACTCACTCTCTATTTAGGTTAGAAATTTCCGGTTATTTTTGCCTAGATATACTTTAACATAATTGATTAAACATTGCTATTCAGTTTGTTCAACAACTAGACAAACTTATTCTGCATATAGAAACTGCTCTTATAAAGAGTCTCTAATTCTAATTTTCAAGCTAAGATAGCTGATTCTTGTACTATATAAATCCAAGTGTTATGATAGTGGGTAGATATTTAGCTTAAAAAGGCTATTTTCGGAAGTAGAGGAGCGTATAAGATGCAAGGATTATTCAAAAAATTATTTGATGGTAACGAACGTAAATTAAAACAACTTCAAGTAACAGTCGATCAGATTGAAGCTTTAGAGTCAGAATTTGAACAACTATCAGATGAGCAGTTACGTGCAAAAACCGATGAGTTTAAGCAACGATATCAAGACGGTGAAACGCTTGATGATTTATTAGTAGAAGCCTATGCCGTTGTCAGAGAAGGATCAAAGCGAGTTTTAAATATGCGCCCATTCCCTGTTCAGCTATCTGGAGCAATCGTTTTACACGGTGGAGATATTGCCGAAATGAAAACAGGTGAAGGGAAAACGTTAGCTTCAACGATGCCTGCTTATTTAAATGCTTTAACTGGAAAAGGCGTTCACATTATCACAGTGAACGAATATCTAGCTGATCGTGATGCTCGTGAAATGGGTGAACTGTTCGAGTTCCTCGGTTTGACTGTTGGCTTAAATGTGAACAGTATGTCTAAAGAAGAAAAGCGTCAGGCTTATGAAGCTGATATAACTTATGGGACAAATAATGAATTTGGTTTCGATTATTTGCGAGATAATATGGTGTTATATAAAAAACAAATGGTTCAGCGCCCTCTTCATTTTGCTATTATTGATGAGGTCGACTCTATTTTAATTGACGAGGCACGGACCCCTTTAATTATTTCAGGCTCAGCAAGAAAGTCTGCCTCTTTATACCAACAAGCAAATGCATTTGTGCGTACATTAAATAAAGAAGCGGATTATTCTTATGATGAGAAAACCAAAGGAGTTCAGCTTAGTGAAGAAGGAATTACCAAAGCAGAGAATTTCTTTAGTGTTGAGAATCTATTTGATTTAAACCATGTCACCTTAACACATCATATTAATCAAGCCCTTAAGGCACATGCGTCGATGCACCGTGATACAGACTATGTTGTTGAAGAAGGAAAGGTTATTATCGTTGACCAATTTACTGGACGTTTAATGGAAGGCCGTCGTTATAGTGATGGACTTCATCAAGCGATTGAAGCGAAAGAAAGCTTACCAATTCAAAATGAGAGTATGACCTTAGCATCGATTACTTTTCAAAACTTTTTCCGAATGTACGATAAATTGGCTGGTATGACTGGTACAGCAAAAACAGAGGAAGAAGAATTTAGAAATATTTATAATATGAATGTTATAGCGATTCCAACAAATAAACAGATTATTCGTGAGGATAAACCTGATTTAATATATAAAACAATGAATGGCAAATTTAAAGCTGTTGTTGAGGAGATTAAAGCAAGACATGAAGTAGGCCAGCCGGTTTTGGTTGGTACCGTTGCAGTTGAAACATCTGAACTCATTTCACAGCTTCTGAAAAAAGCAGGCGTTAAGCATGATGTGCTCAATGCGAAAAATCATTTTCGTGAAGCAGAAATTATTGAAAATGCAGGAGAACAAAAATCCGTTACGATTGCTACGAACATGG
This sequence comes from Amphibacillus sp. Q70, assembly GCF_052055485.1. GTDB lineage: Bacteria > Bacillota > Bacilli > Bacillales > Amphibacillaceae > Amphibacillus. The sequence continues at coordinate 3,882,832 of NZ_CP197171.1, read as the reverse complement.
CAGGACGTGGGACAGATATTAAACTTGGAGAAGGTGTAAAAGAACTTGGTGGATTAGCTGTTATCGGGACTGAACGACATGAATCACGTCGGATCGATAACCAGCTTCGAGGACGTTCTGGTCGTCAAGGTGACCCGGGTATTACACAATTCTATTTGTCAATGGAAGACGATCTCATGCGTCGCTTTGGCTCAGATAATATGAAGGCAATGATGGATCGATTTAAAATGGATGATTCTCAGCCAATTGAAAGTAAAATGGTTTCAAAGGCAGTCGAATCTTCACAAAAACGTGTTGAAGGGAACAACTTTGATGCACGTAAAAATGTTCTTGCCTATGATGATGTTTTGAGAGAACAACGTGAAATTATTTATCAACAACGCTATGACGTGATTGATTCTGATAATTTATATGATATTGTTATCAATATGATCGAAACAGTTGTTAATGACACGGTATCCACCCATACTCAGGATGACGATGAGACCCTGTGGGATCTTAATGCAATCATTGAGTATGTTCATGCTAATTTAGTTGAAGAAAATTATTTGACACTAGCAGATTTAGAAAATAAATCACCGGAACAAATTAAACAATTGATCATGGACAAAGTGAAACAGAAATACAAAGTAAAAGAAGCAGACCTTGGAACTGAACAAATGCGTGAATTTGAAAAGGTTATTTTGTTAAGAACTGTTGATACAAAATGGATGGATCATATTGATCAAATGGATCAACTTCGTCAAGGAATTCATCTACGGGCTTATGGACAAAACGATCCGTTAGGCGAGTATCAAATGGAAGGTTTCGCTATGTTTGAAGCTATGGTTGATTCAGTTAATGAAGAGGTCGCACGTTACGTGATGAAGGCGCAAGTTCGCGAAAACCTTCAGCGTCAAGAAGTTGCTAAAAATGCAACAGCTGTTACAGGTGACCAATCAAAAAAAGAAAAGAAAAAAACACCTTTTGTTAAAGCAGAAACTGTTGGAAGAAATGATCCATGTCCATGTGGAAGCGGGAAGAAATATAAACATTGTCATGGACAATAAAGTAAGATTTCAATTGATGGTGAGTTTACTTTACTATCAATTAATGAGTATGAATGGACATCCAAATGCAGGATGTCCATTCTAACGAGAAAATCGATTTTTACGAGGTGAAAGTATGGAGCTAATAGAAATTAAGCAAGATTTAACAAAAATGAATAACCGTATAGCGGAATTTAGGGGGTCTCTTTGACCTTGAAGAAAAGAGAACCCGAATTGCTGAATTAGAAACAGAGATGGTAGATTCGGATTTTTGGAATGATCAACAGAAAGCCCAAAAAATCATTGATGAGGTTAATAATTTAAAGGATTTGGTCCAAACTTTTGACAAGCATGTCGAATCACTAGAAGATCTAGAGGTTAGCTATGAATTAGTTAAAGAAGAAGAGGATCAAGAGCTACAGCAAGAACTTGAACAAAAATTAACTCAATTAACAGAAGATCTTAACCAATTTGAATTATATATGTTGCTAAGTGAGCCGTATGATAAGAGTAATGCTATTTTAGAACTTCACCCGGGAGCAGGAGGTACGGAATCACAAGATTGGGCAAGTATGTTATTACGCATGTACACCCGATGGGCAGAAAAAAAGAACTTTAAACTAGAAACATTAAACTATTTACCTGGTGAAGAAGCAGGTGTAAAAAGTGTAACCTTATTGATTAAGGGTCATAATGCTTATGGCTATTTAAAAGCTGAAAAAGGTGTTCATCGTCTTGTACGAATCTCTCCGTTTGACTCGTCTGGTCGTCGTCACACTTCATTTGTTTCTTGTGAGGTGACACCAGAGATAGATGATGGTATTGATATAGAGATTAAAAATGAGGAAATCAAAGTAGATACTTACCGTGCAAGTGGGGCAGGCGGACAGCACGTTAATACAACTGATTCAGCCGTAAGAATTACCCATATACCGACAAATACGATTGTGACCTGTCAATCTGAACGCTCACAAATTAAAAACCGTGAACAAGCGTTAAAGATGTTAAAATCAAAGCTTTATCAAATTGAGATTGATCGACAACAGGCAGAGTTGAGCGAAATCCGTGGTGAGCAAAAGGAAATTGGTTGGGGCAGCCAAATCAGATCGTATGTGTTTCACCCTTATTCGATGATTAAAGATCACCGAACCGATCTTGAAATGGGGAATACACAAAGTGTGATGGATGGTGATCTTGACCCATTTATTGATGCTTATCTCCGTCAACAAATGTATTAAATGGAAAAGCTCAAATATGATTTTGAGCTTTTTTTACTGCTCTATGAATGATAAGTATGTGGTGGATTATAGTTCACAAATAGTTATGTCTAACGTAGGTACACATCAACTAGCGAATCATTTCGGTGGGACGAGTAATCGCAGTCCCAAATCCCTACGGTGGGACGAGTAATCGCAGTCCTAAATCCCTACGGTGGAACGAGTAACCGCAAATGTCTTCGGTGGGGCGAGTCATCACACAAAGGAAAGCTACGAAGTATTTGCATCGCAAGAATAAGTGTCTTTCTTATTTTGAGCCCCAGTCCCAAATCATTTCGGTGGGGCGAGTAACCACAGCAATATTGTCAGGTTAAGGCGACCGCTATGGAAAAACACGACGCTTTCTTCGGGCTTGAACTCAGCATCTTGGTAAAAAGAGCGTTTCTTATTTTCTGACACAGTCTTTAATAGTGATTTTCTACTGACAATCAAGAAGATTTACCAATTGACGAATGTTAGACATATAGTCGCCTTAGATATGTGTAGCAAGTAAAAGTAGACAAATATGAATTTTACTGATCATTCAATTATTGTTCCGTTAATCTAAACGTGGTATACTCCGATAGGTTGAACGAAAGAAAAGAAGCGAGGTGAATAGTGATCATTGCTAAATATCGGCGTCAATCTTTGCCGGAAAAAGGATTGTTATTTATTGAGTATGGACTTGTTTTATTAGGATCATTTTTTGTGGCTATTGGTTTCAATTTATTTTTATTACCGAATGATGTTGCGTCAGGTGGCGTTGCAGGGATAAGTACGATATTATATGCACTCTTTCAATTTGAACCTTCGATTGTTCAATGGTCGATCAATATCCCTTTATTTATTTTAGGGACATGGATACTAGGAAGAAATTTCGGATTTAAAACCCTAGTTGGAACTGTTATGGTACCTCTTTTTGTTTCCTTAACAAGCCAATGGAATCCAGCCAGTTCAGATCCGTTATTAGCGGCGATATTTGGAGGGATTGCGTGTGGCTTAGGGATTGGTCTTGTGTTTCGTGGTAAAGGATCTACGGGTGGAATTGATTTAGCTGCTCAAATTCTTCATAAGTTTGTTCCATTGCCTTTTGGAATTTGTGTCGCTTTATTTGATGGCATGATTGTTTTAACAGCCATTTTTGTTTTTTCTGTTGAACAAGGTCTATATGCGTTAATTGGTTTACTTGTCACTAGTCGAACGATAGATTTAGCTCAAGTTGGGCTAAATAGTTCTAAAAGTATCATGGTTGTAACCGATCATTTAGAAGAGATCCGTCTAGCCTTACTAAATGAGATTGATCGAGGAGTCACTGTATGGCGAGCAGAGGGTGGCTATACGAAAGCAAATAAAAATATGATCATGTGTATTGTTAATCAAAATGAATTTAGTCGAACCGTACAAGTTATAAAACAAATCGATCCAAATGCTTTTATTGTTGTGATGAATGCTAGTGAAGTCATTGGGGAAGGTTTTAGCAAAAGCTAACCTTCTTTTTTAATGGGTATAAATAACCTATTTAACTAGTTCTATTAGACTAGTTCATTTTAAAAATGCATTTTTTGACAGGTTTTGAAATGAAAATGTAATAATAAAACGGTAAAAAAAGTCGATTTAGATGTTATAATGTAATAGATTGAGAGTGGAAAATCTTAAAACAAGATTTGAAAAATTAATTTAAGATAAAGGTGAATCAGTTTATGATAGAAATGCATGATATAAAGAAAACATACCCAAATGGCGTTATTGCCTTAAATGGAGTAAGTATAAAAATAGACCCCGGTGAGTTTGTCTATCTCGTTGGTCAAAGTGGTGCAGGTAAATCAACATTTGTCAAATTGATTTTTCGTGAAGAAATAGCATCAAGCGGAGAAATCAGGGTAAATGATAAGGATTTAGTAACAATGAAATGGCGAGAAGTACCTATGTTGCGAAGAGATATAGGAGTTGTTTACCAGGATTTTAAGTTGTTACCGAAGATGACAGTTTATGAGAATGTTGCATTTGCCTTGGAGGTCGTAGAAGAAGCCCCCCGTCAAATTCGTAGACGAGTAATGGAAGTTTTAGATCAAGTCGGATTAAAAAACAAAGCCCGTTTTATTCCTGATGAACTTTCAGGCGGCGAACAACAACGGGTTGCAATCGCACGAGCAATGGCTAATTATCCAAAGTTGTTAATTGCAGATGAACCTACTGGAAATCTAGATCCCGAGACTTCATGGGGAATTATGAAAATATTAGAACAAATCAACGCATCCGGTACGACCATAATCATGGCGACCCACAGCAGAGAGATTGTTAATACGATCAAGCGACGAGTAATTGCCATGGAAGATGGCTTGATTGTCCGTGATCAACATAGAGGTGATTATGGCTATGAAGATTAGAACATTTAAACGACATTTTAGAGAAGGATTTAAAAATAGTTGGCGTAATAGCTGGATGACTTTAGCGTCAGTTGGAGCTGTAACAACAACACTACTTCTAGTGGCTGTATTCTTAGCTTTAATGATGAATCTAAATCATGTGGCTGATAACATTGAGGAAGATGTACGGATCAAAGTTTTGATTGATGTAACAGCTACGGAAGAGGAAATAGATGAACTTGGTGAAGAACTTGAAGCGATAAGTAATATAGAGTCGGTAGAGTTTTCTTCACGAGATGATGAGATGCGTAGTCTGATTGACAGTATGGGCGATGAGGGGAGTCCATTTGAACTTTACCAAGATGATGATAATCCCTTAAATGATGCCTATATTGTTAGTGCAAATGATCCGCAAGATACAATTGCAATTGCTAGTGAGATAGAAGCCATGAATCGTGTTGAAAAAGTGAACTTTGGTCAAGATGTTGTTGAAAATATTTTCACTTTTAATAATTATGCAAGAAACTTGGGGATTATCTTAATTATTGCTCTCGTATTCACAGCAATATTCTTAATCTCAAACACAATTAAAATAACGATCATCGCTCGTAGAAAAGAAATTGAGATTATGAAACTGGTTGGAGCTACTAATTGGTTTATTCGCTGGCCATTCTTTGTTGAAGGTTTGTTATTAGGTGTACTAGGAAGTATTTTACCGATTATTCTTTTATTTACCGGGTATTACTTTTTAGACCAAAATGCTGATATGATTAATCAGTTTGATTTTATTACCGTGCTACCATTTAGTCCTTTCGTGTGGCAATTGTCAGGTATTGTCTTGTTAATTGGTGCCGTCATTGGTGTTTGGGGTAGTGTCATGAGTGTGCGTAAGTTTCTTAAAGTGTAAGTCTCTTAGTCTAAGAGACTTACTACATTACATAAAAAAATCTATTGAAATAAAACTTTGCTGAAATGGAGGATTTTAATGATGAAACGTTTTTTTGCTTACATACTTATCGTCACATTGTCTCTCGGTATTGTTGGTCCAGGGGTAGGTTCTGTTTCAGCACAGAGTATTGCTGAGCTGGAGAAAGAATTAGAAGAACTAGAAAATGAACGATCAGGTATTGATAATGAGGCTAGTGATGCACAAGCACAAATAGCAGAAAATGAAAGACGCCAGGCTGAGGTAACTGAAAAGATCTCAGAAATTGATGGTGATCTTGAAGTGACTGAAACGAATCTGGAAGAAAAACAGAATGAAATAGATATAACTAATACAGAGATTTCAACTCTAGAAGGCTCAATCACTGAAACAGAGACTCAAATTAACGATACGGAAGAGGAACTTGATACTTTAGCTGATGAAATTGAAGAGTTAATCGATCGAATTGAGGAACGGGATGTTTTAATAAAGAATCGTTTACGTTCAATTCAACATAATGGTGGTAATATTAACTACTTACAGGTTCTATTTGGTGCCCAAAGCTTTAGTGATTTCGTTAATCGAGCGACGGCCGTAACGAAAATTTTTGATTCTGATCGAACGATTATGGAAGCTCAACAACAAGATCAAGCAGATCTTGAAGATAAACGTGTGACCGTTGAAGAGAAGAAAGAGCAGCTTGTTGCTGACAAAACTAAATTAGATGATCAAAAAGCAGAATTAGAAAATCAACGTTCGACTTTAGTCGCACAGCAACAGGAGTTATCAACTTTACAAGACCAATTAAATCAACAGCGAGACACACAAGTTGCTGCTGCGGATGAGTTGGAAGAAGAACATGCGGATCTTGAAGAATATACGATAACTTTAGCTGATCAACAAGAAATTAAAAGAACTGAAGCTGTAGCCTTAGAAAAGGCGATCAAGCTTGCTGAAGAAGAAGAGCGTTTAGCACAGCTAACACAAGAGGATAAGAAGCAAGATGATACTTCTGAACAAGTTGTAGATAGTGGGGCAACATTATTTTGGCCAGCTTCTACAAGGCGGGTAACATCTGAGTTTAATCCTAGTCGAGTTCATCCAATAACCGGAGAAGTGAAACCACATAACGGTATTGATATTGCAGAAGCTGGAAACCAGGAAATTTACGCTGCAGAAGCTGGAGTTGTACAAGGCACGTACACTGAAGGTGGTCCTAGTATGAGAGGCTATGGTGATGCGATTATGATTACTCATTATATCAATGGTCAGCAAATCACCACATTTTATGCACACCTTCGATCTGGTTCTATCTCAGTTAGTCCTGGGGATACTGTATCAAGAGGACAAAAAATTGCGATGATGGGTAATACGGGCGGTTCAACAGGACAACATTTGCATTTTGAAGTTCATATTGGTGGTTGGGGCAATCCCCAAAACCCAAGAAACTTTTTACAATAATATATATAAAGTAAATGTAATATACTATATATAAGCATCGCACGAAATGTTGCGATGCTTTTTCTGAATGTTTTTCTATTGTCTCATAGTTTAAAACCATTATTTAGGAATTGTAAAGCTAAAGTCGGTAAATAATATCGTCGGTGATTGAAATATCACTTTGTGTTACACTATACAAACAAGACTTTTTACTGGGGTGAATAATGTGCATGTGAAGAAAAGTATGCTTGCTCTTTTGTTAGGATTAACCTTTGTTATTGGTGGACTTGGTACATATTTTATTATTGAGTTTCCACTATTTCAGGATCAAGAAGAATTAATAAATGGGTCAGCTCAAACGATTACCGAAGAAGAGTATGAAGAGATGCTTACCGATTTAACGGATTCTATTTCTTTGCCAAAGGTAGCTCAAGCTTATACTCTTATTCAAAATAATTATATTGATGAAATATCGGAAGAAGAATTAGTTGAGGGCGCTGTTCGAGGTATGCTCAGCTCATTAAATGATCCATACAGTGAATATATGGATCAGGAAACGATGGAGCAATTTAATGAACAAATTGAATCCTCTTTTGAGGGGATTGGTGCTGAAGTCAGTATGGTTGATGAAAAAGTAACCATTATAGCACCGATCAAGGATTCACCAGCTGAAAAGGCAGGTCTAAGACCAAATGATCAGGTTTTAGCTGTTGATGGTGAAAGTGTTGAAGGATTGGATTTATTAGAAGCTGTTGCAAAAATCAGAGGTGAAAAAGGTTCAGAAGTTGTTGTTGAAATTCAACGTCCTGGCGTGTCTGATTCAATTGAGTTTACCTTAGTTCGTGACACGATTCCGCTTGAGACCGTTTATGCCGACATGGTTGAAGTTGGAGACCAGCAAGCAGGCGTGATTCAGTTAACTTCTTTTGCTGAACAAACAGCTGACCGTTTTCAAGAAGAATTAGAGGATTTAGAAAATCAAGGAATGGATGGCTTAGTCATTGATGTTCGTGGTAACCCTGGTGGTTTATTAGATGTGACAGAGGATATACTAAAACTATTTATTACAAGTGATCAGCCTTATATGCAAATTGCAGATAACGAGGATAATAAACAGCGTTTTTACTCAGATTTGGAAGAAGCAAAAGATTATCCAATCAGTATTTTAATTGATGAAGGAAGTGCTTCAGCCTCTGAAATCTTAGCAATAGCTCTATATGAAGCGATTGATGCTGAAATTATTGGTCGAAATAGTTTTGGTAAAGGCACAGTTCAACAGACAGTTCCAATGGGTGATGGCAGCTCATTGAAAATCACGATTTTAAAATGGTTGTCACCAGAAGGAAATTCGATTCATGAAGTAGGGGTCGAGCCAACCATTGAGGTAGATCAACCCGATTATTATTATATCGCCCCGATCCAACTTGATGATACATTAGCATATGATGATAGTGATACTAATATTGCCCTTGCTCAAGTAATGTTGGATGGACTCGGATACGAGGTTGACCGAGAAGATGGTTACTTTAGTGAACAGACAGAACAGGCGATTACGAATTACCAAACAGATCAGGATTTAGCAGTGACTGGAGAATTAAATCAAGAAACAGCAGATCTGTTACTAACAGATATTATTGAACAAATTAGAAATAATCAAGATGATTTGCAAAAAGAAAAAGCACTGGAAAGCTTGTTTGAATAGATTGCTTATGTTTCGATTTATTTAATATATGGGAAAAACCCATATTGAAATAAGTAAAAGGGATGAGCAACTACAGTATAAAAAGTCGTCAAGTATCTACTTTGAGAAAGGATAGTTCTCAAAGGTGGAGATGCTTGACGATTTTTTTGTTTTAAATGATGTTGAGCGAGTCTAGAAAGTTAAGGTATGGTTTTAAATTTTTTCGCTGTGTTTAAAAGCCCCTCATGTTATATGTGGGAATTTTTTGATCGTCATAGACAATTTGTTTCATAGTTAATGAAGTAAGTTTGTTTTGTGTGCGTTTACTTTTGAAGCTATAGTAACAGTAAGGAGGACAATTAAATGAATAGTCGACTTTCAACCTTGTTTTCCTTAGTTTGCAAAACTAAGAAAAGATACCCTATATCAGAGTTAGCTAAGTTATGTAATGTGTCAAACAGAACGATTTACAATGACTTAAAGAAAATGAATAGCTTTCTTCATGCGTTGGAGCAAAATGAAGTTGTAATTGAGAAAGGAGAGGTCTTTTCTCCAAAAGAAGTTTCAATTTCTTTTGATCACTTTCTTCTAATGGACCCCGATCTGATTGAAACCAATCCAACCTATAGTTTAGCTACTGAAATTGACTAACTAACAATACAGAAATTTACTAGAGTTATTTTTTAAAAAGATAAAGTCTTGAGCTCTGACATATGGTATAGTTGAATTAATAAGTTATTTTAGCAGGAAAAATGGCTAATTATGCCGAATTGAATGGGTGTAGTAGACATTGTGGATTGTGTGAAGGTGGAGGTTGTCAACATGGAGTCTTGGTTATTAGAAATCGGAAAAGCAATCATCCGACTATTATTAAATCCTTTATTATATTGGTTTATCATCATTACTATTTTGGCTTCACTTGCTCGAATAAAACGTGAGCGAAATGATTTTGGCAGAAAAATTTACCCTATATTTGATGAGCTGTATGGTCAACGCTTAAGAGGAATTCTTTTTGGGCTACTCATTTCTATTGTTATGATGGTGTTAGGAGTAGGTTTACATCCTATTCTTTTATTAGGGGTTATTTTATTCACCATTTTATTCACTTTAAATAAAAAATTTACTTGGTTATCAAGTGCTTATACATTTGGTTTCACAACCATTGTGTTATTATTCTTCCCCTATTATCGTGACATGTTACCACCATTATTACGAGCTGAATTAACCCAAATGGATTGGGTTATATTCACAACATTGATGGGGGCTTTTTTGATCATTGAGGGTCTAATGATCAGTTCTGTTGCACGTGATCAAACGTTTCCAGAATTAATTACGAGTTCAAGAGGGAAAACAGCTGGTCAACATCGATTAAAAAAATTAACGCTCGTTCCATTGATCATGTTCTGGCCAATAGGTTCATTAAGTATTGTTTCAGATTGGTGGCCCGTTATTGAATGGAATGAGATGCCGTTTGGGTTAATTATTTTCCCTGTGATAATTGGGTTTGATTTTACAGTTAGGAGCGGAATTCCAACTAAAGTAGCTAAACGTTATAGTGAATTTCCTTTATTGCTAGGTTTCTTAGTTATTGCGCTGTCGCTAATGAGTTATTATATTAAAATTTTTTCACTAGTCTGTATTCTAGTTGCTATAATCGGTCGTGAATGGTTAGCCTATCAAATGAAAACTAAAGATCAAAATCAGCCGCCTATATTTAGTCCGCTAACAACAGGTTTGAAGATATTAGCTGTTCTACCAGGTACACCAGCAGTTGACCTGGGGCTAATGGTAGGTGATACGATAGTAAAAGTGAATGGTCAAGCTGTGTCTAATCCAACTGAATTTTACCATGCCCTCCAGATTAATCGCGCCTTTTGTAAATTAGACGTTGTTGATGAAAGAGGGGAAGTGCGTTTCACTCAACGTGCGTTTTATGAAGGGGAGCATCATGAGTTAGGTGTCATTTTTGTTGAAAATCATCAAGAACGGATGGCAGAATAATTAATCACGGATGTGGTAGATTTGGTGGCAACATCAGTGATAGGATTAATTTCAGATCTACAATGTACGAAGGAAAAAGAGAAGTCAATTGAGTTAAGAAATAATAAGTGAACAGATATGACAGGTGATTCATGAATGATTAGCAGAGTTTAAATGAGATTTTTTTCATTTTATCATGATATCATTGAGAAAAACTTATCCTCCTAAAGTACAAAAAGAGTGATTATTTCCTAGGAAATAATCACTCTTTTTTATCACAGATAACCGTCCATAAAACTCGGGGCAACAACGGGTTTCGATGGGGCGAGTAACCGCAAATCTTTACTCGTCCCACCGGAACCATATGCATGACCTACATCCTGTAGGTCTAACTCCCATTGATTGATGTTTCGTTTTATCTTTCAAAGGAAAGTAAGTCTTTTATTTCATCTTTATTTAACGAAGATAGCAATGTTTCCCCTGGTTGAATAATTTCATCAACTAGCTTGCGTTTTTTCTCTTGGAGTTGAAAGATTTTCTCTTCAATTGTTCCTTCTGTAATCAATCGGATCACTTCGACTTTTTTGGTTTGGCCAATTCGGTGGGCACGTCCAGCAGCTTGTTCTTCAACAGCTGGATTCCACCAGAGGTCAAATAAGATGACGGTGTCAGCACCGGTCAAATTCAAACCAGTTCCACCCGCTTTTAAAGAGATGATAAATATTTCACGTTCACCATTATTAAAGGCGTCTGCCATGTCAACTCTGTTTTTTATTGGTGTTTGACCATCTAAATAAAAGGCTTGATAGTTTTGTTTTTCTAATTCTTCTTGAATAATTTTCAACATACTGGAAAATTGCGAGAAAATTAAGATCCGACGATTATCAACTCGTAATTGTTCAATAATGGTCATTAAAAGCTCTAGCTTACCAGAGCCCTCTTGATAATTTTCTAAAAACAAACGTGGGTGACAACAAATTTGTCGTAACCGTGTCAAAGCAGTTAAAATCTCTAATTTTTCTTGTTCAAATTGATCGGCTTCAATGACGGTATTGAGCTGTTGTTGCATTCGTTCCAGATAGGCAAGATAGACTTGCTTTTGTTCTTTGGTTAAATCACTGTATTGTTCAAATTCAATTTTATCTGGTAAGTCAGGTAAAACATCTGTTTTCAAACGTCTTAAAATAAAAGGTTTGGTGATCTGCTTAATATAATCATTTTGATATTGGATAAACTGCTTTTTAGAACCAAGAAAACCAGGTGATAGGGTTTGAAAAATGGACCAAAGTTCTTCCAAGCGATTTTCAATCGGTGTCCCACTTAAAGCAAAATGCTGTTTTGCATGGATTTGACGAGTTGCTTTAGCTGTTTGAGTTAGATGATTCTTTATCGCTTGCGCTTCATCTAATATCATGACATCAAAATGAATACTTTTATATAAATCAATATCTTGTCTGATGAGAGGATATGAAGTAATCCAAACATCTGACTTTTGAGTTGTGTTAATTTTGGCTTTTCGCTCTACCTTTGTTCCGACAATGACATCTACATTAAGCGTAGGTGCGAATTTCTCAAATTCTTTTTTCCAATTATAAATCAATGATGCTGGGGCAATAATCAATGTTGGCCATTTCTGCTCTATGTCTTTCTCACTTAAAATAAAACTAATTGCTTGAATGGTTTTACCAAGTCCCATCTCGTCAGCTAAAATCCCACCGAGCTGATAACGGGCAAGTGATTTAAACCATTGAAAACCTATGACTTGATAATCCCTTAAACTAGCATTTAATGTGTCAGGGATTTGATAGTCAACAGTTTGTGGTGTATTTAAAGTTTCCAATAATTGTTTAAATGTTTCTGAATAACGTGTTTGTTTCTCGGTTAAAGCATGGTCAATTTGAATACTTCTTGCTGGACTTAGTTCAAGACTGGCTTGTTCCAAATCACGTTTTTTCAAATGGAGCTGATCAGCTAGGGCTTGAAAATTCTGAAAGGACTGGTCTTTTAGTTCGATCAAGCCACCATCTGTTAAGCGGTGATAGGATTTTTTTTCAATTAGTGCCTGCAACACTTCTTGAATATCTTGTTCGGAGATGCCATCCATGTTGAAATGAACATCCAACATGCCAGTAAATGCATTGACTTCAATATTTGTTTGGAGCTGATAAGGTTTGTCAGTTTTTAACGCTTTAACTTGATCCGTTAAATAAATCGTTGCTTCTTTTTCTAGTTCAGGCAAAAGATGATAAATAAAGTTATATATTCTTTCTTCATTAAAGAGCCAGTAACTTTGATTTAAATATCGAAAACCACTATCTTTTAGTTTATTAAGCATTAACTGTTCAGCTTGAAAATCTCTAATCAGAACCTGTTCGTCATCATTTGTTGTTTGATGAGGATAAACTTTTTTCTTCCCATATTGGAAGATCACAGCAAGGCTTAACGCTTCTTTCTGTGTTTCGAGGTAAAGTTTTATTTCAAGCGGAACTTTTTCAATCGTATGTTCAGCTTCCTGACTAAACGCCACTTCTCCGATTGATTTTAATTTTGGCAACACATAACCAATAAAATAGCTCATTTTATTTTTACTAATTTGATAAAGATTTTTTTGCCGATAGGGTAAGATTGCATAAATTTGAGCTAAGGTATTTTTTTGTTCAGTAGATAAAAAATAAAAATCATTATCACGATTTAAGTATTGATAATAGCTTGAAAAGTGATAAGTAAATAAATCTTTAAAATTGATAGTAAAGCTCTGATCTTTATTAACTTCGATTGGAAACGTGATGTTTGGCAACTGTTTGTGAAGATTCAATTCAGTTGTCGTTTCATTATTTTCTTTAATCAGTTGAAATGACTGGGTTTTAATTTTATCGAAAAATGTCTGGATCATAAATGGTGGTAGAGTGATCTCACGTTTATCACTCGCCAAAAAATCGATTGAATAAAGCTCAGTCTGGGTAACAGCTTGTTTGATTAAAGTTAATAGCTCTAAATCTGTTGCACCGATGAGATGCTCTTTCGGTTTATATGAAAATGTTTCAGTGATTTTATAGGTTTGGTTAAGATCGATAGCTTTAATGAATGCCGGTAAATCTTTAACGATAAAAAGCTGATTTTCACCGATTTTTAGACTGATTTTATAAATTGAATCTTGATTATAATTATGGCGTTTTTCTAGTAGCTGATAATTGAATTTAAGCTTTTTTTCTTTTGCTGCTAAGTCTGTTTGTTCAGCTTCAAACATCTCAATCATTCTCAACGGGAAAGGGTCTGTGAGATTAGTGGATGTTTGCTCTGTTAATATTTCCTTTTGTAAGTGATGTTTACTAATAGCTAAAAGAACGGCAGCAATATGTTTACAAGTAAAATGTGTACGGTAGGCAGGACAGTCGCATTTAGCTTCTAAATCATCATCGTCAAAGAAAAAAATTCTTACCTGATACTGACTACCTCCTTTAACGGTTGCACTCCATGAGTTGATGACTTGATTATAGCTTAATTTAATGACTCGCCCTTTGTTATACAAATCGACACCACGTCGATAAAAGCGCTGACCAGTAATGTTTAAGATATCTTCTGTTTCTAAATAAAATGGTGACATGATCTGCTCCTTGTTTATGATAAAGTGAAACTTCAATCCGTGAGTTGACTTTTGCTGTTTGGAACTTTGCTCAAAATAAGCAATACACCTATTTCTACATAGTTGGAAAGAATAAAGCTTTATCGGTGGTCATCATCTTAGTAAAACTAGGATTTTCGTGCTAAAAGATTGGGACTCAAGACAAGAAAACCACTTAGTCTTATGCTTATTTACCCTACCGAAGATAAGCTGATTTTTTTCTAACAAAATGATGTTTCACAGCTTTCCTTTGTGCGATTGATGACTTGATATAAAAGTAGTGAAGCCACTCATGTAAGTTTCATTTGAAATGACTTATCCGTTCAAACCATATAGATTAAGCCTTTATGAGCTGTTACCTCAATTTATAATTATTAATGTTATTTTTAAATGAGAAGGTATTTGTATTTAACTAACAAAAAACCTATCCAATTATTATAACAAATTTTAATGAAAAATGATTGATTATTGATCCGCAATTAATAATTGACAGACTAAAGCTAAATGTGCTACTTTCAATAACGATATTAAAATAAAAGTTATAGAAGGTTATCAAATGACATTAAAAGAAGAAGTTAACAAACGAAAGACATTTGCAATTATTTCACACCCAGATGCCGGGAAAACAACCCTGACAGAAAAATTGTTATGGTTAGGTAATCAGATTCGATCTGCCGGTACTGTAAAAGGTAAGAAATCAGGAAAGTTTGCGACATCAGATTGGATGGAAATTGAAAAGCAACGGGGGATTTCAGTTACATCCAGTGTAATGAATTTTTTATATCAAGGTTACAATGTTAATATTCTAGATACACCGGGACACGAGGATTTTAGTGAAGATACCTATCGAACGCTAACAGCAGTGGATAGCGTTATCATGATTATTGATGCAACGAAAGGGATTGAAGCGCAAACAATCAAACTGTTTAAAGTGTGTAAAATGCGGGGTATCCCTATTTTTACTTTTATAAATAAGTTGGATCGAGAAGGGCGAGATCCATTTGAACTATTAGAGCAAATAGAAGAAGTATTGGAAATTGAAACGTATCCGATCAATTGGCCTGCAGGAATGGGAAAGCGATTCTTAGGTATCTTTGATCGTTATCATGAGCAATTTGTAAAATTTGGTGGCAATGAGGAAGAAATGATGATCCCATATCAGGATTTAGTTGCTGGCAAATCCCCTGAATTAACTGAGCAACCGACTTATATTGAAACAGAAGAGGAGCTTGCTTTACTTGACGAAGCTGGTGATCCATTTTCATTAGACAAGGTCTTGCAAGGTGAGCAAACACCTGTATTTTTTGGCAGTGCACTCGCTCCATTTGGGGTAGAAACTTTTTTTAATACTTTTATTGAGATGGCACCAAGTCCAAAACCGAGAAAAACAACCGAAGGATTGATTCAGCCAGATCATGAACAATTTTCCGGCTTTATTTTTAAAATTCAAGCAAATATGAATCCAGCTCATCGTGATCGAGTTGCTTTTTTACGTGTTTGTTCAGGGCGATTTGAGAGAGGAATGGCGGTAAAACTGGCTCGAACAGATAAGACCATTAAACTCACCCAAACACAACAATTCCTTGCATCCTCAAGAGATACAGTAGAAGAAGCCTATTCTGGTGATATTATCGGTATTTACGATCCGGGTTATTATCGAATTGGTGATACATTAATCGCTGGAAAAAGTCAGTTTCAGTATGATGAACTGCCACAATTTCCACCAGAATTATTTAAGCGAGTCACAGTAAAAAATGTAATGAAATCGAAGCAATTTAAAAAAGGTTTAGAACAATTGGTTCAAGAAGGAGCGATCCAATTATTTACCAGCTATCCATTTGAATCTGCTATTATTGGTGCAGTCGGTGAGCTCCAGTATCAAGTATTTGAACATCGTATGAAACACGAGTATAATGTAGAAGTCAGCTTTGAGTCAATAGGAGAACGGATTCCGCGTTGGCTTGATCAGGTAAAAGTTGATCCAAGTTTATTTGATGAGCGCAATATGTTAGTCAAGGATCGAGAAGGAAACTTTTTAGTTTTATTTAAAAGTGATTTTGCGTTAAATTGGTTTAAAGATAAGCATAAAGAGATAAAATTAATTGATTTATTTGAGGTGAATCAATATAACCAATCTTACTAATATAAAACTTGAGGAGCATTCCTCAAGTTTTTTCTAAAATATTTAAACTTTAATAAAGGATCGCTTGGCTTGGATTAAAGGCTAGAAAAAATAACCGCATTCAGAAAAAATAAAGGAATGTGAATTTTTTTACTTTTAAGTCGAATGTTCGTTCGCTTTTTTGTTCGATTTCCAGTATAATAGGTTTAGCAAATACATGGTAAGGTAAATGATAAGTAGAATGGAGGCGTTAATGATGGAACAAGCATTTGAACTCGTTTCAGACTATAAGCCGGAAGGGGACCAGCCAAAAGCTATTAAAGAGCTTGTCAAAGGTGTTAAAGATAATAAAAAGGCACAGACCTTGCTTGGAGCAACTGGGACAGGAAAGACGTTTACGGTATCTAATGTCGTACATGAAGTGAAAAAACCGACTTTAGTGATTGCACACAATAAAACACTTGCCGGTCAACTTTATAGTGAATTCAAGGAGTTTTTTCCAAACAATGCCGTTGAGTATTTCGTCAGTTACTATGACTATTATCAGCCTGAAGCCTATGTTCCGTCTACAGATACATTTATAGAAAAAGATGCGAGCATTAATGATGAAATTGATAAATTACGGCACTCCACAACATCATCCTTATTTGAACGGGAAGATGTTTTAATTGTTGCGAGTGTGTCTTGTATATATGGTTTAGGTTCACCGGAGGAATATCGAAAGCAAGTGCTTTCTCTTCGAGTAAATATGGAAAAAGATCGTGATCAACTTTTGCGAGATTTAGTTGATATTCAATATGCGCGCAATGATATTGATTTTCAACGTGGGACCTTTAGGGTACGTGGTGACTCCATTGAAATTATCCCAGCCTCAAGAGAAGAACATTGTGTCAGAGTTGAGTTTTTTGGTGATGAAATCGATCGGATTCGTGAAGTGGATGCGTTGACAGGTGAAATTATCGGTGATCGAGAGCACATCGCTATTTTCCCTGCTTCACACTTCGTTACCGGTGAGGATAAATTAAAAATTGCGATGAAAAATATTGAAGCAGAGTTAGAAGAGCAGCTCAAATATTTTCGGGAAAATGATAAGCTCCTTGAAGCTCAACGAATTGAACAGCGTACCCGTTATGATTTAGAAATGATGGCAGAGATGGGCTTTTGTTCAGGGATTGAGAATTATTCACGTCACTTGACATTACGTGAGGCGGGCTCAACACCTTATACACTAATTGATTATTTTCCTGATGATTTTATGATTGTCATTGATGAATCACATGTGACGTTACCCCAAATTCGTGGCATGTATAATGGTGACAGGGCAAGGAAGCAGGTACTTGTTGATCATGGTTTTAGATTACCATCAGCCCTGGATAATCGTCCGTTAACCTTTGAAGAATTTGAAGAAAAGGCGAATCAGCTTGTGTTTATCTCTGCCACACCGGGACCATATGAATTGGAGCATACACCTAAGATGACTGAACAAATCATCCGTCCAACGGGCTTACTGGATCCCAAAGTGAATGTTAGACCAATTGATGGTCAGATTGATGACCTGATTAGTGAAATTAACCAACGAGTGAAGAAAAATGAACGAACCTTAGTGACGACCTTAACGAAAAAGATGTCAGAAGATTTAACCGATTATTTAAAAGAAATCGGGATGAAGGTTGCTTATTTACACTCTGAAATCAAAACACTTGAACGAATTGAAGTGATTCGTGATTTGCGTGTGGGTAAATATGATGTTTTGGTTGGGATTAACCTCTTACGTGAAGGGTTGGATCTCCCAGAAGTATCATTGGTAGTTATTTTAGACGCGGATAAGGAAGGCTTTTTACGTTCAGAGCGTTCCTTGATCCAAACGATGGGAAGAGCGGCAAGGAATGAATCTGGACAAGTCATTATGTATGCTGATCGAATGACGGATTCGATGAAACAGGCCATTGATGAGACTGAACGGCGACGAGAAATTCAAGAAGCCTATAATAAAAAGCATGGTATTACTCCAAGAACGATTAGAAAAGAAGTACGTGATGTGATTCGGGCAACAATGGTAGCAGATGAACAAGCAGAATATCTAGAGGAACATCCGAAACTAACTGAATTAACGAAAGATGAACGTGCGAAGGTTATTGAAAAAATGGAACAAGAAATGAAACAAGCTGCTCGTGAATTAAACTTTGAAAAAGCAGCTGAATTACGTGATCTTGTACTTGAATTGAAAGCGGAAGGGTGAACGAAGTGACCAAGAAAAAAATTTCTATCAAAGGGGCACGCACACATAATTTAAAAAATATTGATGTTGATATTCCAAAAGATAAACTCGTTGTTCTGACGGGCCTATCTGGCTCGGGTAAATCATCACTTGCTTTTGATACCATTTATGCCGAGGGACAAAGACGTTATGTTGAGTCACTTTCAGCATATGCCCGACAGTTTTTAGGGCAAATGGATAAACCGGATGTTGATACGATAGCTGGCTTATCACCATCGATTTCAATCGATCAGAAAACAACAAGTAATAATCCGCGCTCAACAGTGGCGACGGTGACAGAGATTTATGATTACTTACGCTTATTATATGCTAGAATTGGGCATCCAACATGTCCAAATCATGGGATTGAAATTACTTCACAAACGATTGAACAAATGGTTGATCGTATTTTAGAATATCCTGAACGAACAAGATTACAAATTCTTGCGCCGGTTATTTCTGGGCGAAAAGGTGAGCATGTTAAACTGTTAGATAAGTTAAAAAAAGAAGGTTATATTCGTCTCCGCGTTGATGGTGAGATGGTGGAAATCAGCGATGAGATCAAATTAGAGAAAAATAAAAAACACTCAATTGATGTCGTGATTGACCGAATTATTATTAAGGATGGTGTAACCGCCCGATTGACTGACTCGCTAG
Organism: Amphibacillus sp. Q70; assembly: GCF_052055485.1. Taxonomy (GTDB): domain Bacteria; phylum Bacillota; class Bacilli; order Bacillales; family Amphibacillaceae; genus Amphibacillus. The sequence goes on along the minus strand of NZ_CP197171.1, from coordinate 3,863,498 downwards.
AAGCTGCTTTAAAGCTAGGTGAAGGTCGAGCCATTGTGGATTTGATGGGTGAAGAAGAACTTCATTTTAACGAGCACCACGCTTGTCCCATTTGTGGTTTTTCAATCAGTGAGCTTGAACCTCGTCTGTTTTCTTTTAATGCTCCCTATGGTGCTTGTAAAGAATGTGATGGCTTAGGGCATAAACTTGAGGTTGATCAAGCACTTGTGATTCCTGATCCAACATTAACGTTGAATGAAGGAGCTATCCTTGCTTGGCAGCCGACTAGTTCGCAATACTATCCTCAATTATTGGCAAGTGTATGTAAGCATTATAAGATTGATATGGATACACCTGTTGATCAGTTACCGAAAGAACAGTTGGATAAAGTTTTACAGGGTAGTGGTGATGAGATGATCCACTTTAGCTATCAAAATGATTATGGTCTCACCCGTGAAACCGATATTCAATTCGAAGGTGTCCTTAACAATATTGCCAGACGCTACCATGAAACATCATCCGATTATACACGTGATCAGATGGAAAAATATATGGTTGAAAAAGCTTGTCCAGCATGTGATGGCTACCGCTTAAACGAAGAAGCAAGGTCGGTTTTAGTGAATGGAATTCATATTGGTGAATTCACGCGGATGTCGATCACAAAAGCGATTGAATTTTTATTGAGTCTAACCTTAACTGAAAAAGAAGTGAACATTGCCAGATTAATCTTAAAAGAATTAGAAAATCGATTAAGTTTCTTGGAAAATGTTGGGCTAGATTATTTAACACTTGCTCGAACAGCTGGGACTTTATCTGGTGGTGAAGCACAACGGATTCGACTTGCGACCCAAATTGGATCCGCATTAACAGGGGTTTTATATGTTCTTGATGAACCTTCAATTGGACTACATCAACGTGATAATAGTCGCTTAATTAACACTTTGAAAAAAATGCGTGATTTAGGGAACACATTAATTGTTGTTGAACATGATGAGGATACCATGCTAGCTGCTGATTATTTGATTGATATTGGGCCAGGTGCAGGTGAACATGGGGGTGAAGTTGTAGCTGGCGGAACACCCAAACAAGTGATGAGGAGTTCAAAATCTTTAACCGGTCAATATTTATCAGGTGATAAATTTATTCCACTACCAGCTGAACGTCGTCAGCCGGATGATCGTTTTATTGAAGTGATCGGAGCTGAGGAAAATAATTTGAAAGACATTGATGTTAAGATTCCTGTTGGTGTATTAACAACTGTGACTGGGGTATCGGGTTCAGGAAAAAGTAGTTTAATTAACGAAATTGTTCTTAAAAGTTTAGCAATGAATTTAAACCGAGCCCGGAAAAAACCTGGTAAATATAAAAGAATTAATGGGATCGACCATTTAGAAAAGGTGATTGATATTGATCAGTCACCGATTGGTCGGACACCTCGGTCTAACCCAGCCACATATACGGGTGTATTTGATGATGTTCGAGATGTATTTGCTCAAACAAATGAAGCGAAAGTCAGGGGCTATAAAAAGGGCAGATTCAGTTTTAATGTGAAAGGCGGTCGTTGTGAAGCCTGCCGTGGCGATGGTATAATTAGAATAGAAATGCACTTTTTACCAGACGTTTATGTTCCTTGTGAAGTTTGTCAGGGTAAACGTTATAATCGTGAAACACTTGAAGTAAAATATAAGGGTAAGAGCATTGCTGATATTTTAGCAATGAGAATTGAAGAAGCACTGGAATTTTTCAAAAATATTCCGAAAATCCAACGAAAATTGCAGACCATCTATGATGTGGGTTTAGGTTATATTCGACTAGGGCAGCCAGCAACCACATTATCTGGCGGGGAAGCTCAGCGCGTTAAATTAGCCAGTGAATTGCATCGTCGTTCAAACGGAAAAACACTTTACATTTTAGATGAACCGACAACAGGTTTACATGCGGCTGATATTGAACGACTCTTACAGGTTATTCAACGCTTAGTTGAAAGTGGAAACACCGTCGTTGTTATTGAACATAATCTCGATGTGATAAAAGCCGCTGATTATATTATTGATCTTGGTCCAGAAGGTGGCGATCGTGGGGGTACAATCGTAGCAACAGGAACTCCGGAAGCCGTGAGTGAAATAGAAGGCTCCTATACAGGCTCCTATTTGAAGCCGATTTTAGAACGCGATCGCAAGCGAATGGAAGAATGGGTTGACCAGGTTGGTATCAATTAAAAGAGGAGGATAACAAATGTCAAAAAGATTATATCGTTCAAACCAAAACGTGATGTTGGCTGGGGTATTAGCAGGCTTAGCTGAATATTTTAATATCGATCCAACAATTGTCCGTTTAGCATTTGCTGTTTTTTGGGTTGTTTCGGCTGGTGTTCCATTGACGATACTTTATATTATTGCAGCTATTATTATTCCTAAAAGCGATGTGTATGACCGATGACACGTTGGGTACTTTCATTAATCTTAAATGCAGTGGCGCTTTTGGTTGTAGCTGAAATTTTTACCGGTTTCCATGTGGAAACTTTTGGTGTCGCTATTTTAGCAAGTTTGATTTTGTCGATCCTAAATGTGATTGTTAAACCGATATTGGTTTTATTAACATTACCGATCACAGTTGTTTCACTCGGATTGTTTCTCTTTGTCATTAATGCGATCACCTTAATGTTAACCCAATCTTTGATCGGGTCTGATTTTGTAATCGAGAGCTTTGGTTTAGCGGTGATTGCCGCAATCGTTATTTCGATTATCAATTTATTTCTTAATAAGCTTATCAAAGACACCATACTAACGAGTAAATAACAAGAGTGCGGGCTGTCCAAAAGGTTACTTTTGAGACGGCCCTTTTTCCTACGATCAGCCAAGTGTTATTTTGTGTAATCTAATCTATAGTATGGTAACCTTTTGCGTGAATGTCGAAGCTTGTTCACAATTTTAACTTCCTCCTAGAAAATTTGAATAGAGCGGGCCTATTTGGTATTTCGATCGATAATTTAAGTCGAAATGTCGGATAGCGACTATCTTATCCAGTGTTTCGAGTTGCAATGGCAAGCCCAAACTTGGATAGAATATTTCAAGCGTATTTTTAATATTGGCAAAGAAAAATACAATTGAACAACATATACATCCTTGTGCAACAGTGCCCTTTTTCATGCGCTCAATATATATGGAATCCAATAGATAGAAAAAGGCACTCTAGTTAAATATGGAAATACTATGTGGCTGAAAGCAGGGTCACTCAAGTATCGACTCTTATGACAAACAGCTTATCCATATATGATGACTTATCATTAGGATATTGCATGATAATTGGATAATTTGACTGAATTGTATTCAGAATAATTGAATAAATGTATGCTATACTCATAAAAAGGACTGATTCGTGTGACTGAGACTTTTATAAAAGAATTCCAAGTTACTGAAAAACATGCTGCTTCAAAAGTAGGTTCAGGTGGTTTAGAAGTATTATCTACACCTTCCATGATTGCCTTCATGGAAAATACAGCCTACGAACAGTCCAAATCTTTTTTAACAAATGAAGAAACTACTGTTGGAATCGAGATTCAAGTAAAACACATTGCTCCTACTGCAATCGGAAAAACCGTTCAAGTAAAGGCTAGATTCTTGGAACGAAAGAAAAGAATTTTGACATTTCAAGTTGATGTTTATGATGGTGAATTATTGATTGGTGCTGCTGAACACAAACGAGCCATTGTTATTGGTGAAAGATTCATGAAAAACATACAACATTGAATTATTTAGTGAAAATGTCTCATCTTCAATCAAGATGAGACATTTCAATGATAAAGTGAAACTTATATTGACATATTTCGCATTTATTCATTTGACATCATAGGGGGGACGTATGAATTTTGTTTCTATTCCAATTGCCAGTCGAATAATGCTCTTCAGTTTAAGTGTTGATATAGAATCTTTTTTGAAATGCCAATCATTAACCTATATTTTAACCGCTCATTAAACTAGAAATTGAGGTGCAATATGAAACAAGTTTTATTACGATTTGATTTTAAAGGGCAAAGTCAGGCGTCTGAATCAATCCAGTTTACTCAACCAAATAAGATTTTTACAACTCACTCTGTTGATGAAGTAAAGCCTCTTCTCCAAGCTCTTGAAACGGAGCTTAGTCATGGGAAATATCTGGCTGGTTATTTATCGTATGAAGCGGCCCAAGCCTTTGTAGCTGAATATCAGACAGGCAAAGTAATGGAAATGCCACTTATCTGGTTTGCTAGCTTTGATCAGCCGGAGAAGGTAAAAGATGATCGGGACGAATCGAGTTATAATCTAACATCATGGCAGCCGATATCAACCTATCAAGATTATCAAGCAAATATTCAAGCAATTAAGGATGCGATCCAGAAAGGTGATACCAGTCAGGTCAATTATACGACACGTTTAACAAGTCAATTTAGTGGTGATACACTTGCCTTTTATCAGCAACTTCTTGAAAATCAACAAGCTTCTTACAGTGCATATTTAGATATCGGTCGTTTTCAGGTGTTGTCGGCTTCGCCTGAACTTTTCTTTAAGGTTGATCGGGACCAAATTATGACGAAGCCAATGAAAGGGACTATGAAACGAGGCAGAACCTTAGCAGAAGACCTTGCCCATCAACAGCATTTAATTCAATCTGAAAAAGAACGCACAGAGAATTTGATGATTGTTGATATATTAAAGAATGACTTAAAGAAGATTGCTGTTGCGGGAAGTGTTAAGACACCGAAATTATTAACGGTTGAAACCTATCCAACTGTTCACCAAATGACATCAACAGTAACTGCAACCCTGAAGGAGAATAGTCGGATGATCGACTGGTTTGAAGCGTTATTTCCTTGTGGTTCCATTACGGGTGCCCCCAGATTAAGGACAATGATGTATATCGATCAGCTAGAAGCGACCCCAAGAGAGGTATATTGTGGTGCTATTGGCTATGTTACCCCGGAACGGAAAGCGATTTTTAATGTCCCTATTCGTACAGTTGTGATTGATCAAAAAAATGATTCAGCTACATATGGAGTGGGCGGAGGAATTACTTCGGCATCTGAAACGGAGAGTGAGTATGCTGAAGTTCAAGCAAAAGCAGCTTTTTTAACGAAAAGGAAGCGTAATTTTTCTTTATTAGAGTCATTGTTGTTAACCAAAGGAACCTATCCATATTTAGCATATCACCTTGAACGGATAGAGCAATCTGCGCAATATTTTGCTTATTCATATAAGGCTCAAGTCCTTAAACAAAAGTTAGAGCAATTTGCTACTAACCATTTAACTGGTAATCATAAAGTTCGCCTGCTGCTTGATAAAAATGGTGAAATTGAATTGAACTCAGCAAAATTAACAGAGTCAATGGAATCAGTAACGACCTATATAGCTAAAAAACCAGTTGACATTAAGGATCCCTTTTTATATCACAAGACAACTGTTCGAGATCAATATCAAACATTAAGTATTGATCAGCAAGACAATTTTGCTACATTATTGTGGAATGAAAACGATCAGTTAACAGAATTTACAATTGGCAATCTAGTTCTAAAGATCGGTGATCAGTATCTTACTCCACCGATTGATTCAGGATTACTGGCTGGAACTTTTCGCCAATATTTATTGAATCAAAATCAAATTAAAGAACAAATTATAATGAAAGGTGATTTAAATAGAGCAGATGAAATTTGGTTAATCAATGCCGTTCGAGGTTGGGTAAAGGTAAAAGAGGTATTATAATTTGTAAACATAAAAACCTCCAAGTTATCTTTACTAAAAAAGGAGGATTTTTAGATCGGGAGTCGTGCGCTATGATAGAATAAATGCTACAATAAAGAAGCACATATCTAAAGTTAAGATAGATGGAGGGAATCCTGATGACTAAGGTACAAACGAAGGATTTAATCAAACAATTTAAATTAGAATTAATCACAGGTGAAAAAGGTTTAGATCGAGAATTTATCATGAGTGATATTTCTAGACCTGGTATCGAATTAACAGGATACTTCCGATACTATCCGAAAACACGCATTCAAGTCCTTGGAAAAACGGAAATATCCTATTTTAATGAATTATCTGAAGAAGAGCGGATTGACCGTTCAAAAAGACTATGTACAGATGTGACCCCATGTATTGTCATTACAAGAGGATTAGATGCACCGCAAGAATTGTTTAATGAGTGTGAAAAAGAAAATGTCCCTTTGCTTCGCTCACCCTATAAAACAACAAGAGTTGTCAGTCGTTTGACAAACTTTTTAGAAGCAAAATTTGCTCCATTCACTGCTATGCATGGTGTATTAGTTGATATTCATGGAGTAGGTGTACTGATCACAGGACAAAGCGGTGTAGGTAAGAGTGAAACAGCATTAGAACTCGTTAAACGGGGACATCGTTTAGTTGCAGATGATAGTGTTGAGATTCATCAAGAAGACTACGATCGTTTAATCGGAACTTCACCCGAGTTAATTGAACATTTACTTGAAATAAGAGGTCTAGGTATTATCAATGTGATGACCCTATTTGGTGCAAGTGCTGTTCGATCACAAAAAGAAATTGATTATGTCATTAATTTAGAAATCTGGGATGAAAAAAAACAATACGATCGAATTGGAATGGACGATGAGCTGATCCGAATCATCGATGTAGAAGTTCCTAAAACGACTTTACCTGTTCGTCCAGGACGTAATTTAGCAGTTATTATTGAAGTTGCAGCTATGAATTTCCGTCTTAAGCGATTAGGGGTTAACGCAGCCGAAGAGTTCTCAACTCGATTAACGAAAATGATAGATCAAGAAAAAACAAATATAGAGAATGGAATTACATTCGATTAATATTGAGGGGGAATTATTTTGGCATCATTAAATACAGCACTAAACCCAATTTTTCTTGAGCTTGGTCCGATTACAATCTATTGGTATGCGATTATTATCGTGTCAGGTGTGATTATTGGTTTATGGCTGGCAACAAAAGAAGGAGTACGTCTAGGCTTACCCAAAGATATTTTTAGTGATTTATTATTATGGGCATTACCGATTGCCATTATTTGTGCTCGACTATACTATGTCATTTTTGAATGGGAGCGATTTATTGGCAGACCGTGGTGGAGTGTATTTGCCGTTTGGGAAGGTGGTATTGCCATTCATGGTGCATTGATTGGTGCAGTGATCACCGCTATTATCTTCGCCAATCGCAAAAAGGTTTCCTTCTGGAAGCTAGCAGATATCGCTGCTCCAAGTCTTATCATCGGACAGGCTATTGGACGTTGGGGTAATTTTATGAATCAGGAAGCACATGGCGGTCCAGTGTCAGATGCTGTTTATGAGAATTTTATTCGTTTTCTTCCTGACTTTATTGAGAACCAAATGGTGATCGATGGTGTTCTTTACCATCCAACGTTTTTATATGAATCCGTTTGGAATTTACTCGTATTCGGAGGTTTATTATGGTTAAGAAAGCGGAATCCACTTCGAGGCGAAGTCTTTATTAATTATGTCATCTGGTACTCAGTTGGTCGTTTCTTTATCGAGGGCTTACGAACAGATAGTCTTTATATTTTTGGTTTGTTAAGAACGGCACAACTAATGTCCATTGTCTTAATTATTGCAGGTGTTATTTTGATCATTTATCGACGTAAAAATAATTTAGTAGATGTCAAGTATAATGGCAAAAAAGTTTAGTAATCAAACCTGCTAATTTTCCAAGAGGTTGTTCAAAAAGTTTGGTGAAAATGACATATCGAGGATAGAAGAGCTTCGACTAACCATCGACATGTTTTGGGGCTGTGGTTACTCGTCTCACCGAGGGCATTTGTGGACATACAGAACTCATCACAATTTGTGAAAGCCGCGGTACTCAAAGCTGACGCGAACTACTCAGTTCTTTTTATCCTCTTTTTGAACACGTATTTTAAGCTGGATCAACAGGTTGTTTGTAAAATCAGCTTTATATTTTCTTTACTGCTTGGGCTTTTATTAATCGGCAAGTTAGAAAGAGAAAATAGATAGTTAGAGATATCATTTCACAGATAAGGGGTAGGAAAATTTGAAAATAAAAACTTTATTATTTGATTTAGATGGAACATTGATTGATACCAATCCATTAATTATCGCATCATTCATATATGCAATAGAAAAACATACGGGTAAGACTTACTCAGAGGAAGCTATCCTACCGTTCATTGGTCCACCATTAATTGAATCGATGAAAAAAATAGATCCAGAACAAGCCGAGGCAATGATGGATACATATATAGAGCATAACTTAGCTAATCATGAGACCCATGTTAAACCTTATCCAACTGTCGTCGAAACGATAAAGACGTTGCATGAAAAAGGTTATCGACTGGCTATTGTCACAACAAAAATAACGGGTACAGCTAAATTAGGACTGAAAATCACTGGATTAGAGCCATATTTTGATGTCGTGATTGGCTTGAATGAGGTTGAACATGCTAAACCACATCCAGAACCTATCTTTAAAGCACTAGAGGCTTTAAACGAAACACCAGTCGATGCCCTAATGGTTGGTGATAATTACCATGATGTAGAGGCTGGTCAAAATGCTGGAACAAAGACAGCAGGTGTAGCTTGGTCAATTAAAGGGAGAGAAAGTTTAGAAGCATTAAGACCTGATTATATGTTAGAGAAACTAGCTGATTTATTAACGATATTAGAGGTGGAATAAATGCGTAAAACCGAGCGTTTCCCAGTTGAGGGATCAAATGCGCTTTGGCAAATGTATAAAACGGTCCCTTTTTTAAAAGTGATGAAAAATTTTCTTGTCATCCAACTTGCTCGCTATACACCTTGGTTACCAATGAAAAACTGGTTATACCGAAATTTGCTCGGCATGAAAGTTGGAGATAAAACCGCATTTGCCTTAATGGTTATGGTTGATCTCATGTTCCCAGAACGAATATCAGTTGGTGAGGATTCAGTGATTGGTTACAATACGACAATTTTAACACATGAATATTTAATCGATCAGTATCGTTTAGGAGATATCCAGATTGGTCATCAAGTGATGATTGGTGCGAATTCGACTATATTACCAGGTGTAACTATTGGTGATGGTGCGGTTGTTGCAGCTGGAACGATTGTTACGAAAGATGTAGAAGCTGGAAGTTTTGTTGCAGGCAACCCGATGCGAGTCGTACATACAGCAGATGAAATGGTAAAAAATAAAACAGATTAATTTTACCAGGGTGTAGGGGGCAAATAGATGGGACTATCAAATCGAAATCGTGAGGAAACAAAACGCTCACTGCAAGGTCAAACGCATGATCTATTGATCATTGGTGGAGGACTAACCGGAGCCAGTATCGCATTAGATGCAGTGACAAGGGGAATCAACACTGTTTTATTAGAGATGAATGATTTTGGTTCTGGTGCTTCTGCTCGCCAAAGTATGTTAATATCCGAACAAGATAACTATAATTATAAAACGTGGAAACAATTAGAGACCGAAAAAAAAGTGATTGTTGATAATTTTTCAGCCTTGTATCAGCCGGTAAATGGTCTGCACATCAAATATAAAGGTGATCTTGATATTACAGGTTTTTCCACGGTTAAGAAGGGCTTACTTTATCCCTTTAAAAGAAGAGCTGGTTATAATGCATCGCAATTATTAAGAAAAAGAGAGACACTTAGCCTTGAACCACAGCTTAGTCCTGTTAAATTAGAAGGTGGGGTGCTTTACGACAATGGTTTAATTGATCGCTCTGCAATGACCATTGAGCTTTTAAAAAAAGCAAACCAATTAGGAACAAGAATGATGAATTATTTAAAAGTCATTCGGTTTATTTATGATGAAAATAATCAAATAAAAGGGGTAGAAACTGAGGATCAAATAACGGGTGAAGTGACGATGATTTATTCACATCGCATTATTAATGCGACAAGTCATTCGATTGAGCAAATGATAACATTAGATTCATCGGCTCCCAAAATTAATTTTTCATCAATTATAAATAAGAAAACTCAATTTCTCATTAATGAAGTAACGCCCCCAATTGAACATGTACTATCCATTAACGATAGCAAAAGTGGAGCATTTATAACGGCTATTCCATTTAGAGATCAGATCATGATTACGTCTACTGAAAAGGTAACAAAGCCGATTGCCTTTGATCAAAACGTTACAGAAGATAAATTAAAACAACTTTTAGCTGTGTTTAATCGATTGATCTTAAATCAAGACTTGACAGTTGATCATCTTTCAGGTGTGAGTGTTGCTTATGAAATAAAGTATCAACCTAAAAGCGATTTGGCAGAATTTGCTTTGATTTCAAAATCGGGCCTAATTTCAGTTTTAGGAACGTCAATGGTTTCCTATCGTTTATATGCAAGTAAAATTGTTGATGCGATAGCTAAAACGTTTAAAAAAGAATTGAACATTTTCTATTCTGAATCGGATACCAAACTTATTTCTATCAATAAAAGGAGTCAAATTCCTGTGGAGGATTTAGAACAGATAGAGGTTCCCTTGGCAATAGAAGATGATGAATTAAAGGATATAATGAACGGCTATGGCGATCAAGCAGCAGATTTATTATCATATTTTAAACAGTGTGATTCATATATGAGTAGCTATCAAATTGATCGATTACTCTGTGCTGAGTTATTATATTGTATTGAAAATGCAGCAATCTACACACCACTAGATTTTTTTATTCGGCGCTCGAGATTAAGTTATGATCAAATTAATCTACGGAATCAATTAAATGGGGTGTTGAATTTGTTAGCTGATCAATTAGCATGGACGAAAGAAGAACGCTCTTATTTTGAAAGGGAAATGAGGATTTGGTTGAGGAATCAGAGCAATTAGCTGTGAAGAAAGTCATTGTTACTGTTAAAAACCGCCAAATTTTAGCTGATACATTTGATGGGACGAGTAATCGTACTAAGGAAAGCTACGAAGTATTTGCGATTACTCGCCCCACCGGAAACAGCTGGGGTTTCGGTTACTCACCCCAGCGAAAGGACTTGGGACTGGGGCGCCCCACCGGAGACATCTACATAACCTACATCCTATAGGTCTCACTCCCGCTGATTGAAGTTTCGCTTTATAAACGATTAATTATATCAAGGAAGGCTATCAAGTATTTATACGGCAAGAATAAGTGTCTTTCTTATTCTAAATGTCAGTCTCAAAGAAGTCATTTGACAAAGTAGAATTTTTAAGTATTTTAGTGAAATTCGACTTATAGCTATACTTAAGAATCTTCGGTTTATACCCCTCATCTCCTTTGAGAACATCGAAGTTATTCATCTGTGTGGAAGTAAAACCTTCGTTTTATTTATACAATTATCAATAAAATCTTATCCTTCTAATCGAGCAAGTATAAGTTAAATTAATGCTTACAATGGAGCTTCGACTATGTTCACCATATCCTATGCGAACGTTGAAGCCAGCGCATTTCTGTGTGCTAGTTTTTCTAAACATCTATGACGGATTGAAAAAAAGCTAATATCACTCGTCATTATATAAAAAATGATAAAAGAGGCGACATATGACGAAAACGAATAACAGACAAACAAATAAGCATACTAAGGCTGTCATCCCCTTCATTCCAGAAGCTGAGTTTTATTTTTCAAAAGGGGTTGACGCATTTTATAAAAGAAAATTTGATATTGCCCTAAAGTGGATCAAAAAAGCTGCTGAAGCGGACCCAAATGAGGCTCTTTACCCGGCACAAATGTCAATCATTCATACTGAAATGGGGGCTTATCATTTAGCGAATCAAATATTAACAGATCTTATCGAAAATCACGGCGAGGATTATGCAGATTGCTATTATTTAATCGCAAACAACTATGCCCATCTCGGTTTGTTAAAAGATGCCCAAAAATATGCCTCAATTTATTTAGAAAAAGAGCCAGATGGAGAGTTCAAATCGGAGACCGAACAACTTTTGACATTGTTAGAACTCAGTTTATCAGATGATGAAGAGGGGATTGATTTTCTTCAAGAAGATGAAATTATGATTTATCAAGAAACAGCCTTTCATCATTTGCAACGAAAAGAGTGGCAATCAGCCTGTACCATTTTAACTGAAATGATCAAGTTATTTCCCAATCATACCATGGCACAGCATCAGTATCATTACGCTCTTTTCTTTTTAGGCGAACGGGAAAAAGCTATTGAATTAGAAAAAAGGTTATATCAGCAACAGCCTGAATCCACACATACGATGACAAATTTAATTGTCTTTTATTATGAAGTGGGAAAACTCGGACAGGTTGAAACTCTTTTTGAAAAATTAAAAAATGTTTATCCGATCCATTTTGAACAATCTTTACGAATTGCGATCGCATTTGCACATATCAATCGATTTGATCAAGCCTATCAACGTTTAAGTACACTTCCAAAAGCAAAACTAAAATATCATCTTGATTACTTTCGATATTTTGCTAAAACAGCTTACGCTTTGAATTTAAAAAATCAAGCGAAAAAAATTTGGGCTGAAGGTTGTAGGTTGCATGCTGACTTAGCTTCTGAAGCATTGCCATGGTTTGATTAATATCATTCTGAGCAGATAAGTAGACGATAATTATTAAAAATACGATAATGGGTATATAAATGGATTAGGTTTAGGAAATTGAGTTGAAGGGATGAGAGTGAAAATGTCAGAACAACGTATTTATGATGTTATTATTATAGGGGCTGGCCCGGCTGGAATGACAGCTGCTGTTTATGCTTCACGAGCAAATTTAGACACCTTAATGATTGAACGTGGAATACCAGGAGGACAAATGGCTAATACTGAGGATGTTGAAAATTATCCTGGCTATGAGAGTATATTAGGACCTGATTTATCGAACAAAATGTTTGAACATGCAAAAAAGTTTGGTGCTGAGTATGCATATGGTAATATCACTGAGATTATTAATGATCGCACATATAAAACAGTTATCGCTGGTGATAAAGAATATCGAACAAAAACAATCATTATTGGGACTGGTGCCAAACATAAAAACTTAGGCGTACCAGGCGAAGAAGAACTTTCAGGTCGAGGTGTTTCTTACTGTGCCGTTTGTGATGGCGCCTTTTTCAAAGACAAAGAATTAATTGTTGTTGGTGGAGGTGACTCTGCAGTTGAAGAGGGTGTTTATTTAACCCGTTTTGCTAGTAAAGTAACGATTGTTCACCGAAGAGATGCCTTACGTGCGCAAAAAATATTGCAAGATCGTGCTTTTAAAAACGACAAGGTCGATTTTATTTGGGATACTGTACTGAATTCAATTAATGAGCGTGATGGAAAAGTTGGTTCAGTCACCTTAGAAAATGTCAAAACAGGCGAAGTCTATGAGCAAGCTGCTGACGGGACATTTATTTATATTGGTTTAGAACCCCTTAGTGAACCATTTAAAGCTTTAGGAATTACAAATGAAGAGGGATATATCCCAACAAATGAAAATATGGAAACCAACATTCCAGGTATTTTCGCCGCAGGAGATATTCGTGAAAAAACTTTACGTCAAATTGTCACAGCCACTGGTGATGGAAGTATTGCCGCTGAAAGTGCCCAATCTTATGTTGAGCAATTAGAAGAACAACTAGAAAAGGTGAATTAATTTTACTGAAAAAAATCATTCAACTATTGAATGATCAGAATAGAATATCATTTGGCATTTGAAATATTAGTTTAAAGAAGATTTACCTTATTTTAATCAGCCTGTAACATGACTGAAACACACATGGGGTATACTATAAGTAATTAATTAACCCCCTTTTTTAAATATATTTCATTGACACACAGACAAAAATTTGTCTGTGTATTTTTTTGTAAAGTTCAAGGAACTGTTCTGACGAATATCGGTTCTAACAGATTGTTTTTAATTGATAACCGGGTATGATTATGAGGAAGTTCATGTTACCCGATAACCTTTTTAACGTTGCTACAAAAAAAATAGCAGTGAAACGCTACCCATTTACGATCGATATTACTTTATAAGATTTTTTTAAAAGATTTGTTCGTTCAAAGTTCATCATTGTATTAATCTTCGCTTGCTACATCAGCAATGAGATCATGTACCTGATCAAATGATTTGGTTTTAATATCTTCATCTACTTCTCGCTCGGTTCTTACCATTCCTCTACCTAGAATCATGCTTAAACTTTAAAGATTTGCATGGTTTTAGCAATATAATTTTCTTCAGTTAAATCTACATTAAAATGAAATCTAATTGTCAATGACGTTTGCTAGTCAGTGGTAAACAGTTATAGTATAATGTAGTTTGAATATAGTAGAAATGGGTGAGTCAAATTGCAACGTGTCACGAATTGCTTGATCATTAATAATCAAGAAGTCCTGTTATTGAAAAAACCACGTTATGGGTGGTATGCGATGCCAGGGGGAAAAATGGAAGCTGGCGAATCGATTCATGAATCTGTACTTAGAGAAGTGGAAGAAGAAACAGGATTAATAATTGATACCCCTCAATTATATAGTGTTGCTACAATGACAAAAGCCTCAGCTCAATCACCGAAAGATGAATGGCTGATGTTCACTTTTAAAACAGATAAGTTTTCAGGAGAGTTAGTTAATGAAACGCCTGAAGGTGAATTGGAATGGGTTCCAATCTCACAAATAGATCAAATTCCAACAGCACCGTGCGATCGGCTGATTCATCAGTATATATTAAAAAATGATAAGCATCTCTATGGAAGTTTTGCTTTAGGTGAGAATGATCAATTGATTAGTTATCGACTGAATGACAATTAATCAGGGAGGAAGTATGAAATGGTAGGAAGTCAAGAAACAAAGCTAGTGATTATAACAGGAATGTCTGGTGCCGGAAAGACAGTTGCCGTTCAAAGCTTTGAAGATTTAGGGTATTACTGTGTCGACAACTTACCACCAGCTTTATTGCCGAAATTTTTAGAGTTGATGAAGGATGCAAATAATACGATCAATAAAGTTGCACTGGTGATGGATTTACGGGGTAGAGAATTTTTTGATTCGTTATTTGATGCACTTGATAAATTGGCCGAATCAGATTGGTTAGAAGAGCATATTTTATTTTTAGATGCTCAGGATAAAATGCTTGTTTCAAGATATAAGGAAACAAGACGTAATCATCCACTGGCTCCAAAAGGATTAGCCTTGGAGGGTATTGCCCAAGAGCGCCAAATGTTAGCTGATTTACGCGGGCGAGCACAATTCTTTATTGATACAACAAACTTAAAACCCAAAGAATTAAGAGAAAAGATTATCAGTAAATATGGTGAAGAAAAGCAACGAATTTTTTCAATTCATATGTTATCCTTTGGCTTTAAATATGGGACACCGATTGATGCCGATCTTGTCTTTGATGTGCGATTTTTACCCAATCCGTATTATGTTGATCATTTAAAGCCACTAACAGGTTTGACAAAGGATGTTAGTGATTATGTCTTTAAATGGACGGAAACACAGAAATTTAATGAAAAATTATTAGATTTGTTAAGTTTTATGTTACCGCAATATAAAAAAGAAGGGAAATCTCAGCTCGTTGTTGCCATTGGCTGTACAGGTGGACAGCACCGTTCAGTTGCTTTAGCAGAGTATATCGCAAAGTATTTTTCAAATCAATATATTACTCATGTGTCGCACCGTGATATAGACAAAAGAAAGGGACATTAGGGGATGAAACCAAATCAAAAGAAGAAAGTAACCGTTATAGGTGGAGGGACAGGAATGCCCGTTCTTTTACGAGGATTAAAGCACTACCCGATTGATTTATCGGCTATCGTTACTGTTGCTGATGATGGCGGGAGCTCTGGGCGTTTAAGAACAGAGATGTCGATGCCCGCCCCGGGTGATATTCGAAATGTGATTGCAGCTTTAGCAGAGGTTGAACCCATGATGGAAGAGTTGTTTCAACATCGATTTACAAATGGAAATGGCTTAATGGGTCACTCGATGGGGAATTTATTTTTAGCTGCAATGACTGCTGTGACAGGTGATTTTTACACAGGTATAAAAGAAATTGCTCGTGTGTTTAAAGTGAAAGGTAGAATTTATCCAATTGCTAATCAAAATTTATTTTTAAATGCTGAGATGCTTGATGGAGAAATTATTGTTGGTGAGTCAAAAATACCCTTAGCAAATAAACGCATTAAACGTGTGTTTGTTGAGCCTAAATTTGTCGTTCCTTTGCCCGAAGCCATAACAGCTGTCAGAGAATCTGATCTCGTTGTTATATCACCAGGCAGCCTATACACGAGTACCTTACCCAATCTAGTTGTCCCACAAATTGCAAATGCACTTCGAGAAGCAGAGGGGAAAGTTGTTTATGTCTGTAATGTGATGACACAAGCTGGTGAAACATCTGGCTATACAGCAGCTGATCATGCTCAAGCGATTATTGACCATGTAGGAGAAGGCTGTCTTGATAAAATTATCGTTCATAATAAAGAAATTACTCAATCAGTTCAGCTGAAGTATGCAGAAGAAAATGCAGCTCCAGTTGAATATGACCGTGAACGTTTAGAACAATTGGATTTGGAAATTATTGAACGAGATATTATTGATGAACAACAGCAATTTTTACGTCATGATACAAAAAAAGTAGCCAAAATACTTTGTTCTTTAATTGGTATCGATCCGCAATAATCTGGAGGTGAGATAACCATGTCATTTGCATCTGAAATAAAAAAAGAAATGACTCAAATTGAAAATAAGAATTGCTGTCAAGAAGCTGAATTAGCTGCACTCATTCGAATGAATGGGGCGCTATCAATTGCAAAGTCTTCGTATATCTTAGATATTCAAACAGAGAACGCAGCGATCGCTAGACGAATTTATACATTGATCAAATCACTTTACCCATATCCGATTAAGTTACTTGTTCGAAAAAAAATGAAACTGAAAAAGAATAATGTTTATATTGCTCGGATTGAGGAAGGGACTAAGGATATTCTACAGAGTTTAAATATTTTAACAGAGCCCTTTACTTTTACTCAAACCATTTCGGAACAGTATTTAAAAAAGGATTGCTGTAAACGGGCCTATTTACGTGGAGCCTTTTTAGCTGGCGGTTCAATTAATAACCCTGAAACATCTTCATATCATTTGGAAATTTCTAATGTTTACCAGGAACACAATGATTCCCTATGTGAATTGATGAATACATTTGACCTTCGTGCTCGTATTTTGGAACGTCGAAATGGCTACATTACTTATATCAAAGAGGCAGAAAAAATTACTGAGTTTTTAAATTATACCGGTGCTCATCAAGCGCTCTTTAAATTTGAAGATGTTCGGATTATGCGCGATATGAGAAATTCTGTTAATCGATTAGTTAACTGTGAAACAGCCAATTTAAATAAAACAATTGGAGCGGCTTTTAGACAAGTGGAAAATATTAAATTAATTGATAAATTAGTAGGCTTGGAAACGTTACCTGATAAACTACAGGAAATTGCTAAGCTTAGAGTTGAGCATCAGGATGCTTCATTGAAGGAATTAGGCGAACTAGTTACAGGGGCGAAAATTAGCAAATCCGGCATCAATCATCGCTTGAAGAAAATTGATAAAATGGCTGATCAACTCAGACAAGAACATGGTCTTAACTTGGAAACTAAATAAAAAATGGTTTTATCACAGATAACCATCCGTAAAACTCGGGTTAACAACGGGTTTCGATGGGGCGAGTAATCGCACTAAGTCAGGCTACTTTAGTATTTACGAAGTTTCGTTTTATTAATTGTGTAACTCACTATTCAATGAATCGTTCGCTGCTTTTTTTGGATCATAATAGGATGTAAATTAACATATACTTGTATAGTTTATATTAAATGGTCTACACTGAGAGGAGCACATATGAGTGGTGGAAAAATCATTGGTTATAGAGGTTGAACCGGGTTTACAAGCTGATATCGCAACAAAATTTGTTCGAGAGGCTAATCGTTATACAGCAGAGATCTTTTTAGAGAAAAAAGGTCGACGCATTAATGCCAAAAGTATCATGGGTGTTTTAAGTTTGGCAATTACTAGTGGAGAAACAATTACTCTATTTAGTAAAGGACCAGACGATCAAGAAGCCATCAATGCTTTAACAACATTTTTAACAGAGTCAGAATAGTTTTATTTAAAATAAGTCATTGCTGATACAGATAATGACTTATTTTTTATTGATTAAATGTTTTTATCGATGATCATCAAGCTTAGTTTCTTTAGCTCGTACTGTATTTGCTCTATGGGTATTGTGTTAGTTATTCCATTTTCAATGAAATGTTCATTTCATCAGGTTGACAACTTTATTTGTCATCTGCTAGAATATGATTGACAAATAAAGTTGTCAAAATGACTTATAAGATTGTCTTTGGAGGTTCGATTTTATGCCGCTTTACAATCAATTAAAGGTCTACCGTGCAAAGTTAGGATTAAATCAAGCAGAAATGGGCAGATGTGTGGGTGTTTCAAGGCAAACTATTAGTTTAATTGAGCGGGGCGATTATTCACCTTCAGTTACACTTGCATTGAAACTTGCCAGCGTGTGCCAAGTAACTGTAGAGGACATTTTTAAATTTGAGGGGGATCAAGATGAATAAAAGCATACGTGATGTATTTAAATTACTATTCATATTATGTGGTGGAGTTATTGTAGGCTATGCAGCGTCTATGATCGTGTCTCATTTTTCAATTTTTACTGGTTTGAATTCATTAAACATTAATTTTCTAATTGAGCAAATTATTTGGCTTCAGGTAGCACTTGTATTTATTCTTTGTCTTCCTGCCATTCTAATGACTCAAAAAGCAAAACAGTTTTTAAAAGAAACAAATCAAAATCTTGATATTGAAGATGATTTTAAAGGGACAAAAGGTAGCCAAATCTTATTTCAAGCTATGATCTTCAACCGCTTGTATATTATATTAAGTTTCATGGCTTATGGGCTAGCAACAGACCCTCTTAATGATTATATATTGGGATCAACCCTTATTTTTATTGGTTTTATTTTTCTAAATGTAATAAATGAAGTTAGAATTATTCGTCTGGTTCAAATGCAGGATCCAATGAAAAAAGGTGATCCAACATCTATGAAATTTAACAAAGAATATTTTTCAAGCTTAGATGAGGCAGAGAAAAATCAAGTCTATCAAGCTGGTCATCATACATTTATGTTTATGGATATGGTGTTTATTGTATTAATTCCTGTTGCTTTTATTATAAAATTGATATTTGATATTGGAAATACGATGCTCTTAACTATTGGTTTGATTTGGCTTATTCAATCGATTGTCTATTTCTACTATTCAAAAAGAATTGTTTAAATATTAGAAATACGTTAAACTGAAACCATCCTTTCTCTCGTTTAGTAGTAAGATTTCTGTTTCAAGAAGTTGAGCAGAATCAAGATTTGTAAGTGAAGGGCAGCTGGCGATAAAGGCTTGATTTATTTAACGACCAGCTTTTTGAGAAAGTATTCCTACTTATATCCTTAGGTACTAGGTGGGACGAGTAACTGTATTAAGGAAGGAAGACTACGAAGCCTTTGCATTGCAAGAATAAGCGGCATTCTTATTCAGAGATATAATGTCAATCAGTCAGGGAAGACAAGGGGGCTTTGCATAAGTTGCTAATTTATTTTATCTGAAATTTGAGATAAATTTAATTGAAAGATAGATTCATAGCTATAAGAGGAATGGACAGGAGAGGAGTAAAACAATGACATTAAAAATTGAACATGTCACAAAACGATTTGGTAAATTTACCGCTGTTGATCAATTATCATTGGAAATTCCAGAAAAACAAATCTTTGGTTTTCTGGGGTCAAATGGAGCAGGTAAAACAACGACATTTCGGATGATTTTAGGCTTAATTGATGAAACAGAGGGTCAGATTACTTGGGAAGGTGAGCCCATTAATTATCAAAGAACAGATCAAATTGGCTACCTACCAGAGGAACGGGGATTATACCCAAAACTAACCGTCAAAGATCAAATTGTCTATTTAGGACGTTTAAGAGGAATGGATAAAAAAGATATTTTAGCTGAATTGGAAAAATGGTTAGAGCGATTTAATGTTCCGCAATATATTGACAAAAAAATTGAAGAGCTTTCAAAAGGAAATCAACAGAAAATTCAATTTATTTCTGCGGTTATTCATCAACCTAAATTATTAATCTTAGATGAGCCGTTTAGTGGCCTTGATCCTGTCAATGTTGAACAGATGAAAGAAGCAGTTGTTGAATTAAAACAAGCGGGAACAACGATTGTCTTCTCATCCCATCAGATGGATACGGTTGAGGAACTTTGTGAATATCTGTGTATTATGCAAGAAGGAAAGCCGGTTATTCAAGGTGGACTAAAAGAAGTTAAACGTTCATTTGGAAAACAAAATTTGTTTATTCATGCAGATTTTGATTTAACGTTTTTAAATGACTTTCCTGGTGTTGTTAGTCAAAAAATAACTTCTGAGGGTTGTAAGCTTCAAATTGAAAGTGAAGAGGTCGCGCAATCTATTTTAGAAGCCGTACATAAAAAAGGCTTGGTGCGGCGGTTTGCTTTGGAAGAACCTTCTTTGAATGATATTTTTATCGAGAAAGTAGGGAAGTCTTATGAATAAATTTTGGATTGTTTTATCTCATACTTATTTAACACGCTTTAAGTCAAAGTCATTCATCATTACGACAGCTCTATTTTTAGTTGTGATTATTGCCTTGGGGAATATCGATCAAATTATTCAATTATTTGATGGAGATCAACAGCCTGATCAAGTAGCAGTGATTGATGAGACAGATCAACTTTATCAGGGATTAACAGAGTATAGTGAACAAGGTGAATACGGCTTTGAACTGGTTGATTATCAAGGTACGCCTGCTGAAGCTGAGGAAGACATTTTGTCCGGGGACTTAAAAGGTGTCCTTCATATCGAGTCTGACCAGGAAAATTATTTTTCAGCCAATTATCATACCGATCAATTGATCAATCAAACGATTCAAAACCAGTTAATGAATGATTTACAACAATTAAAGGTTGCTTTAGCTACGGCTGATCAGGAGATTGACCAAGCTGTTCTTGAAGAAATTTACCAACCTATTTCATTTGAAACGGTTGCTGTCGAAATGGCTGATGGTACGACAGCCCGATCAGTAGAAGAA
Organism: Amphibacillus sp. Q70; assembly: GCF_052055485.1. Classification (GTDB taxonomy): domain Bacteria; phylum Bacillota; class Bacilli; order Bacillales; family Amphibacillaceae; genus Amphibacillus. Next base: position 3,842,436 of record NZ_CP197171.1, on the reverse strand, counting down.
ATTGGTGTTGCACGTGGGTTAGTCTATGTGATGTTATTTATCTTATATTTTGCTGTTATTCAATATGGGAACATGATTGCAATGGATGTGGCTAATGAAAAATCTTCTCGTGTGATGGAAATATTAATTTCAAGTTCATCACCTATCAGTCAAATGTTTGCCAAAATATTAGGGATTGCTTTACTTGGTTTAACACAAATTCTGCTATTTATTGGCGCTGGCTTTTATATTATTGAAAGTAGGCAAGACGAGTTTGTCGGCGAATTTTTTGAAGTCTTTGGATTTTCAGATGTTTCTATTTCAACATATATTTATGCGGTTGTTTTCTTTCTGCTAGGTTATTTACTTTATGCGACGTTGTCAGCTATGTTGGGTTCACTTGTTACTCGAATGGAAGATGTCGGGCAAATTATGTTACCTGTCATGCTATTAATTATTGGTGCTTTTATGATCTCAATGTTTGGAATTAATATGCCTGAAGCAGGAATAGTGACAGTAACTTCCTATATTCCATTTTTCTCACCACTTGTTATGTTCCTACGGGTGGGTTTATTAGAAATCCCATTTTGGGAAGTTGCCTTAAGCATTGGACTGTTAATCTTGACGATTCTTATCTTAGCCATTATTGGAGCAAGAGTTTATCGTGGTGGTGTCCTTATGTATGGTAGAAGTGCATCACTTAAAGATTTTAAACAAGCATTGCAACTATCAAAAAAAGAGTAGGTAAAGGTGGTTTATTTTTACTATCATCACTAACATCATATCTTTTCTGATCGTATTCATAACGATCGACGGACCCAATTTACAACTGCTATGTAAATTGGGTTTTGATTATTTTTGAATCGAACGTGCATTCGCTTGATAAATTTGATAAAATTAAAGAATAATGAAGTGGTAGAGGAGAAGAGCGATGTCAGAAAAAATAAAATTCATCCATAGTGCGGATCTGCATCTAGATAGTCCGTTTAAGGGGATGAGTACCTTACCCGATTCTCTTTACCAAGAGTTGAAAAACAGTACTTTTGCAGCTTTAGAGAATCTTGTTCAGCTTGCGATTGAAGAACGGGTTGATTTTGTTTTAATTGTTGGTGATCTTTTTGACCAATCAGTGAAAAGTATCTATGCAGAAATGCAATTTTTAATCGCTTGTCAGAAATTAAATAATGTAAATATTCCTGTCTATCTAAGCTATGGAAATCATGATTATCTTAAAGCAAATACCCGTGTACTTAATTATCCTAGCAATGTCCACATTTTCGAGTCCGATCAAGTAGAATGTAAGATTTTTAGTAAAAATGGTCAGCAACTTGTTGGAATAAATGGTTTTAGTTATTTGGAACGTGCTGTATTGGAAAATAAAACAGCAGATTATCAGCCAGATCAAGAGCTTCCCTATCAAATCGGGATGTTGCACGGAAGTATCAGTCAGTCTGCTGACCATGATTATTATGCGCCTTTTCACTTGAGTGATTTGCAAACAAAAAATATTGATTATTGGGCCTTAGGGCATATTCATAAGCGCACGATTTTACACCGTGAGCCCACCATTGTTTACCCAGGTAATACGCAAGGTCGTTCGAGCAAAGAGCTTGGAGAAAAAGGATGCTACTTAGTTGAACTTGATCCAATCGATACGAAATTAACATTTAAGCCATTACACGATATTCAATTTGAACAAATTACTATCGATATCAGTGATTGTGATCAACTTGATTTACTCTATGATAAAATCTCTGATCAATTAGCAAGATTAAAGGTGCCAAAGTCAATTATATTTCTAACATTAACAGATGCCCCTTCCAAACTAGTTTCTTTATATCATAAAGGAGAAATCAATGAGTTAATTGAGCTTCTGAATGAACAACAACAAGGAAAAGCGTCATGGACGTGGATTCAATCTGTGAAATTAGAGCAACAATCCCCATCTCGTGAAACAGGGTCCACAACGCATGATCCATTTATTAATCAATTGATAAATGGATTTGAAGACATAGATTGGCAAGAAGCAAGGCATGATTTATGGCAACATCGACAAGCGAAGCGATTTTTATCTGAACTGACTGAAGAAGAAAAAAGAAGTTTAGTTAACGAAGCAAGGGACCTAGCCTTATACCACTTAGTAGGGATGAATGATGATGAAGATAAATAATTTATATATTTACGATTTTGGTAAGTGGCAAAATAAAATGATTGACTTTAATCAACAATCATTGATCACAATCATTGGTAATAATGAAGCGGGAAAATCAACGCTACGTGGCTTTATTTTGTTTATGTTATTTGGTTTATCCCCACAACAAAGACAACCTTATTTACCAAAGCATGGCGGACAGCTTGGTGGGAAATTAGTTGTCACAACGGATGATGAAGAAACTTATACCATTGAAAGATTTCATGATCGCAACAATGGAGATGCCATTTGTTATGATCAAGCAGGGCAGAAATTACCGTCTGATTGGTTAACTCATCAACTTAATGGTGTTGATCGATCACTTTATAATAAAATATTTAACTTTGATGTTTTTTCATTACAAGTCGAAGGCGGGCTTTCCAGAGAACAATTGGGGCAAGTTTTATTAAGTGTTGGAATGACTGGATCTGATCGGATTTATCAAGCTGAACGACAATTAAATACATTTTTGCAATCCAAATTCAAGCCAAAAGGAACAAATCCAGAACTTAATCAAATTCTGAAACAATTGGTTGAAAAAGAACGACAATTAAAGCAACTTGATGATTCTATTCAAGTTTATGAGGAACATCAGCGATTAAGGTTAACTTACCAGAGTCAAATAAGAGAAAAGCAAAAAGAACTTGAGCAAGTAAACGAGCAATTTGTCTTATATAAAGAACAAGAGCGAATTTATCGATCGATTGAAGCGTACCATCTAATTGTTGAACAATTGAGTGAATTTCCTAAAGTGCTTTCTTTTCCAGAACAAGGGGAGGGACGTTACCAGCAGGTAAAAGAACAATTGCAGCCTCTTAAAGCTGACCAGCAAGTGGCTCAACAACAATTAGCTGATCTTGAAGAAGATTTAAGTCAAATAGAGGCAGAACTGTTGTCATCAACGGACAGGGAGCTGATTTTGGCAAGTCTTGAGCAAGCGGCTATCTATCAGGAACATAGTCATGAGAATAAACATTTACAACGACAAATTGATGAAAAGAATCAAGCGATTGAACAGCGAATCACTCAATTAAAACTAAATTTAACTGAAGCTGATATTGTTGAATTACCGATTAACTATACAACAAGTGAAATATGGCAGCAATTAGCTGATCAAAAAATAAGCTTAAATGATCAAATGCCTAATCTTGATCAATCACTTGATAAGTTAAAGGAAAATGAACAACAATTAGAAGTCAAGCTCAGTGGGTTGAAAGAAAAAACATTGGCTAAACTAGAAAAAGAGTCATTCGAGAAAGAACTTGAACAAATCGATAGAAGGTTTGATCAACAATCAGGCGTAAATGCCGATTACTTCATTCAGTTAAAAAAGCGAAATCGATACATAAACATGATTTCAATGGGTGTGATGATTGTCAGCTTAATTCTGATGATAAATGAACAGACCTGGTTCAATTGGATACTTTTTTTAACAGTCTTAATCGTAGGTAGCTTCTTTTTAGCTAAGCAAATAAAACTTAGGCGAAAACAGATCATTGTGGTAGATGAGTTGGCTGAGCAACAATTAGCTCAATTGATCAATAGAAGAGATGAATTAACCCAAAAAATAGCCCAACATGAAGAGCACCGAGATTCAGTTCTGATGATTGAGCAAGAGTTGAAGCAAAATAAAACGGAGCAGTTGAAATTGACAGAACAATTAGCTGTTTTAAAGATGACAGAACAAAGAACGGAACAAACGCTTATTGAACAGCAGACTTCTTTTCCTTTTTTAGCTCATATTTCAGTTAAATACTGGCCAGACTTAGCAAAACGGTTAAGTGAAATTATTGAATTAATCGGACAGCGTAAACAGCTAGTTGTTGAGCAAATCGATGAATTAGAATGGATGGCCTCATTTGAAGAGGATATACTAAATAAATTCAATGATTTTTTCAAACAGGATCAACTCACTTTTCAACAATTACTTAGACAACTACAGGATATATCCGTCCAACAAGACCATTTATTAGAACAAAAAGATAAGCTACAAAAACGGTTGAATGAGCAAGAAAAGAGCCTCACCCAAATTAAAGCTAAACGGGTTCCCTATCAAGAAGAAATGGACCAGTTGTTAGTATTTGCCGGAGTAGATACTGAGGAGCAATTTATTAAACGAGCTCGTCAATATGAACAATGGTATGCACTAAAAGAACAAAGAGAAGATTTAGCACGTCAAATTAAATTACATCTACCTGATCATCTTGTTACAGACATTTTATCAGGACATTATCTCTCAATCAGTGAACTTGAAGCAAAAATTAAAACGAACCAAGAAAAAATAACGGCAATCAACCAAGAATTAAAGGAATTATATCAAAAAGAAGCTGAGCAGCATGCCATTTTAAAGCAACAAGAACAATCGAAAAAAACCTTGAATCTTAAACACGATTATTATTTCGTTAAGGAGAAATTTAATGAAGAAGCCAAAAAATGGCTTACTTATCAACTTGCATTAAAACAGATTGAAAAAACAAAAGAAATATTTCAAACCTCATACCTACCTGTTGTTTTAGATAAGACAGCTAAACTTCTTGCTAAGATGACTAATCATCGATATGTTAAGGTTGAATTTGATCAAGAACAACAACAATTATATTTATTAACCGAAGATGGCGAACCTTATCAAGTAAATGAATTATCGCAAGGAACGTTAGATCAATTGTTTATTGCGATTCGACTAGCCATTAGTAGTTGGTTGGCTCAGCATATAAGTTTACCTTTTCTCATTGATGATGGATTTGTTCATTTTGATTCTCAGCGTCAGAAACAAGTGCACGAAATACTTGATGAATTAAAAGATCTCCATCAAGTTATTTATTTCACAAAAACACATAAAGGTTTTGTTCAAGATAAAAAAATAGATGGATATCACTTTATTAAATTATCTTAAATATGGTAGGATAGAATCGAATTTAGCTAAAATTATATAAATAATGATAGGGGAATGGTGGATGAAAGATCAGGAGAAATCAGAAGAGTGGTTGTTATATGAAGAAGCTATTGATCAATTCATTCAGATGATTGCCAAAAACATGAATCTGTATGATATTGCCCCCTCGGTTGGCCGACTATACGGCAAACTTTATTTTAATGAAGAACCGATGACATTAGATGATCTGAGAGACGCATTAGAAATGAGCAAAACGAGTATGTCAACAGGAGTTCGCACGTTACTAGAAATGAAAATGGTTGAGCCTGCTTTTCGTAAGGGAGTTAGAAAAGACTTATATCAATCAGAAGAGGATTGGTATCAATCTTTTACCACTTTATTTGGAAAGCGTTGGCGTCATTATACTGAGAAAAATATTGAAGAAGCGGAATTGACTATTGCAGAGATCGAACAATTATCTGAACAAACAAATGATCAATCATTGAAAAATAAAATATATTCAGATATCGAGCGTTTACGCTACGCTCAAAATTATTACCGTTGGCTGATGCGTTTTATTGAAGTGGTCGAGTCTGGGAAAATTTTTGAGTTTATACCAAAGGAAGAAGTTTAATTTAGTAATTTTTCCTAATCAGAAAAAATTAAAATAGACGGTAACAATGAATTTCTATAAATAATAAAATCTATAAATTGTATAATTTTTCTTGTTTTTATAATCATGAAAGTTGCTCGCAAATCGTAAAAGTTGCTCGCAAATCAGGAAAGTTAGTCAAAATCATAAAAAGGGCGCCGATTAGGCGGCCCTTTTTATTTTCCGAGCATAATTAGTTTAATCGATTGAACGAAAATATATTAATCAGCATTTTCGTAACGACTGTCTAGATAATCAACAATATGAATCAAATAACCTTCTAAGGTGAGCGGCTGTCTGACTGCAGAGCCCCATTCAGGTAAACCATGATGACATAATATACAATGGCTGATTTCATGAATCGTTTCAAGGTCTAACGAAATTTCAAATTGTTCGATTAATTTAGTAAAAAGTAAAAATCCATATGGAATATGTCCAATCATCACCCCTAATGAGTCCATGCTAATGCCAGCTTGTTTACGATTTGTTAAAATATCTTTGTTAGCTGTTGGGTAAAGAATATCAAAGGCTTGGTTTGTATTTCCGGCATGATCATATTCTAGTATTTTCCCAATATCATGAAATAGAATTGAAACAATCAATAGATTATAATTAGGTTTGTGTTCTTTAAATGCCATGGCTCCCTTGGTCATCGTATATAAATGATCTATCGTTTGTGACCAAGTTGAGTATTGGTTTGTCATCGAATCGTTTTTATAAGCAAGGTAGAGATCTTTTTTATAACTTTTTTCGACGAGCTGAATCAGGGTAATGATGGCTTCAATATGGCCCTTTTCCTCAGCCATAATGTAGCGGGCAATACGCATTAATCCGACTGTATGTTTTAATAGCCCACCTAAGTAATTGTGGTGATAGCCTTTAGCTGCCGGGGCAATGCTGAAGTCTGACCATAATAATTGTAAGGTTTTTTTTGCAAGTGATAAAAAAGGTTCGTCTAATTCATTCAGATAACTAAAGAGTTCGATAATTAAACTTGAGAAGTCTTCATCGGTATAGGGCAATAATGAAAAAGGATTAATCTCTTCCTCCACCTGTTGCAACCTATTCACTGTAAGAGACTTTTGGTTATTATAATCATCAACTACTGCTTCAACATCAAAAACTGAATATTGTTCGAGCAGTGGTAGAACTTTATTAATCATCCCTTGATTGTCCCACATCTTTGCTGAAATCATTCCGACATTATTACTGAAAGAAAGCCGTAAGTAGGGTTTGTTTGTTCGTGTTAGTTTGACTTCATAGTCATTTAGCAATAAACGTTGTTTAACCTGATTCCCAGCTGTTTGATCATTAATATTAAATGTACTTTGTCCACTAGGTAATTCAGGAGGTGGAAAATCGCGTAGTATTTGAGCGGCTTCTTCATCATTGATTTGAATTTGAATCGGAATATGATCAAAAAAATAAGTTAAATCAAATGTCATTTATCCCACTCCTTATTTCGGATTGTTCTCTTAATTTTAACCTATCTTTAACAAAATGCCTATCCATTAAAAAAAGAGATTACATTCTAATGATAAAAAGCATACCGATTCAAAACCGATATGCTTTACTCAGGTTAATTATTCAATTTCTGTATCCTCGTCCACCTCAGGAATCTCTTCAAAGTTGAAAAGATCTTCAAATTCCTCAATATTTACTTGGATGTTTGCATCTTCAAATAATTCTTGCATTTTATTCATAGCTTCTTCTTCATCAATTTGAGAGGCAGCAATTTCATTTCTTAGTGTTTCTCTCATATCTTTTAATGGTTCTATATCAGCCTCAGTTTCACGAATATCTGACACCGTGATGATATGCCAGCCTAAATCAGATTGTACCGGTTCACCAATTTCATCAGCACCCAAGCTATAGGCTTTATTTTCAAATTCAGGAACCATATCTCCTGTACTGAAATAGCCAAGTTCTCCACCTTCACTGCTTGAACCTGGATCAACCGAATATTCCTCAGCTAATTCAGCAAAGTCAGCTCCATCTAATAATTGTTCATAAAGATCATTAGCCAGTTCTTCGTCTTCTACTAAAATATGGCTAGCTTCAATCTCAGTAGCAAGGCGTTCATATCGTTGCTCAATTTCTTCATCAGTTACTTCAATATCTTCAGTAACCGCTTCTTGTTCAAGCATGTGTAGTCTTAATGCCGTACGGTACTCTTCTTCAGTTTGAAAACCACTTTGTTGAAGAACCATTTCAAAGGATTCACCATACTGCTCTTTTATCATATTCACTTGTTCATCAACGAAGTCTTCATCAATTTCATATTTATCTTCTAGGATTGAAGAATAAACCATACTATGTAGAACCGATTCACCAGATGTTTCCACTAATTCCTGATAAAATTCTTCCTTAGTAATATCACCTTGATCCATTTCCACAACAACTTCAGAATCACCAGATGAACAGGCAGATAAACCAATAACACCTGTTGCTATTGTTGCAATAATTGCTAACTTCTTCATTTTGTAACACTCCCACTTTAATAAGACAAATGCGTCTAAAATTTTTATTCCCAATTGCTAATATACCATAAATTAAGCTGAAATAAATCATCAACAATTAAAATTACATTGTTTTTACTTAATAATAATGGATTCGCCCATGCCAAAATTTTATGTAAACATATGATGATAGTGAAAATGTGGAGGAGGTTAAAAAAATGAGTCATCAATCTGGTTATGGTGGTTTCGCGTTTATTGTTGTCTTATTTATTTTATTAGTCATTGTAGGAGCTGCTTGGTGTTAAATTGCCCAGCTGTTTCGAAAAATAAATTGACAACTTAATCGATCCAACGAAAAGAGCTGATCTTTAGCAAAGGCGTTTGTGTAAAATGCCTTTGCTAATCTTGATCAGCTTTTTTAATGCAATTATATTTTAAGTATCGATCATATGATCCAGTTTATTGCTAGTTTAATCTAAATTCTTTTCTGAGTTTGTTTTTCTATCTCTTTGAAAGTTTCCTCAATTAATGAATGAAATTTGATCATTTTTTTTATTCGATCTTCTATTAAATCTCCTTGAGAACGTTGATTTGCTTTTTCCCTGATTTGATTTATCGTCTGTTTTTGAAGATTGATGTGTCCCATCCATCTCCCTAAATAACCTTGCATGAAGCGCTGATAGAGATCATCGTCAGCTGTATAAAGGTTTTTTCTTACTCCTTTTTTCCAAACTTGTTTGACTAAATTTAAATCAAATAAATTACGAATACCAGTATTAACTGAGGTTTTACTTTTTTCTGTTACTTGGCTCATTTCATCCAAAGTCATAGGTTGATGATTTAAATAGAGGATTGTAAATAGTCGTGCATCCGTAGGTGATATGTCAAACATTTCAATTGTTTTTGAAAACTCATGAATCAGTTCGTCTGTGATGGTTTTCTCTAAAGTCATCAGGCCGCCACTCCTTTCTGAAACGAAATATACCGCTACAAAATAGCATATACAATATGATTAAAAAATTAAAATGGGATATCTAACTGTTATTTGGAGGATACTGAAGCTATTTTAAGAAAAAACATAATAAAGTTTGTTCAGTTTAAACTGTACGTAAAATTTGTACGAAATTAAACGAATTCGTTGTTTGAATGTTCAAACCGGAAAAGGGTATAGTATTACAGTAACTGATTTTGCGTGAATGATGTTTTAGAAAAATATGATCGTAGAATTTAGCCATTTTGCAATAGTTTTATATTGATTGAACAAGAGAGGTGAATGATATGGCGGTTATTGAAGTGGACAAAATAACCAAAGTGTTTGGGAAACAACGAAAACAAGCACTGCAGCTTTTGGATAAAGGAAAAACAAAAGCAGAGATTTTAAAAGAGACAGGTTGTACGATAGGGGTGAACCAAGCCTCTTTTTCGGTAGAAGCTGGGGAAACATTTGTGATCATGGGATTATCTGGTAGTGGTAAATCCACACTTGTCCGCATGCTGAACCGTTTAATTGAAGCCACTTCAGGTGAAGTTAGGCTGGAAGATGAAAATGTAACAAAAATGAACAAAGAGCAACTTCGTGAGATGCGTAGAAAAAAAATGAGCATGGTTTTTCAAAATTTTGCCCTACTCCCGCATAAAACGATTTTGCGTAATACAGAGTATGGATTAGAAATTCAAGGCATTGACAAAGAAGAACGTGAGAAAAAGGCACGTGAAGCATTGGAATTAGTTGGTTTGGGAGATTATTTAGAACAATACCCAAATGAACTTTCTGGTGGTATGCAGCAGCGTGTTGGTTTAGCACGGGCATTGGCTAATGATCCAGATATTTTATTGATGGATGAGGCATTTAGTGCACTTGACCCGTTAATTCGTAAAGATATGCAGGACGAATTAATGGATTTACAACAATCCGTGCAAAAAACGATTATTTTTATCACACACGATTTAGATGAGGCCCTACGAATTGGTGATAGAATTGCACTCATGAAAGATGGAAGTATTGTTCAAATAGGAACAGCAGAGGAAATTCTAATGAATCCGGCGAATGATTATGTCGAACGATTCGTAGAAGATATCGATCTTTCAAAAGTACTGACGGCAAACCATATTATGAAACGACCAGAAACTGTGGTGGTAGATAAAGGACCCAAAGTAGCATTAAGATTGATGGCGAAATATGGCGTTTCTACTATTTATGTGGTAGATAAGAAAAGAAAATTCCTCGGCTATATTACTGCAGATCAAGCAGATGCGGCTGTTAAAGAGGATAAACAGATTTCAGATGTCATGGTAACTGATGTACCAACCGTCAACCCGGATACGTTATTGACAGATTCTTTCGAACCAATGGCTGATCATAAAGCACCACTTTCTGTAGTAGACGATGCTGGTAGATTAGTTGGTATTATAGTAAGAGGTTCCGTTATCGGTGCACTTGCTGGTAATGATAAAGTGCTAAACGGAAACGGGGAGGTGAAGGCAAATGGATAAGGCGGATGGTGCACTATTTCCAAAATTGCCTTTAGATCAGTGGATAGAAAAGTTTGAAGACTTATTAACCACTTATTTATCGGGTTTATTTGATATTATTACAGATGCAATCGAATTTGTTACAGAAGGCTTTGTTTCGTTATTGGAATTGATACCGGCACTTGTATTAATTATAATTGTTGCTCTATTAGCGTGGTGGGTTGTCAACTGGAAACTAGGGCTGTTTGCTCTACTTGGTTTAGGACTAATAAACAATTTAGGTTATTGGCCTGAGACATTAGAAACAGTGTCATTGGTCATCGTTTCCGTTGTTATATCGATGATTATCGGGATCCCAATTGGTATTTGGATGTCACAAAAAGGTCTCGTTCAGTCGATCATCACACCTATTCTTGACTTTATGCAGACGATGCCAGCCTTTGTTTACTTAATTCCGGCAGTGGTTTTCTTCAGTCTAGGTATGGTACCAGGTGTTGTAGCTACGATTATCTTTTCCATGCCACCAACCGTGAGAATGACTAATCTTGGGATTAGACAAGTCAATCCAGAATTGATTGAAGCGGCTGATGCCTTTGGATCAACAACATGGCAACGATTGGGTAAAGTACAAATACCACTTGCCACATCAACGATTATGGCAGGAATTAACCAGACGATTATGTTGTCCTTATCCATGGTTGTTATTGCTTCGATGGTAGGTGCTCCTGGACTTGGAGTAGTTGTATACCGAGCCGTTACCCAGGTAAACATTGGACCTGGATTTGAAGGTGGTCTATCACTTGTCATTTTAGCGATGTTATTGGATCGCTTTACACAAGGATTTAATAAGAAATAGTTAGTTTAAAGATTTTTTGGGTCACCCCAAAAAATCTTAACTATAAATAATATTTTTGAAGGGGGACATTCTTAATGATTAAGAACGTCAAATTATTTAGTTTTATCTCAGTGCTTGCGCTGGTTATGTTATTAGCAGCCTGTGGAGGTGGCGATGAAGATGGTGCTGGCTCTGAAGATAATGGAGGCGACAGTGACGGCACAGAGCTTGGTGAAACGAGTCTTACTGTTCCATATGTTGCTTGGGCAGGCGCACTTGCACGTACACCATTGGTAAAACAGGTACTTGAGGAAGTTGGTTATGATGTAAATGACACGCAGGTAGAAGCAGGCGCGATGTGGTCAAGTGTTGCTAGTGGTGATGCTGCTTTTATGACAGCATCATGGTTGCCGGCTACACACCAATCTTATTGGGAACAATATGAAGATGATGTAGAGGTACTTGGTAATTTCGTAGATCAAGCACCATTAGCTTTAACTGTTCCGTCTTATATGGAAGATGTAAACTCGATTGAGGATCTTCAAGGAAATGAGGAACTGGGTGAATCTGTCGATTGGACGATTACAGGTATTGACTCTGGTGCGGGTATTATGCAGAATACTGAAACAGCTCTTGAAGAATATGATTTAGATAATTGGACGCTTCAATCAAGTTCTGAAGCGGCAATGCTTTCTGAATTACAATCAAGAATGGCTGATGAGGAACCAATTATTGTGCCACTTTGGCAACCCCATTGGGCATTTGCTGAATTGGATCTAAAAATGTTAGAAGATCCACTAGAAATCTATGGTGGTGACGGTGATGAAATCGGTGCTGTAGCAAGCACGACTTTTGCAGAAGACTCACCTGCCGCATATGAAGTGATGCAACGTTTCTTAGAAGATTATGATCAAGAAATGGAAAATGAATTACTTGTAGCTATAAATGATGGCGCAAGTGAGGAAGATGCAGCCAGCCAGTTCCTTGAAGACAATCCAGATCTTCTTGAGAAATGGACAGAAGGCTTAGGCGAATAATTATCTAAAGCTTACCCGTTTTTCTGGTAAGAGGATGGCTTCCCTTTCAGTAGACCAATGGTTTGCTTGAAGGGAAGTTTTTATTTTGGGATTAGACCGATAAAGCGGGATCTCAAACGGATGATTATCTATAATAAAAAAGAAAAGGAGCTATACATGAGCCCCCTCTTCTTTAAGTTATTTTTTATTCCGCAGTTTTTGTTTGATCTTCCAATTCTTTTAATCGTTCTTCAATTTGAGCCAAATAAAGTTGAATATTTTTTTGGTGTGGTTCAATTGTTGTTTTCCAGCTTTCCAATGAATCTTTAACATCAACTGAAAGTTCTTTAATCAATTTGGCTCCTTCTTTTGAGGTGTTAATAATTTGTTCGGAAAGTTCTTTACCATTTTCCTTTACAGCCTCAAGCGATAGTTTAACATCTTCTGCTTGATTCCTAATATCAGCACGAGTTTCTTTACCGGATTTGGGTGCATTCAATAAGGTGACAGCCGCACTTACCACGCCTCCTGCAAGCAGTCCAAGTAACAATGATTTACTTTTAGACATTTTAACACTCCTTTCTACTCATTCCTACTTACTATTATCTTCTCTTTAATTCACTGAGTCAAACCAAAAAATGTTTAAAAAATAAAAAAAGACCGTTCAATAGGATAAAGGGGCAATTATTTTTCAGAGTAACACCTTTATCGCAATTATTGAACAGTCTTTACTTTTAGATATATTTGATTAAGCAAATTTAAAATTAGAACGTTGTAAGATCGATTGAATAATAGGGTACAATATAATCGTAAAAACAACATTAAATAGGACAGCAGGTAAAACGACAGCGGCAAACATAGGGATAAATGACCCCCCCATTAAACCAACAACATAAAGTGCCATAATTAAAAATGTTGTTCCACTGATAATTGTTCCCATTGTAATTAGAACGGGTGTTGTTATTTTTTGATTTAAATGCTTTGGTACTAGCAATAACAAAGCAAAAAAGATAAATGCTGTGATTGGCTTTTCAACCATGTTAGATATTTGACCACCTGGCGCAGTCGTTGTTAAAGCAGAAATAACACCTGTTGCTATGCTTAAAATTAAGACATAATTTGCTTTCGGAAACAGCATAATCCCTAGAAACATCATAGGCAACATAATATCCGGCTTCATTCCAAATAAAATTGGTGGTGCAATCATGTGAAGAACAGCACCTATTCCCATAAATAATGCTAATAATACTAAGTCTTTTGTTCTCATACTCTTCTCTCCTCAACTAAACTATTTTTGCTTCCATTTGTGCACTGATTGCCAAATGCGAAGGTTTTATTCAGTATATCATATTGAATTGAAATGTAAATACTAAATATTCTGAGAAATTGAATTTGCTATTTCAGCTAAATCATTGGCACTATAATCATCAGGGTGTGTGATCCAAGTTGGATTGAACCCATCAGTTTGATCATATCTTGGAATAAGGTGAAGGTGTAAATGAAAGACTGATTGACCGGCTAATTCCCCCGTATTGCTTAATATATTTATACCTTTTGGTTTGAAACTTTTTTCAATAGCTGTACTTATTTTAGGAACACGAGCAAACAATTGACTTGCAATCTCTTCATTTGTTTGATAAATATCCTTTACGTGCGCTTTAGGAATAACGAGTGTATGACCTTTTGTGACTTGACTAATATCAAGAAAAGCATACACATCTGCATCTTCATATACTTTGGCTGATGGAATATCACCAGCAATAATTTGGCAAAAAATACAGTCCTTATCCGTTGACATAGCTCTCACTCCCATTTAAATTTGCTTCTATCTTACCATTAATACATCATTGTTAGCAAAAAACAACTAAGTATACCAGTTTGCATTCAGTTTAAATAATGGTAAAATTTATATATCATTCATAGCTTATAAAAAAAGATTCGAAATATAAAAAGCTTTAGGAGGACGTAGGATGCCAGGCTTATTACAGATTGAAAATCTTAAGGGTGGTTATACACATAAAGATGTTTTGCACGGATTATCATTCGAAGTCAATCCAGGTGAAATGGTTGGTTTGATTGGTTTAAATGGTGCGGGAAAGAGTACAACGATTAAACATATCATTGGTTTAATGGAGGCACGAGCTGGTGCTATTAAATTATCAGGTCGTACAAGTCAACAAGATACAGATTATTATCGTAAACAGTTTGGCTATATCCCAGAAACACCACTGTTATATGAGGAATTAACCTTGTATGAACATTTGAAAATGACAGCAATGGCTTATGAATTAGATCAGGCAACTTTTGAACAGAGATTGCCTCGATTGTTAAAAGCTTTTCGATTAGAAAAGCAAATCAATTGGTTCCCGATTCATTTCTCAAAAGGGATGAAGCAGAAAGTTATGATTATGTGTGCTTTTCTAATTGAACCTCCTCTATATATTGTTGATGAGCCATTTGTTGGCTTAGATCCGCTTGGTATCCGTGCCTTTTTAGATACGATGGTTGAACAGAAAGAAAGAGGGGCAGGTATTCTGATGTCGACACATATCTTAGCTACTGCTGAGCGTTATTGTGATCGATTAATTATTTTGCATGAAGGTGAGATTAGGGCGTCAGGCACGATTGAACAGCTAAGGGATCAGTTTAAGATGCCAGCGGGCACATTAGATGATCTTTATATTCGGCTAACAAAGGAAGGTTAAGAGATGATGGATAGCAAAGTATTATTTAAAGAGCGGTTCAAAGGCCATTTAAAAGAGACGATGCGTTATTTTCAGTATATTTTAAATGGGCATATTGCCATTGCGATTCTGTTTCTAATTGGTGCAGGGGCTGTTTTTTATCAGCAGTTTTTAGCTGAATTACCAGATCACTTTCCTACGGATTGGATTGTCAGTTTAATATTCAGTCTGGTTGCACTTTATAACCCCATACAAAACTTACTAAAGGAAGCGGACCTTGTCTTTCTATTGCCTGCTGAAAAGCGATTAACAAGCTACTTTAACTACACTTTATGGTATAGCTTTCTGACGCAGCTTTATTTAGTCGTGTTAGTAGCAGCTATATTAGCACCACTTTATCAAGCAAGCTACCCGAATCAAAGTTATCTCTCGCTTGTTTTTATATTAATTATATTTAAAGGTTGGCACTTTTTACTGAATTGGTGGATGTTAAGAATTAGAAACAGGGCCATTCATTGGCGTGACAAACCCATTCGCTATTTCATTCAACTTATTATTTTTTATAGTTTTATTAACGGTTATTTATTGATCTCAGGTCTAGCAATGCTTGTTTTGTTTGGTTTTGTTTTTTATGGTTATTACTTTAGTCATCAATATGCCCTAGCCTGGGATCAGTTAATTGAAAAAGATCAACAAAGAATGCAGAGTTTTTATCGTTTAGCCAGCATGTTTACTGATGTGCCACATTTCAAGGCGACGATAAAAAAACGACGTCTACTTGTTAAATGGATTACCCAAAAAATCTCATTTGAACAGAAGTATACCTACCATTTCTTATATCGAATTACTTTTATTCGATCGGCGGATTATTTCGGGCTTTACTTCCGTTTAACAATCATCGCAAGTCTTTTGCTAGCTTATTTTAATCACATTATTATGGTACTTTGCTTAGTGTTGCTATTTTTATTTTTGACAGGGGTCCAACTCATGCCCCTTTGGTACCATCATCGAACCAATGTCTGGGAGGACATTTACCCAGTCAAACAGGCAGATCGACAACGAGCGATGATTAAACTGATTGAACAATTACTAGTTGGGCAGTTGCTTGTTTTTGCCCCTGTTTTATGGATAACAAGTGATGGTTGGCAAGCTATTTTAACTGTCTTGTTAGGAAGTGTTTTTATTATCGGTTTCGGTCGGATTTACGTTGTTGGGAAAATCAATCCTTAGAGAATAAACTTTAAAAAACTTGATCTTTATCAAGGTTTGAAGGCAATACTCTAGATATAATGTAATTAACATTATATAAAGGAGAGATAAATGATGACAACAGCCAAATTTCAATTAGAACCCCTTTCATGTCCATCATGTATTAGAAAAATTGAGACAACTTTAACTAAAATGGATGGTGTGAAAGAGGTGTCAGTACTATTTAATTCAAGTAAGGTAAAAGTCACTTATGATCAAGAACAAGCATCTTCAGATCAATTAAAAGAAACTATTGAAAAGTTAGGCTACCCAGTACTTAGTTAATCATTAGAAAAACGCGGTTCAACAGTCGAAAGCATTCGATTGATGAATCGCGTTTTTTATTTTAAGGTAAGAAAATTCTTGTTTATTTTTAAAAAATGAAAAACTCCAACTTAAGACTGAGATAAAACCATGCTTACGGTTGTTTCAGTAAATGATATAATTAGTATAATAGATATAGCATTAAAAAAAGAATAGAACGACACTAAAAAAAGAAAGGGAGAATAAGAATGGGAAGTCGTTTTTTTCGTACTATTATAGCAATATTTATCATTTTAGTAGGTGTTATTCTTGTCTTAGAGAATCTTGATATTGTGACATGGTCAATCGGCGATTGGTGGTATTATATTTATCCAAGTTTCTTTATCTTGATAGGATTGAAATGGATCTATCAAGCTTTTAAAGGCTTTAATGGTTATGGTACACCATTATTTTTAATTATTTTTGGTTCACTTTTGTTAGCCGATCGATTTAATTACCTTACTTTTGGTTTTTGGGATATTTATAAACTTTGGCCGCTCATTCTCATTTTTATTGGTCTTTATTTTTTAGGCATCCCACAGAGAAGAAGGTTTAAAGTTTTTAGTGATACGAATGATTCAGAGACATATTCAAATAGATGGAAGAAGCGTGACAAGGTTATTATTGGTGATTACAACTACAATACGACCAATTGGAAAGTTGAACCAATTGATATTTGGAATGCAGTTGGTGATCATACGATGGATTTTACCAAAGCATTTATTCCAGATGAAAATACACCGATTACGATTCATGGTTTAGCTGGAGATATCAATATTATTTTACCCGATCATGTTGATTTTTCAATTCGCGCTACGGTTCATGCAGGTGAAATTGTTTTATTAGATCAGACAACTCAGGGAATCAATAGAGTGTTAACTTATCAAACAGCTGATTATGAAACAGCTACGCGCAAGCTAACATTTAATTTAAAATTAAATGCAGGTTCAATTAGGGTGGATCGTATTTAAGGAAGGTGGTTGACTTGTTTAAAAAACTGAATTCAATTCGGTATTCGTACATTCAAGCACAATTATCAACAGTTTTTTTTGTTTCGATTACCATACTTATTGCTTTAACAATTGTTGATATCACTATAGATCCAGACTGGCTCGATCAAGTCAATATTGTTTTGTTTTCATTTATTCACTTCTTAGTTGGTTCTTTATATGCTATCTTAATTGGTTTTAGATCAAGTGGTAAATTGAAATCACAAATTGATGACCTCTCGGTAATGATTATGCAATTATCACGTGGTAATTATTCGTCTCGCTTTCGTCTTGAAGAACCTGGAGAGGTGTCTAGAATTGGAACAGAGCTAAATGAATTAGCTCAAA
Source organism: Amphibacillus sp. Q70 (assembly GCF_052055485.1). GTDB lineage: Bacteria > Bacillota > Bacilli > Bacillales > Amphibacillaceae > Amphibacillus. The sequence continues at coordinate 3,824,388 of NZ_CP197171.1, read as the reverse complement.
AATTAGATGACCAAGTTCATTATTTGCAACGATTAGCAGATGAGAAAGCGGCTTATGCTGAGAGGGCGCATAAGATTGCAACTATTGAAGAGCGGCAACGCTTAGCACGTGATCTACATGACTCTGTTAGTCAACAGCTTTTTGCCTTGACAATGATGTCAAAAGCAGTTGTGCGCGGAATTGAAAGGCATCCAGAAAAGGTACAACAACAAGTTGCCGATCTTGCGGAGACTGCAATGAAGGCTCAAACAGAAATGCGTGCACTTTTATTACATTTACGACCGATTCATTTGTCTGATCAATCATTGAGTGATGGTATTCATAATTTAATTGCTGAATTAAAAACAAAAAGTGAGATTGATTTTCAAGTAAATATTGATCAAGTCAATAAGTTACCACGGTTTACAGAGGAGCATATTTTTCGTATTATTCAAGAGGGCTTGTCGAATACATTGCGTCATGCAGATGCAACAAAGGTTAAAATTGTCCTCAGCCATGAACCGGAACATCTTTTTGTTCATTTGGCTGATAATGGTAAGGGCTTTGATTGGACTTTGGCGGATCAAAAGAAAACGTCCTATGGCTTAAAAACGATGCGAGAACGTAGTGAAGAAATAGGTGGACAATTTAACTTAAGAACAAAGAAAGGGGATGGAACATACATAGATATTCGTGTTCCTTTTCCAAGACAGGAGGCTGACACATGATTCGGATTGTTGTCGTTGATGATCATGATGTGGTCAGGAAAGGTGTTATTGCTTATTTAGAAACTGAAGATGATTTTGAAGTGGTTGGTGAGGCAAGCAGTGGTGACGAAAGTGTTGATATTGTTTTAGAACGAAAGCCGGATGTTGTGCTAATGGATTTAATTATGGAAAATGGTAACGGTATTGAGGCGACCAAACAAATTAAGGCCATTTTCCCTGCTTGCAAAGTGATTGTTTTAACAAGCTATTATGATGATAAACAAATTTTCCCTGTTTTAGAAGCCGGTGCTTTCAGTTATTTATTAAAAACAGCTTCAGCTGAAGAAATTGTGACCGCTATTAAAAAAGCTCACCATGGAGAGAATGTTATTGAGCCAAAGGTTGCTCATAAGGTGATGACCCATTTTCAAGGAAAACAATCAACTTTACATGATCAGCTTACGGAAAGAGAGCTTGAAGTGTTGATTTGCCTGGCTAATGGCGCAACCAATCAAGAAATTGCCGATCAGTTATTTATCGGGATAAAAACGGTGAAAACACATGTGAGTAATATTCTGAGAAAGTTAGATGTTCATGATCGGACACAAGCAGCTGTTTATGCTCATCGTCATCATTTACTATAATTCACTCTATTTTCATGTCATAGCACATACGTCTTTTTAAGAAGAGGGGCTTAGCCTTTAGCTTTGTCTCTTTTTGTCGTATAATGTCTTAGTAACTCAGGAAACCTATTAATATCAAGGGATAAGGGGGCTTTTTTATTAACGCCCCCCAGAATGTCCCCCAACCGTTTCTAAACTCTCACTAAACAAGGTCACACTTTCCGCCTCTAACTGCTTAAATGAATGGCTATAAATTTCCATAACCATAGCAGGAGTATTTCCCAAACGATCAGCAATCACTTTTACATTGACGCCCTTACTTATTAAAATGGTCGCATGGGTATGTCTGAACCCGTGTGGAGTTATCCTATTCACATCAGCCATATTAACCATATTATCAAGGTTGTAGTTCATTACAGTGTCTGATATAGGAGTACAGTGTTTTTGGGAGATAAAAATAAATGTATCATTGGTCATTTTTTTGCCAAACCGGATCAAAGTTTCCTTACACCAAACTTGATATTTTTTTAGTTGCTGCACAAGCACGTCATCAATTAAGATTGTTCGATAACTGTTTTTGGTTTTTGGTGGACGTACTCCACCACCATCATCTTTAGTTCTTTCTACCGTTAAGGTTTTATTGTCAAAGTCAATATTGTTCCACTGTAAACCACGAGCTTCACCACGTCTAAGTCCGGTATAGGCTAGGAGTAAAAATATTGTGTAGACAGTTATATTTGCCTTTGACTGGGTAACGGAAAGTAACTTATTTAACTCTTCCACAGTTAAAAAGTTTTCTTCAGCCCTATTTTTAATGTGTGAAGCAGGGTCTTTAATAACAATTTTATTAAAGCGATTCCTTGTTAGTATTTCATCATCAACCGCTGCATTTATCGCAATTTTAAAGACTTGATGATATAATTTTATTGTACTGATACTAAGTTTTTTAGCAAGCAAACCATTGATAAACACACGCTTGTACGTCATCTTATCGAGTTTTTGTAACTTATAATGTCCTAACATAGGTTTAATGTGTAATTGTATAAGTTGTTTTCTATGGTTGCGCGTGGACGTCTTCCAAGCACTTTTATTTGATTTATACCATACATCAATCCACTGGGATACAGTCAATTGATCAGATTCTATTTGCTTGCTAGCACCTCGAAGCGTTAAGGCTTTTACATCTAATAATTCCCTTAATGCTTCTATTTCTGTTTCTATCCCCTGCCTGCTTTTTTCTCTTCTCTCTCCACTGTCATCATAATATTTATGACGAAAACACCACAACTTTTCACCTTTTGCATTAAAGTAATAATACAATTCTGGGTCTTTTTTTGATTTGTATAATTTCAATTTTCTCATCCTTTTCTAACGTGGACAGACGTTTTAAGGATGTTGTTTTTTTATCACCACCTTTCAGTTTTAGAGAATGTTTGTTTGGTCTGAATCGTAAAAATTTTTAAGGTGAATTACCTCATCCGGAATATTATAGACACCTCCAATTTCGTTGATTGTCATATTAGTATGCTTATGTTCGTAGATGGATTGATCAGGAAGCAATAACTCTACAGCGAGTTGATTAGCTTCTCTTTCGATCTTTCCAACAGGGTACAGCGTATTTTTTCTTAAAAATGGTGTGTTTGATCTAGGGTGTAATATGGCATGAGAAAGCTCATGTGCAGCTGTAAACTGTTTAAGTTGTTCGTTTAAATTTGTATTGAGAATGATAAATTTATTTCTCCTGTTATACTTGTAAAAACCCATAATTTCTTCGTGTAAACCTTTCTCAAATATGATGATATTTAAATGTTCAGCTAAAAGATAAGGGTCATTTGTGTCATATTGGTTTATTAATTGTTCAGCAATCTTTTTTATACGCATACTTAACCCCCATAGATTACTACACCACTATTTTCTCTTCCTCTTTGGAGTATATTTTTTATTAATTTTGGTAGTTTGCTTTTCGACGAACTCTAATGCCTCTAATAATGATTCAACTGCTTCTTCACTCATTGGCTCACCTGAAAAGGCTAAACCATCTCCATCGTTACCTTCCATTAAATCCTGACGCATTTTTGCCATTCGTTTTGCAATATCCCTCTCATCTTTCTCGGTCAAACTGTCGTCGTATTGCTTTTTATCTGTACGACCTAGGAGATAGTCGGTAGATACGTTGAAAAAGTCAGCCACTTTCTCCAACTTGTCCGAAGACGGCTTATTTTTTTTCCATGAATAAAGGGAGTTTCTGCTAAAACCTAACTTTTCTTCTAATTCAACAATTGCAATCTTTTGTTCTCCGCATAATTTTTTTACTATATCAAATGCAGTCATATCAACCATCCTAGAAGCTCACAGAAATAAATTAAAGATTTCTTTAATATTTTGTTGACATCTATAAAAATCTTTAATATACTCTAGATAAGCTATTTAATTAGCTATAAAAGACAATAAAAAATACGACCCAGGTAAACGCGAAATTTTGAGCTGGCAGGCGACAAAATGTATTGCGACAGGCTTTTTAAAGTCTTATTTAGCTATGTCTGTATTCTATAATTTTCTTTAATATTTGTCAACACTTATAGCTAATTTTATAGCTTTCTTTAAAATATATACCTTATTCAGGCTTATAGCTTATGTGGTGGTAGCAACGCTAATCAATGAGGAAAGGGGTAAAAACAATGTCACACGAAGAATTTAGCATTAGAGTACGTGCAAAACTCCGTGAAGTCGGAATGACGCAAACGGATTTAGCTAATCATTTAGGAATTACTCAACCGTACTTATCTGATATTTTGCTTGGAAGACGTACAGGAAAGAAAGCTCAAGAACATTTAAAGGCGGTTCAAGAAATACTCGGGATTAAGCGAGGTGATTAACATGACATCCCCTACTGCAACGGTCAAAGTTGAAGTCAATGAGTCGGAAATAATAGAACACATTAAACAAAGAGTAGATGCACTAGCAGACGGATTCTTTATCATGCTAGATGTGGACACGCTAGCTAAAAGAATGTGTTTAAGCAAACGGTTTATTGAAGATGAGCTTTTGTCGGATGTAAGAATAAAAGCTATTGAGCGAAAAAAATCAAGAAAACGCATGTATTTTACTGATGAACTTATCCCGGTCATCAAAGAAATTGTTTATGAAAAATGGTAACTAAAAATAAAAAATACGTGGACAGACGTTGAAAAGAGGTTAGACCATGCAAAAACAAAAAAGACAAAACAGGCTAAAGATATTCGAAGCCCGCTTTGACCGTATCATGCAGTTAAAACAAAAAGATCGCAAAGAACCTGCTGAAAGATTGATGAAGGACATGGAAGAAGTATTTAACATACCGTACTCGTTAGAACCTGATTGGTTGAGGAAAAACGAGGACGTTATGGACTTGTACGAAAAAGTTAATATGGAGGCGTTGTAGATGATTATTAAAGCTAAGGATTGGGTATTATTACCTGGAAGCTTAAAAAGAGAGTTTTTAAGAATGGCTATGCACTCGAAAGGTGGGGTTTAATTGCCCAAAGTGAAGTTTTGGACAGATGAAGAAATTAGTTTTTTGCAAGAGAGATGGGGATTAACAAGTATTCGGAGGATTGCACTTAAATTAGGAAGATCAGAAAATGCAGTTAAGTTAAAAGCTCAAAGATTAGGACTTGGTGATGCCCGAACACATTATGACGGGATTACGTTAAACCAACTGTCACTTGTCTTAAACACGCATTATAGCATATTAAAAAATTGGACAAAAATTTATGGTTTTCCAGCAAAAACAAAAGTATTTGCGCTTAAAGATGAGGTTTTGGTTGTAACTTATAAAGATTTCTGGAAATGGGCTAAAGAAAATAAACATATGTTGGACTTTAGTCGTTTGGAAAGACTGTCACTTGGACCCGAACCCATTTGGGTGGCAGAAAAAAGGAAAGCTGACCAAATTAAAAAACAGTATGTTCCTAAACCGCATAATACACCTTGGAGTAGAACCGATGACGAAAAGTTAAAGTGGATGCTCAACAAGTTTGAGTACACGTATCCTCGAATAGCAGTCGAATTGAATCGTAGTCAAGGTGCAATAAAAAGACGCATATATGACCTCGATTTAAAAGCAAGACCCATTAGATTACCGAACCACATCAAGTATACGAAAGAAGAAGAAGACTTAATTGTTGATTTGCTGGACAAAGGATACTGCTTTGATGTGATTGCAACGCGAATGAACAAAAGCGCACTAGCAGTTCGTGGTAAAGCAGAACGAATGGGCTATCGATTTAAAAACGGTGTTCCTTATAAGTTGGAGAAAGAAGTGAAGGCATATGGTTAACAGAAATATGTTGTATAGCGATTATTTTGAACATTGGTTTGAGACTTACCGATTACCTAAAATACGTCAAGTGACATCTGATAAGTACTACGTTTTGCATGGGATCATTGCAAAAAGCGCCTTAGGAAAAACACCCTTGTCTAAAATAACCCGAAAAGATGTACAAAATTTTATGAATGACTATGGAAAAGTAAGAAGCAAGAACACTGTCCTTGGTACACGAATGACAATTAAAGCTAGTTTTGCAGATGCTCAACTTGACGGTCTTATTAAAACAAATCCTGGTGGAAAAATTGAATTGGTCACCATCGAAGATGGTTGGGATGTGGCGAAACAAAAACAAGTTCGTGAAGCTAAAAAGTGGTTAGAGATTGATGAATATAGAAGATTAAAAATGTTTTTATTAGGTCTTATGCACGTTAATTTTCAACGATCGGATTCGGAAAATTATAAATTAAAAAACGAATTGTCCGAGGAAGTCGCCATTTTTCCAAGTAGTGAATATCCTCTACAAATGCGTTTGTGCATTATCTATATCGCATTAAAAACGGGAGCCAGGTATTCAGAAATATTAGGTCTCACTAAAGAAGATATAGATTTTAAAAACGGATTATTGAACATTGATAAGACTTGGGATTATAAATACGATAAAACGTTTGTCCCTACAAAAAATTTATCAAGCATTCGAAAAATCCCGGTTGATATTGAATTTTTAAAAGTCTTAGAAATCTATTTAGCGTGGTTGGATAAATGCGAAATAGAAATCAATCAACATGCGATTTTTATAAAAAAAGGTTTGCAAGTATTTAACAGTACGATAAACCATGCTCTTAAATTAATCTTAATTTGTTTAAAAATCGAACCGATAACATTGCATAAGCTTAGGCACACACACGCTTCCATTTTAATTGCTCAAGGAGTACCGATAGACGTTGTTGCTAAACGTTTAGGACATACAGATACAGATATGATTCAGAGGGTGTATGGACACTTGTTAAAAGATACAGAGCAAAAGGGCAATAAAAAGATATTGGAGTTGATCTAATGCTATCAACCGAAACTATTAATCAATTATTAGGAATAACAGAAAGCTATCAAGCCCCAGCTAAAATGTTAGATTTAATGCTTGATGATAATCAGAGACCGTTGCTGTTTGATGAGTTTTTAGAACATGAACATGACTTAAGTTATGAGTGGTTCCAGGGGTATTTTGAAAACGAGCATTCGGACAGGAAAGTTAAGAAACAAGACTTCACGCCCAATAGTGTATCAGAACTATTAGCTAAACTAACTGGTCAAAGTAACGTTTATTTTGAATCCACTGCAGGAACAGGCGGAATTATGATACAAGCTTGGCATGAGCATAGATGTAGCAAACATCCGATTGAATACGATCCGCGTGCTTATTGGTATCAAGTTGAGGAATTATCAGACAGGGCAATACCATTCCTAATATTTAATATGAGCGTTAGAGGTATGAATGGGGTTGTGCTTCACGGTGATAGCTTATCAAGGGAATTTAAAGAAGTTTACTTTATCCGAAATGACACATCCGACTTTATGGCATACAGCGAAGTCATTAAAATGCCTAAAAAAAAGGATTTGGAACGAGAATTAGACATTAAAAAATGGACAAGTCAGGAGTTGATTTAATGCATTTACTAATAAACGTCTTTCTTTTAATCGTCATATTTAGTTGTCTGACAGGACTTTTTAATATTTATCTAGCGCTAAAGATCGGAGGATCTGCAGATGATGATTTATAGTTTAATAATTATTGTGTTATGGGTGATCCATGCAATCGATATGAGGCGATATATCACAGATGACAAAGTACCTATCAAGCTCTATTATCTAGCAATCTTTGTTATTGTGATAAACCAAATTGGTTGGGTTGCAGCCTTAAAAATGTAAAGGGAGGTTTGATTGATGATAAGTCTTAAGCATTATTTAAAATCGGACCATGATCGAGCGGTCAAGCTCAACGACTATTATGAGTATTATACTAACCTGGCCAACTTTGAATTGGCAAAAGGTAACTTTAAAAACGCCGAACAGTGTATGCGTCATGCAACGACAATGATTACGGAATTGAGTCGATTAAATACTACTAAAGTAGCGGAAGAAACGTTACGAGAATTAACTGATCAGATGGTGCAGCGTAGGAAGGATTGGTTTTGATTATGAAACGTAAATACAGAAAAACAAAGAAAGATACAATTTTAACAGCTGAAGTATATTACACGCCAGCTTATCAAAGTTATTTTTCAGCAGGAGATGAATCTGAAGCTTTTTGCTCAAATTGTGATGAATATTTAGAGGATGGTTGGAATTATTGTCCTATGTGTGGAGCTAAGATGTTTGAGTACTACGATGAATTTGACGATAAGGAATGGGGAGTAGGGAGGTGAACACATTGAAAGGTTATGAGAAGCTAGGACCTCAAGGTCGATCCGTATTTGCAAGAGCGCATTGTAATCATTTAAAAGCTCTAGGCAGGGAAGCAAGAGAACAGTTTGAGTTAGCCAATGTCAAAGAAATTAAAGCGAACAGCAAAGAAAAGGTTATTGAAGTCTATTTTAGAAATGGTGAATTAGTAAAGTACAAGCCTAACGGTGATTGGTTTTGAAGGGGGGAAGCAAAATGGAAGAATGCAGACACGAAGATTATGAAACAATTGACATTGGCGGCACAGACGAAAGAATAACCATTTGCCATGATTGCGGTAAAGAACTTTAAAGGAGGTGAGGAGAATGGATCCAGCAGAGCAGTATCATCTAGCAATGGAATATGGCTTCATTTGTAAGGAATGTGGACTTGAAATAGATGGGTGTGAAACAGGTTATCCAAGACAATGTAATGAGTGTACAGAAAAACCCACTGACGGCAATCAGTGAGCTTTAAAAAATAACCACTTTAAGTATATCACAAATCGGAAGGAGAATTAATTGTGTCGGTTAAAATTAATAAACTTGAAATCGAAAATGTCAAACGTGTGAAAGCCGTAAAAATAGAACCTACTGCAAATGGGTTGACCATTCTAGGTGGTAAGAACAGACAGGGAAAGACAAGCGTCCTTGATGCCATTGCTTGGGCATTGGGTGGCAATAAGTACAAGCCTAGCGATGCAACTAGAGAAGGTTCAATGTCCAACCCTTATCTTTCTATTACACTATCAAATGGTCTGGTAGTGGAGCGTAAAGGAAAAAACAGTGATTTAAAAGTCATTGATCCGAGTGGTGAAAAAGCAGGACAACAACTATTGAATAGTTTTGTAGAAGAATTAGCCATTGACTTACCAAAGTTCATGGATTCGAGCAGCAAAGAAAAAGCGAATACGCTTCTTCATATCATTGGAGTTGGTGAACAGCTTTATAAGTATGAACATGAAGAAAAAGAGTTGTATAACAAGCGATTAACAATTGGCCAGATTGCTACCCAAAAGAAGAAATTTGCTGACGAGCAAACGTATTACACAGATGCACCTAAGGAACTTGTATCTGCATCTGATTTAATCAATCAGCAACAGGCTATCCTTGCTCAAAATGGTGAAAATCAGCGAAAACGTGATCAGTTGGCTAATATCCAACAACAATATGTTGCAAAGGGTCAAGAAATTGAACAGATTAAAACTAAGCTTCAAGAGGCTGAACAACAGTATGCTCAGTTGGGGCAAGATTTGCAGACAGCTCAGACAACAGCACAGGACCTACAAGACCAATCGACCGAGGAATTGCAATGTAATATCCAAGAGATTGATGAAATTAATCGTAAGGTACGTGCGAACCTTGATAAAGATAAGGCAGAAGAGGATGCAAGAGACTACAACGTTCAGTATGACGAACTGACAAAGCAGATTAATGATGTTCGTCAGAAGAAAACAGATCTCTTAGACAATGCAGATTTACCATTAGAAGGTTTGTCCGTTGAAGATGGTGATTTGCTCTATAACGGTTATAAGTGGGATGGCATGAGTGGTGCAGATAAATTAAGAGTATCTACCTCAATTGTACGTAAGCTTAAGCCTAATTGTGGATTTATCTTACTAGATAAGTTAGAGCAAATGGACACAGAAACATTAGAGGAATTCGGACAATGGTTAGTTCAAGAAGATTTACAAGCCATAGCCACACGAGTATCTAGTGGTGATGAATGTTCAATCATTATTGAAGATGGTTATGTCGTTGGACAGGATAATATACCGCCAGAACCATCTAACCAGGAGGTCCTTAAGCAAGAGGAATCCCCAAAACAATGGAAAGCAGGTGAATTTTAATAATGAATATTACGAAAGGAAAGGTTGCAAAAGCACAGAAGTGCGTAATTTACGGTCCCGAGGGGATTGGTAAATCTTCTTTTGCTGCACAGTTTCCGGATCCTTTATTTATTGACACTGAAGGATCCACAAGCAACATGGATGTGGCTCGAATGGATAAACCATCGAGTTGGACATTTTTATTACAGCAAATAGAATTTGTGAAACAAAATCGTCCATGTCAAACATTAATCATTGACACCATTGACTGGGCAGAACGGATGTGTATTGAGCATATCTGTCAGATCAATCAGAAGAAAAGTATTGAGGACTTTGGTTATGGATCAGGTTATATCAAAGTAGAAGAGGAATTAGGACGTTTTCTCAATGTATTACAAGATGTAGTAGATCAAGGGATCAATGTTGTTTTAACGGCTCATTCGATTATTCGTAAGTTTGAGCAACCTGATGAAATGGGAGCCTATGATCGTTACGAATTAAAACTAGGAAAAAAGACAACTGCTCGTACATCATCATTAGTCAAAGAATGGGCAGACATGGTTCTATTCATGAATTATAAAACATTTAGTGTATCGACGGATGACAAAGGTAAAAAACATAAGGCGCAAGGTGGTGCTCGTACCATCTATGCAAATCATCATCCGGCATGGGATGCTAAGAACCGTCACGGTTTACCAGATGAATTTCCATTAGACTATGCACAGATTGCTCATATTTTTTCTGAACAAGCTACAACACAGACTCAACCAATGCAACAAGCGTCGGTTCAGCAGCAAATACAATCAGTCAATGAGCCAGTGCAACAAACACCATCTGTTGAACAGACAGTTACTCAAGAGCCTGTACAACAACCGGCAGTAGCAGATACATCTGCACCACCGTTTGACCAGCCGACCTTGAATCCAGCAATCCCACAATCATTACGAGATTTAATGACTAAAGACGGAGTTTCGGAAGCTGAAATACAGGTTGTAGTTGGTCAAAAAGGATATTATCCGCAAGACACGCCAATCGCCAATTATGATGTCAGTTTCATAGAGGGTGTTCTAGTAGGGGCTTGGGAGCAAGTTCATGGCATGGTTAAAGATTTTAGAAATCAATTACCATTTAAATAATGATTAGGAGGCATAAATGATGAGTCAAGAAATAGAACGAGAATTAGGTTGGGATGATGAGATAGAGAAAAGTGGTCCTGAGTTTATCTTATTACCGGAAGGGAGTTACAACTTTAGGGTTGAGAAATTTGAAAGAGGGAGACATACAGGAAGTGCAAATTTACCAGCTTGTAATAAAGCGGTGCTAACTTTGAAAGTAGATGGTGGCGAACATGGAGAAGCGACCGTTACTAATAACCTATTCCTTCACTCGAAGACAGAAGGATTCCTTTCAGCTTTCTTTGAAGCAATTGGCCAGAAAAAAGAAGGTGAAAGAGTAAAGATGAATTGGAATATGGTTATTGGTGCTGTTGGTCGCTGTGAATTAGAAATTAATCGATTTACAAGTAATAAAGGAAATGAAATTGAGAATAACCAAGTCAAGACGTTTTTACCGTATGAAGAATACTTGAAGCATGCGGGTGGAAACCAACAGCCAACACAACAAGCACCATTTCCAACTAATACGCAACCGCCGCAACAACAAGGTGGATTTACACCAGGACAATTTTAAAAATGAAAAGGTTACTTATAGTAACGTTGTATAAGTTCTCTGATGGTGATTTACTTATCGTCACTGGGCATTTCAACAACACTGAATTGATGGCACTCAAAGGAGAGGGCTACAGGCGGAATAATCCATTACTCAACAAACATGGAATAAGAGTAGGGTAGGAGAGGACACTATGAAACTTAGAGACTATCAACAAGAAGCTCGGGTATCGATTCAAAAACAGTGGAATGAGGGCGTCAAAAAGACGCTTCTTGTTCTACCTACTGGAACAGGAAAAACGATCGTGTTTAGTAAGGTCATTGAAGATAGAGTACGTATCGGTGAACGTGTATTAGTTTTAGCCCATCGAGGTGAATTATTAGAACAAGCTGCAGATAAATTAGAAAAAGCAACTGGATTGAAAACAGCTACTGAAAAAGCCGAAGAAACATCTATCCATAGTTGGTTTAGAGTAGTTGTGGGTAGCGTTCAAACCTTGATGAGAGAAAAACGCTTGAAGCAATTCCCTACAGATTACTTTGATACCATCATTATTGATGAAGCACATCATTGTATATCAGATAGTTATCAACGTGTATTGGATTATTTTGAAGATGCAAATGTATTAGGTGTTACTGCAACACCAGATCGTGGAGACATGAAGAATCTAGGTTCATATTTTGAGAATCTTGCTTATGAGTATACGTTACCGAAAGCGATCAAAGAAGGTTATTTATCACCGATTAAGGCATTAACGATTCCATTGCAGTTAGATTTATCACAAGTAGGACAACAAGCAGGGGACTTTGCTGCAGGACAATTAGGTAGCGCATTGGATCCATATTTAGAATCTATTGCAGATGAAATGCTGAGAGTAGCAAGTGATAGAAAAATCGTTGTCTTTTTACCACTCGTTAAAACTAGCCAAAAGTTTATGGAAATACTAAATCAAAAAGGATTTAAAGCAGCAGAAGTTAATGGAGAATCACAAGATCGAGCGGAGATATTAGAAGATTTCGACAATGATAAATATAACGTACTTTGCAATTCAATGCTACTTACAGAAGGTTGGGATTGCCCATCAGTCGATTGCATTGTTGTCCTTAGACCGACAAAGGTACGCAGTCTTTATAGTCAGATGGTTGGGCGTGGTACCCGACTTTACCCTGATAAAACTGAATTATTGTTATTAGACTTTTTGTGGCATACAGAACGACATGAATTATGCCATCCGGCTCACTTGATTGCAGAAAATGATGAAGTAGCCAATGCAATGACCAAACAAATTGAAGAGGCAGGCATGCCCCTTGATTTAGAAGATATTCAAGAATCTGCTGCAGAAGATGTTGTTTCTCAACGTGAAGAGGCATTGGCTAAGCAATTGAAAGAAATGAAACGACGAAAACATAAGCTAGTAGATCCATTACAATTTGAAATGAGTATCCAAGCTGAAGACTTATCAAGCTATGTTCCGTCATTCGGTTGGGAAATGGAGCCACCTAGTAAGCAACAAGTTAAAAAATTAGAAAATCTCGGCATCATGCCTGATGAAATCGACAATGCCGGAAAAGCTTCAAAGATTCTTGATCGATTAGAAAAGCGTAAGGAACAAGGATTAGCTACACCTAAACAAATTCGTTTTCTTGAACAGCGTGGATTTCAGCACGTAGGCAAATGGGAGTTCGAGAATGCTAGAAAGTTAATTGATCGTATTGCAGCGAATGGGTGGAGAACACCAGCTGGTCTTAATCCAAAAGAGTATAAGCCAGAGAAGGTAGAGAAAACAGTGGAGGCAATGCCATTATGGAGTTAATAAAAATAGGTGAAGTATATGGAACATAAACTAGATTTAATAAAATTATTAGAATACATTGATCCAGCTATGACTGATTATCAAGAATGGTTAAACGTTGGTATGGCTTTGAAGTCAGAAGGCTATACGGCTAGTGATTGGGATAGTTGGAGCAAACGGGATGGGGCACGGTACCATCCCGGTGAATGCTTCAAGAAGTGGAATACATTCGAGGGAAACGGTATTACTGGTGCTACCATTACTCAAATGGCCAAAGATTACGGTTGGGAACCAGCTAGAAAAGTAGAAGAATATGAACTTGGCTGGAATGATGAGATACAAGGTGATAATGATTATGTTGTTATTGATAAGAACTGGATTGAGAGAATGGAAATACAAGAACCATCGCATTGGAATCCAATTAAAGAAATAACAACTTATTTAGAAACGCTTTTTGAAGCATCTGAAAATGTTGGCTATGTGACATCAACTTGGCAAACCGATGATGGTAAATATTTGCCCACGAAAGGGAATTACGATAGACAAGCTGGTGAACTCATTCAGCAATTGAATCAATCAAACGGTGATATCGGTGCAGTTTTAGGTGATTATAACTCTGAAGCAGGGGCGTGGATAAGATTTAATCCGTTAGATGGTAAAGGTGTTAAAAATGAAAACGTCACGGATTATAAATATGCGTTAGTCGAATCTGATTCTATGGATTTGGAAAAACAAAATGCTATTTTACGAGAATTAGAATTACCTATCGCTGCTCTTGTTTATAGTGGAAAGAAAAGTATCCATGCGATCGTGAAAGTAGAAGCAACGAACTATGAAGAATATAGAAAACGTGTGAATTATTTGTATGACGTTTGTAAAAAGAATGGCTTAGATATTGATAACCAGAACAGAAATCCTTCTAGGCTATCACGTATGCCAGGATTCGAGCGAAATGGTAAGAAGCAATTTATTATCGATACGCACATCGGTAAAACAAGTTGGTTAGAGTGGGAAGATTGGATTGAGGATTTAAATGATGATCTTCCCGATCCAGAAAGTTTAACAGATTTTTGGGACAACATGCCCGATTTAGCGCCACCATTAATAGAAGGAGTACTTAGACAAGGTCATAAAATGCTGATGGCTGGACCATCAAAGGCAGGAAAGTCATTTGCCTTAATTGGTCTAAGTATTGCCATTGCTGAGGGGTCTAAGTGGATAGGATGGCAATGTACGCAAGGGAAAGTTCTGTACGTCAATTTAGAATTGGATAGAGCCAGTGCCTTGCATCGTTTTAAAGATGTATATAGTTCACTCGGCCTCCGACCAGACAATATAGCCAATGTTGACATTTGGAATCTTAGAGGGAAATCTGTTCCGATGGATAAACTTGCTCCTAAGTTAATCAGACGGGCGCAGAAGAAGAATTATATAGCAGTTATCATTGACCCAATTTATAAAGTTTTAACTGGTGATGAAAATAGTGCGGATCAGATGGCTCATTTCACTAATCAATTTGACAAAGTGGCAACGGAATTAGGGTCTAGTGTAATCTACTGTCATCACCATTCTAAAGGTACGCAAGGCGGTAAAAAGTCGATGGATAGAGCAAGTGGCTCAGGCGTATTTGCCAGAGATCCCGATGCCTTAATTGACTTAGTTGAGTTGGATTTAACAGAGGATTTAATTAAGCAACAAGAAGCAAGTGCTGTAGCTTCTATTTATACTAAGACAATCGAAAAGGAAAATTTTGATTACTTTGATGAGAATGTCGGCTTAGATGATCAACAAAGCGTTCCACAAATGACGATACATGCTAAAAATGCGCTAGATAAGGCTAGGTTAGACCAAATAAATGCCGAGATAGATAAAGTAGTTGAAGCAATAAAAAATCGATCAGCATGGCGTGTTGAAGGTACATTAAGGGAGTATCCGAAGTTTGCCCCAGTTAACATGTGGTTCCAGTATCCGATTCATAAAGTTGATGATACAGGCATCCTTAAAGATATTCAGCCAGAGAGTGAACAACCGACTTGGCAAAAGAATTCAAGTAAGAAAAAGAAAACATCAAAGGAACGTAAGCAAGAGCAAAATGAAGCAATAGAATCAGCATTTGAAGCTTGTACAATTGATGAAGTTGTAACTCTAGAATCAATTGCTGAATTCATGGGCGTAACAGACAGAACTGTTAGAAATAGAATTAAAAGTCACGGTGGTTTTAACATTGAAAATGGAGAAGTTACAAAAAAATAAAGTAAATAATGAAATGAAAATGAGGGATATTTTCCTTTCACTTCATTATTGAAATGAAACAACGTGATTTCAGTTTTCATTTTCATTATTCAAAGGAAATGAAATAACGTTCCTTCAATTTCAATTTCATAATAAATCGTGAAAATGAAAGGACGTGCCTTCATTTTCAGAGTGAAATGAAAAGGTATATATATAATATATAAATTTCCGTTTCACTCACGTTCAAGTCATGAGAAAAAAAGTGGTGGGCTATGCAGTTGCCCGCCACACCATTTTTCTCTTTCATGACGAAATCAAAATTTCAAAAACTAAATTCAAAATTATGGAGGGTGAGGAATGACCATAGAATTCTTTATGCCAATGCAAAAAATTCCTACAACCACGCATCAGCAAAAACAGGTCACGGTACGTAATGGAAAGCCAGCTTTTTACGAGCCAGAGGATTTGAAAACAGCCCGTTCTAAATTAATGGCTCATTTGGGTAAACATGCTCCTGACAAACCTTTAAATGGTCCTGTAAGGTTAATAGTCAAATGGTGCTTTCAAGCAGCTGGATTACACAAAAACGGTGAATACAAGACGACTAAACCTGACTTGGACAATAGCAATAAGCTTTTACAAGATTGCATGACAAAGTTAGATTTTTGGAAAGACGATAATCAGGTAGCAAGTCTGATTGCTGAAAAGTTTTGGGCTGATGTTCCAGGCATTTATATAAAAATCGAAGAGGTGTAAGCCATGGATTATCAACAATTCTATAACGAAATCGTTGCTTGGATAAAACAAGTTAATCAAAAGGCTAGTCAATTCGGTATGGATAGTCAAGAATTCTGGGATTGGGTTATGTCATCTGTTACAGATTTTGAAGTACGTTATAACAAAAATAAGCTTGTCATCAAACAAATGGCTATGCTTGTTCAGTGGCTTGAGGATATTTACTTTACGAGTAAGGGAAGTTAGGGGGAGTAGGATTAGGATGCAACTATCAGAAAAACAGTTAAAGATTATCACTGAAACTGCCTCAAGGGAAGCTGTGAAAGCTCATCAAGCTTACTTAGAAGAGCAGGAGAAAGTAAAACACGATAGACGATTACGTAATATCAAATTGTTGTTGAAAAACTATAGAGCTCTTGTTTTACATTGTCAAAAACGAGAGGATGACCTTTTGAAATTTGAAGAAACGTCAATCCTTGATCTTGATTTAGATGAGATTAACCTTGAATCGATCGAATCAATTAAACAGAGTAAGAAAAAATCCATTGCAATGGTCCACTTCATAAAGGGTAAAATTGAAGCTTACCGCCATAACTGCAGCCAAAATGAATTAAAGTATTTTAGGGTGTTGGAAAAGAAGTATATAACCCCTAAAAAATATACAGTTCAAGAGATCGCAAAGATAGAGAACATTGATAGAGCTACCGTACATCGTTACTTAAATAAGGCTATGACAGACTTACCAGTGATCTTTTTTGGTATTGATGCAATCAAGTTTGAAAAGTAATCCTGCGACAAAATCGCACGGCACTGCGACTATTTATGTGATAATATGATAGTGTGATAAATTAGCGTTAAAGGCACCTGCTTTTGTGGGTGTCTTTTTTTAAAAATTCGTTCCCCTTTTCCAGTTACTATGATAAAATTATAGTAAAATCTGACTAGGGGTTGATAAAATATGGCTAAGTTATGTGCTATATGTGGATCAGAAACAGGGCTTGACAGAAACTCAATAGCCAATAAAGAAGTAGCTTGCCGCAGTTGTATTAATCAAGCAAAACTAACAGCTTTAGAAGTTTTAAAATTAAGGAAAATGACAGCTGATGATTTAAAAGAAAAGATAAATAACGTTAGCGAAAATAAAGATGATCCAGCTAATTTTAATACTACTAAGAAAATAGGCTCTCATGTAGCCTTTGATGATCATAAGAAAAAATGGGGGATTCCTAGTGCGTTAGGGCTTGTATTACCACAAAACTTTTATGATTATAACGACGTAGTCGCAATAGAATTATTGGAAGATGGCCAAACTCAAGTTAAGGGCGGAATAGGTAGAGCCCTTGTTGGCGGTGCTTTAGCTGGTGGTGCAGGTGCTATTGTTGGTGCGGTTACTCGCAAAAGCAAAGACGTTTGTAATAGTTTAAAAGTAAAAGTTACGACCAGAGACATAAATAAACCAGCTGTCTTTATTACATTCTTAGATAAAAAAACAAAAAAAGATAGTTCAGCATATAAAAAAGCATATCAGCAAGCACAAGAGTGTTTATCGGCATTTCAAGTGATTTGCGATCGAAATAATTAAAGGCATCCTAACGGGTGTCTTTTTAATACTCAAAATACAACAAAACCCATTCAAAATGGCACTTTGAATGGGTATGTTTCACGCTTGTTCACCTTTAGAATCTTGCAGAGTAAGTCCATAGCTGTAGCCGCTAGATATAAACGGTTTCGCCGTTCAGGGACCCGCGCTTTCTAAGTAGAGGGAAATCGAACCCACTAAGAGTGCCATTCTTAGCTTCTTGAGATTTGCTATGACTTAAGCGGACGTGACCCCGCTATAAAGATTCCCCTTATAGTTCATAGCTAAATAAGGGTGATATTAATATCATTCATATCCGTTTAACGCTCGTATAGCGGAAAGGCTGACAGGACCTTTCGGGTTATCGTCATTTTCGAATGATATGTAACATCACTTATCTTATTTTAAAGGAACAAGGGGAGTGCAAAAATGTGGACAAAACGACCAACTCCTGTCTCCCCTCTCATTCGAGGGATATGTATATTATAGGACAATTTATCTTTATTTGAAACAAATTTTATCGAAATGACAAAGTGGGAGGTAGGTGTCATGTGACATGACTAAGAAAAACAAAGGTGGGCGAAAAAGTAAATATCATACGCATGTTGAGCCGCGACTTATTGAGGTCGAGGGTTGGGCGAGAGATGGACTCATAGATGAGCAAATAGCAAAAAATTTAAATGTGGCTGTCTCGACTTTTCATAGTTACAAAAACAAATTTCCGGAGTTAACGGAGTCCTTAAAAAAGAACAAAGATATCGCTGATCGTGAAGTCGAAAACGCTCTGCTTAAAAGAGCTTTAGGGTATCAGTTTACAGAGACAACTTTTGAAGGTGGCGTTGAAACTAAACGGGTTGTAAAACAAGTTCAGCCCGATACCACAGCTCAAATATTTTGGCTCAAGAACCGTAAACCCGATAAATGGCGGGATAAACAGGACATTGAACATAGCGGACATGTTGATATTGCTTCTAAGGCTAAAGCTATTGACGATTACTTAAACGGTGATTCTTCATGACACCGCAAGAAAAACGATATTTAGACCTGGTAAAAAATGAGCCAGTGAAATTTGGTCACTGGACAGGATTTAATGACTTAGTCGACATTCACAACGAATGGATTAAGTCCTTTTTATTTGCGAAAGATGATCAAACCTTATTGGCCCATCGTGGGAGTTTTAAAACAACCTGCTTGGCCATTGCGATTGCTTTACTAATCGTCCTTTTTCCTAATCTCAATATTATCTTTTTCAGGAAGACTGATACAGATGTCATTGAAATTGTACAACAGGTCAGAAAGATATTACTTAGCGATTACTTTCAAAAGCTTGCTTATGTTCTTTATGGTGTGGAACTTATCCTACTCAAAGAAAACAGCTACGAGATTGATACCAATCTAAAAACATCTGCAAGAGGTACATCACAACTTCTTGGTATGGGTATTAAAGCATCTATCACAGGTAAACACGCTGATATCATCATTACTGATGATATTGTCAATGTTAAAGACCGTGTGAGTAAGGCAGAGCGTGAAATTATCAAATTGCAGTACCAGGAGTTGCAAAATATTAAAAACCGTGGGGGTAGATTTATAAATACAGGTACACCATGGCACAAGGAAGATGCTATATCTAAAATGCCCAATGTCACTAAATACGACTTTGCTAAAACTGCTTTAATCACAAAAGAGCAGCTGCAACATTTGAGGGGTAGTATGTCACCGTCCTTATTCGCTGCTAACTATGAGTTGAAACATATTGCTGATGGTGATGCTATGTTCGGTACACCTAAGTATACAAATGAGCCAGAACTTATATTTAACGGTGTAGGTCATATTGATGCTGCTTATGGAGGGTCAGATGCTACTTCATTTACGATATTTAAGGTTATGGGCGAGCGCATCATAGGCTTTGGTAAGCGTTGGGAAAAGCATGTTGATGATTGTTTGAGTGAGATTGTAGCCTTTCATAAAGAATTCAGAGCTGGCACGATTCACGTTGAGAAAAACGCTGATAAAGGCTATCTTGCCAAAGAATTAAACAAGAGAAAAGCCTTTGCCCAAGAGTACCACGAATCGCAAAATAAATTTATTAAAATAACAACCTATCTCCGTAAATATTGGAAACAAATTGAGTGGTTGGAAGATACGGATCCAGAATACATCAACGAGATTTTGGACTACACAGAAAACGCAGAACATGACGATTCCCCGGATAGTGCAGCAAGTTTACTTAGAAAAATAAAAGGTCAATCTGGTTGGCTGGTATAAGAGAGGTGAAAAGAATGGTTGATAAAAATGATTTAAAAAAAGACGGGCGCTCATACTGCTTACAGCAAATAGAGTTATTATATGAAAAATCCAAAATCACCATAATTACCGATGAACTAGCGAAACTTTCTGAGGCTATGGCACACCTTTATAGAGAATTAAACAATTTTTAGCATATTTAACTTATAAATAGAAATGAGGTGAGACAGTGGATAGTAAATATTTATTAAGTGATAATCCCAACGTAGTGGCTGGTGCTCTTAGCAAGGCTATACAAGAGGATAAGTTATCACGTGACAAAAAACATGCCAGACAAGGACAAGATTACTACGATTACAAGCATGATATTTTAAACAACCGCATTTTTTACTTAGATGATAATGACGTTCTGCAGGAAGATGAGTTTGCTTCTAACATTAAAATTCCGCACCCTTTTTTTACGGAGCTTGTGGATCAAAAAGTACAGTACCTCTTATCCAATCCAGTTGATATAGAGGTTGAAGATGAAGCATTTCAAGAGCATTTGGATTCATACTATAACGAGGACCTTCAACTGTTCTTACAAGAAGTGTTGGAAGGGGCTTCAGTGAAAGGATTTGAATATGCCTATGCCCGTACCAATAGTGATGACGTTCTATGCTTTCAAGTTTCAGATAGCTTACAAACGTTTGATGTTTACAATAAAGACGGTGAACGTGAAGCGGTGGTTCGCTATTACAGCAAGGATATCACCAGAGACGGTAAAAATACCACCGTAGAGCATGCGGAAATTTGGGACTCCGAAAAGGTAACCTTCTTTATAAAAGATAAAAACGGGAGGTTTGTTCTTGACGAGAAACGAGAAGAAAACCCACGGGCCCATGTTGTAGCTATTTCGGAAGACGGGGAAACACTCGAACGTTCTTATGGTACGATACCGTTCTATCGTTTGGGAAATAACAAGAAAAGCAGCACTGATTTAGAGCCTATTAAGGCGCTCATTGACGATTACGACCTCATGGCATGTTTTATATCTAATAACTTGCAAGATTTCACTGAAGCTATTTATGTGGTCAAGGGTTTCCCGGGTGATAATTTAGATAAGTTGCGAAAAAATGTTAAAGCTAAAAAGACAATTGGCCTGCCTCTAGATGGCGGGGTAGACATTAAAACTTTCAATGTCCCTGTGGAAGGTCGGAAAACTAAGCTTGAGATTAATAAAGATGCCATTTATAAGTTTGGTATGGGATTTGACAGTACACAGGTTGGCGATGGCAATATCACTAACATTGTTATTAAATCAAGGTACGCACTACTTGATATGAAAGCTAATAAAGCTGAAATAAGGCTTAGATCATTGCTTAAATGGATAAATGATCTAATTGTCCAAGATATCAATAGACGTCACGGGACAGCCTATAAAGCATCTGATATTAAGGTGAATATCACTCGTGAGACCATGGTTAATGAGACCGATCTAGTAAACAATGAAAAGGTAAAAGAAGAAACCCGGAAGATTATCATAGATTCCATTCTTGCGGTTGCACCTAGGTTAGATGATGAAACGGTACTTAAGTTAATTTGCGAACAGTTTGATCTTGATTGGGAAGAGGTGCAAGAATTAATAGATTCAGAGGATTTCGGACCCTCGTTTGCTGAAAATACAGATCCAGTAGAAGAGGGTGAACCAGATGCAGGAGATGGACAAGTGGCAGAAGGAAATTGATAGACTATCCTACTTTGAAGAAAATGCAGTTAATAAAAAGCTGTTTAGATATTACCGCCAAGCGTTAATAGACATCAAAAAAGAAATGAAAGTTTTCATGGATAATTATGAGAACCTTTCTTTTTCTAAACGACTTGAAGCTGAAAGATTGCTGGAAAACGGTAAGCAAATTGATAAGATTTTACGTGATATAAACGGTCAAGTTAATAATACAATTGAAAAATATATCCATGATTCAGCTGAACGGGGCTATTATGGTTCTTGGTATGCTATGGAGGGTGCTAATAACATTCAGTTGGACATGAATATGCTACCAGAGGATTATATTAAACAGCTGGTACATCACCCCGTTAAAGGTAAGGTATTCTCTAAACGCTTATACAGCTACACCAATAAACTAGCTAAACAGGTAACTACTTCTTTATTAGATGCAGCCCGAACAGGTAAAAGCTATGCAGTTGCTGCTAAAAATATATCTGAAATGACGGAAGCAACCTATAAACGTGCTTTCAGGATTGCTCGTACAGAAGGTGGGCGAGTCCAATCCACTGCTAAACAACGTAGTTATGTTGAAGCCAAAAAGAAAGGTGTGGACCTTAAAAAGAAATGGTTGTCCACGCTTGACAATAATACTCGTGACACACACCAGGGGTTAGATGGTCAGGTGGTTGAAATTGAAGAGCAATTTGAGTCTTTAAATGGCAACAAGGCAGATGGACCACGTTTGTTTGGTGTAGCAAGTGAGGATATTAATTGTCGTTGTACCACCATCACCGAAGTAAATGGTATGTCACCAGAATTAAGGCGAGACAACGAAGGTAACGAATTTCCTTATAAAAATTATGATGAGTGGTATAATAAACGTATAGAAGAGCAGGAAAGATCAGCTAGTGATGGGGATTTTGGAGCCAATCTTGATTATGTTCGTAGTAAAGAATATCGTGACGAAATAGCCAATGAATCACGTTTAAGTCATATTGCTGATGAAGTTGCTAACACTGCAAGACGAATGTTGCAGCACAGAAACGGTACTCCATTTGAAGATTACTATTTATTAGATAGTCAATCCGGTAAAACGGTGGCGATCTCAAATAAAGCTAGAAAAACAAAAGGTGTTGTTTATAACA
The DNA here is from genome assembly GCF_052055485.1 of Amphibacillus sp. Q70. Classification (GTDB taxonomy): domain Bacteria; phylum Bacillota; class Bacilli; order Bacillales; family Amphibacillaceae; genus Amphibacillus. The sequence goes on along the minus strand of NZ_CP197171.1, from coordinate 3,801,400 downwards.
ATAAAATACGCCAAGCTTTTAAAGACGGAGAACATGAAAACTATATATCTATACACAATCATCCATCTAGTTTTCCTCCGTCTTTATCTGATATTGCTTCATTAGGTAGAAAGAATAAAAATAATACAGTAGATCTTGGGGTGGTCGCTGGACACGATGGTAGTATATATTGGCATACGAAACCGAATAAGGCATTTGGTAAAAATGATAATTCCACCTACAATAAATTAATAGAACAGAATGTTAAATTAGGGTATAATGAAATTAGAGCACAAGAAATCGCATTAGGGGAATTTGCGAAACGCTATGATTTTAAATTTGGAAAGGTTGGTGACTGATTGTGAGTAAAGAAAAGAAAACAGACTGGCGAGATGTTGAAGATGACAATCAGGACTTCAATCGTTATCCTGATTTAACTGCTGAAGAACTTGGGAAAATAGTGGAAAGAGAATTAGCCCAACTGGATAAAGAAATAGCTGAAGGAAAACGAGATTTGAATTAATAAGCACGTAATCATTTAACCAGTGATTAGGTGCTATTTTTATGTCCTTTTTTAGGAGGGATTAGATGACGTATTTAGTTATGGTGGCTAATGGTGAGTGGATAGACAAAATACAAGTTGATGGGGTAGATACTGTACGGATTGATGATGGTATATATTGCTTTTGGGATAAAGGTGGAGATGTTATTTTTAGTTCCCCTTTTGAATCAACGATTTTTTTAAAGCAAGAATAAACGGGAGGTTACAACATTGATCAACCGTATTAGAAATTGGATTTTATTTAATTATGCTAAGTTTAGATTAAAAAAGCCAAGAAAGGAAGGTGAGTCTATTGGCAATGACACCATTTGAAAAAGCACTACTTGGTGAGTTGAAATCTATCCGTAAAGAATTACAGAAAATGAACCAAAATGGACCATTTGATATAAAAATTGAACCACCTGTTAGTCCGCCATCTGCAAGTGATATTTTGGCTGACAAGCTTGCTGAATTGAAAGAGAGTCAAGAGAAGAAAACACATGAAGAAACAGAAGAGAAAATTTATGATCCGCTTAGCAGAGGCTAGGCTTTTTATTTTATTGTGGAAGGTGGTGAAATAAATGGCTAAATATCGAAAGAAACCAGTTGAAATTGAAGCGTTTGAGTGGACGGGCGATAGACATCAAATAGAAGACCCTATATGGATTAGTGACGCAATTAAAGAGGGAGCAGTACAATTCGATCACATAGGTACAGGCGATGTACAATTGACCATAAAAACCTTAGAAGGCAACATGAGAGCCAATAGAGGGGACTACATTATAAAAGGTGTTCAGGGTGAAATTTATCCTTGCAAACCAGATATTTTTGAACAGACATATGAGAAAGTAGATCAATAACACCTAATAGGGTGTTTTTATTTTGTCCTGGATAAGACACTAAACTATCTGCACTGAACTGGCAGTATACCCAGTAATCCTAAGCGGTACCGACCGCTATAAAAATGGTATAGGAGGATTTTGCACATGGAATGGATTAAAACGATTTTAGAAAAGCATAAAAATGAAGATGGCACTTACAACATTGGGGAGGCTTTGAAGGAAATTAATCAAGAGTTTCCTAAAAATGCAGTACCGAAAGATCAATATAACAATGTCGCTAATCAGCTAAAAGATACTAATAAAATGCTGAAAGACTTGCAGGAGAAAACAAAGGATAATCCGGATATCCAGAAACAGCTGCAAGATGCCGAAACGGCACGAGAACAGGCAGAAAGTGATCTGCAAAAATTGCAAACAGATGTGCAGTTGAAAGAGGCTTTAGGCAAAGCTGGTGCAAAAGATGTTGATTATATGATTTTTAAGCTTGGAGAAATTGAGTTGAACAAAGATGGCTCAATCAAAGATTTGGACAATAAAGTTAAAACTCTACAAGAATCAAACCCAGATCATTTTGAGTCCAAAGAGGATAAAAAAGACGATAAACATAGTGGCGGTTATCAGGTTAAAGATACTAAGTTGGATAAGGGCGCACCTGCTAAAACTTATAGCCAGGACCAACTGGAAAAAATGACCCCACAAGAAATTAATGATAATTGGGAAGCGGTTAGTGCTTCTCTATCACAAGGAGGAAATGAATAATGTCGTTTCGAAATTTTATACCAACTATTTGGAGTGCTAGATTACTAGCAAACTTAGACAAGAATTTAGTAGCATTGCAATTTGTAAACCGAGACTATGAAGGAGAAATCAGCGCTTATGGTGATACAGTAAGAATCAATCAGCTTGGAGACATCACCATTAAGGATTATGACGGGTCAGATATTGATGATCCGGAAGAACTTGATTCTACTCAACAATCACTAGTTATTGACCAAGCAAAATATTTTAATTTTGCAGTAAAAGATATTGATAAAGCACAAGCGAATGTAAATCTGGTTGATGGATCTATGCGACGTGCTGCATATGCCATGGGTAATGTTGTTGATATAGACATTTTTGAAGTAATGTCAGAAGGGGCAGGAATTAAGCAAGGTACTGCATCTAACCCAATTGAAATTGATGTTAAAAATGCCTATGACACGTTAGTCGATCTTGGCGTTTTATTGGACGAGAAAAATGTACCTGTCGGCGGTCGTAAAATTGCACTGCCTCATTGGTACTTGGGCTTATTGGCAAAAGACCCACGTTTTACTAAAGAACCAAAAATACTAGCTAACGGAGTTGTTGAAGGTTCTACTGTAGGTCGTTTCAACCTATTAGCATCCAATAACCTAAAAACGAGTACGGGTGGAGCTACCCATGTTCCAGCAGGTCTTACTGATGCAACTTCTTTTGCCAACCAAGTTGTTGAAACGGAAGCTTATCGTCCGGAGAAAAACTTCTCTGATGCCATGAAAGGTTTAAATGTATGGGGGCGTAAAGTAATCCAAAAAGATGCACTTGCAAATTTCATCATCAAGCCAAAAGACCCTGAAGAGGCAGGAGTTGAATCCTAATGAGTACATTTAAAGCATTAGTGACCGAAAATGTTGCAGCCAATAGGCTATTGTCTTTATCTGGTGGTAATGGAGTTCCGCAAATTTCTATTACTGCCCCTGGTGGCAATCCCGATTTTAGATCTACAGGAGAATTAACCGCAGATACAGAAATAACAGTCACGCTTAAAAACAGTCCTGTTTGGCAAGTTGAAGCAGGAGAAGACTTAAGTGCTGGTCAGTATGTAGAAGTTGGCGAAAATGGTGTAATAGTCGCCTCTGAAGATGGAGGGATCGGCTATGTAGTTGAAGCTGTCGAAGCTGGTGAGATCGCTAAGTTTGTTAGACAGGCTAGCGGCGGAGGTGCTGGTGAACAAGGTCCGCGTGGTCCAGAAGGTCCTCAAGGTCCCAAAGGCGATAAAGGTGATAAAGGAGATCCTGGTGATGATGGACAAGATGCCGAACCACAATTTACAGCTGATGAGGTAACTGCTTTAAAAGCATTAATAGAAAGAGAGGGCGATTAATTTCGCTCTCTTTTTATTTGAGGTGAAACTATGATTATCTCATTGAAAGAAGCACAGATAATTGATCCCAAAATTGAACAAGATGACCTTGACGCCTTTGAGCAATCAGTAAGGGAGCTAACCAGTAATAACTTTCAAGTGAAACAGGTTAGACATAATATTAAGTGGGTTGGTGATCAGTCCATTATGGTAGATTCAGATATTCGAGGAATGCGTGAAGGTGACACGATAGAGATCAATTATACCCAGTTAAATGATGGTGTTTACGAGGTTATAAGCATTGAGGAGGGTGTTATTACCTTAAAAGACGAACTCTTTCGTGAGACGCCTAAACGGGCTATTTTAACGCTTGTTAGATATCCAGCTGATGTTAAAAGAGGGATTAAAAAACTCATTGAATATGACAGAAAAATGAGTGGGAAAATCGGTGTTAAATCCGAAACCATTAGTCGAATGAGCAAAACCTATTTTGATGTGAATGCATCTGAAAATACAGATGGCTACCCAAAAGCTTTACTATCATTTCTTGATAAGTATAAAAAAATGAGGTGGAGCTGATGCAGACCTTTATTATTCAGGTCGAGAAAAATATACCTGATGGAATAGGCGGTAATAAGACAGAGTGGTCTCCTGCTATAACTGTAGAAGGTTATCTTGACCTAATCACGGGTACTAATCTTAATCCTAACCAAAATGCCTTTATTGAGGATTCTACTCATGTATTAGTCATCCCGGATTTTACACCAGGTATTACGGATAACATGAGAATCGTGGACAAACATAACCGATTTTATTTGATCACATATGCAGATGATCCTGTCGGAGTTGGACACCATAACGAGATTTATTGTATGTATGGTGGTGTTGTTGATGGCTAAGGATGGCTTTCAATTTGAGGATAATTCAAAACAAGTTAAACAGGAGTTTCATAACGTTTCAGAGGAAGGGATGCTTGCAGCCCTTTTGTTAGTAGAAGGTCAAGCTAAAGCTTTAGCCCGTGTTAGAACTGGCGAAATGAGAGATAAAATCGATCATAAGGTTACTAGTAATGGTAGCGAGATAATGGGTCGAGTCGGATCACCTAATGAACACGCCATCTACAACGAATTTGGTACAGGTGAGTTTGCTGAAAATGGCGCAGGCCGAAAAGGTGGCTGGGTTTATCAAGATCCAAGTGGAGAGTGGTTTTTTACTTGGGGCATGGAACCACGTCCATTTTTGAGACCTGCTTTTCGTGCAACTAAAAAACAGGTACAAGAATTATTGGCCACACATTATAAGTCAACGTTTGGGGGTAAATAAATGATCCCTTTTTTGCAAGAAATATATAAGCAATTTACAGAAGTGCACCAGGAGAGCTACCACAATCAAAATACAGCTAAAACAGTAACCTACCCTTATTTGACCTATGACTTTGATTCGGAACCGTTAGAAACAAACGTAGAGGGTTTTTACATTGACGTCGATATATTTGATAACACTGGTAGTTTTACTCGTATTTTTGAGCTAGAAGGCAGGTTGAAAGACCACTTTAAACAAAAGTTAGTCCTAACAGATGATAATTTATTGCGGTTTAACTTTTTAAGGTCTACTGGTGTGCCTACTGGCGACAAATTATTGAGACGTAGAAATATACAAATTTACTGCAAAGTGGATTGGAGGAATAAATAATGTCAAAAGGTTTAAAGAAAACAGGATATACCAATAAGACATCTGAAAGATACTTGATTGATGCAGCTACTGTTTATACTGGCGTTAAGTATGTTAAAGATGAAGGATTTCAAGGTGACCTTCACGGAGCTACTAGCGGTGGCGTTACTTTGACGATAGAACAAGAATATAGAAATGTAGAAGTGGACGGAGCAAATCACGTACCCGTAAGGGGGAATCAGGTGTTAGAAACGGCCACGGGAACAATTACTACTAATATGAAAGAGATTACTGCAGAAACAATCAGACGAGCATTAAATGGCTCTATTGCTGATGCGACTGAAGATGAAGCGCCAGAAGGGTATGAAGTAATTAAATCTAAACGCTATATTGAAAATGACGATTATTTAGAGAATATAGCTATAGCAGGAAGGTTATCAGGAACTACCAAACCGATTATAGCCATTTTAGATAATGCATTATGTACCAGTGGGTTAGAAGTGGCTACAGAAGATAATAATGAAGCTGTTATCGAACAAGTATATACAGCACACGCAACCGATGAGCAGCTTAATAGTGATGAAATGCCTTGGCGCATCTATTATCCTAAAACAACAGGAAACACAAATCCTGAACCAGATCCGGGGGCTGAAGGCTAATGACGATAGAGATGAGAGAACTTAAAGGCGATGATATTTTTACTTTGCTTGGTATTGTGGGGAAATTAGGCATTAAAGATGAGTTTATTCAACTGTTTGAGCAAAATGTTGAATCTAATGTTAAAACGCCCCAAGACCATAAAAAGAAAGAACCTACTAAGGCGCAGAAAGAAAAATTAGAGCAAGAAGCACAGCGTAGAGGTATGGAAGCCATGGCAGGTTTGCTGCAAAAAACTTTATTAAATGCCGGGAAATTAAAAGATGATATCAACGCCTTGTTGTCCGACTTAACTGGTGAACCATTAAAAACCATTAAAAATCTTGGATTAAAGGAGTACACCGGCTTAATTATTCAGTTCTTTAAAAAGCCGGAACTGCAAGATTTTTTTACATCTATCGCATCCTTACTACAGTAGAGGATGGGGAATTTAAATTAAAAGACATGCTATATAAGAGATATGGAAATCCGTTAGACCTTTTGAGCACATACACGCTCGAAGGACTATCGGATTTTATTTTTTATCTTTTCGATCAGGAAAATGAAGATACTCTATTTGAGATTTGGCTTCACAAAGATACCGAATCTGACTTTGCTACATTTAAACAAAAAAATCAGAAAAAATCTTATGTGAAACAACCTAAGCAATTAAGCAAAGAGGAAGAAGAAGAAAATATTAAAGCTTCCTTTGCCCTCATCACGCCAAGAGAGAAAGCGGGTGAATAAATGGGAGAAATATTTAAGTTATTTGGGACAATCGGAGTTGATACATCTGAAGCCGAACAAGGCATAGATAATATGACTGGAAAGGCTAAAAAGTCCGGTAAAGGTATATTTGGTGCGTTTGCGAGTGCTGCAAAAGGTATTGGAAAAATAGCTGCAGGGATTGGTGTTTTCAAACTACTAAATGGTGCGGTTAACCTTGTAAAGGGATCTATCCAACAAGCTTTTGGACGGATCGATACCATGGAGCAGTTTGACCGAGTGATGACCACGATGTTAGGCTCATCTGAAGCCGCAGGCAAAGCCTTAGATAATATTAATGGTATCGTGAAAGGTACCGCATATGGCTTAGATGTTGCTGCTAGATCAACACAGCGCTTTGTAACTGGTGGTATGGACATTAAGCTGGCTGAGGACACTGTTGCGAGTTGGGGCGATGCTGTAGCCTTTTATGGCGATGGTTCTAATGCAACATTTGAATCTGTCACAGATGCCATCGCACAAATGAATACATCTGGTAAAGTCGATATGCAGCAAATGAACCGGATTATCCAGGCAGGTGTGCCTGTATGGGAGATTCTTTCTGCAGCGACTGGTAAGTCTACCGAAACTATCCAAAAAGAAATGCAAGATGGTAAGATATCTGCAGAAGATTTTACCAACACTATGAATGAAGCGCTTATGGATGGTGTAGAAGGTTTTGACTCAATCGAGGGCGCCGCTAAAGACGCAGGTGCATCTTGGGGCGCATCTTTCGACAATATGCGTGCAGCTGTTGCTCGTGGGGTTACAAATATTATTGAAAATATTGACGAGATGCTTACGAAAAACGGATTACCATCTATGAGGGATATGGTTGCTAATTTTGGTACAGCTTTTGAAAATGCACTTACCAAAGCAGCTGACGTTATCGGTCCTTTAATTGGTGCTCTAATTGATCTAGGTAGACAAGTAAAAGATTCTACTGCTTGGCAATCTTTAAAGGATGTTGTTGTTGCAGTAAAAGATGGCTTTAAAAATTTATGGGATCAGTTAAAAGATACCGGCATTATAGACCGTGTTATAGATGTCATTAAAGATTTATGGCAAGCGATGCTAGACCTTGACTTTATGGAGATCGTAAAATCTATAGGTGAGTTTATTGATAAATGGAGCCCGTTAATTGCTGGGATTGTAGGAGCTGTAGCGGCATTTAAGATTATTACAGGAGTAATATCTGCAGTCATTGCTATAAAAGGAGCACTAGCCACTGCAGCGGGAATTTTAGCAGGCGCTATAGCATTTTTGACATCTCCTATTGGCATTGTTGTTGCAGCAATCGGCGCTTTAATCGCCATTGGCGTTCTTTTGTGGAAAAACTGGGATAAAATCAAAGAATGGGCGAGTAAGGTCTGGGATAAGACGAAAGAGATAATAGGCAACGCTATAGATGGTATTGTAGGATTTTTTAATATGATTATCGATTTTATCAAAGACAATTGGCAAGGATTGCTACTGTTTATCGTTAACCCTTTCGCGGGCGCCTTTAAATTACTCTATGACAATTTCGAGGGATTCAGGAACACAGTCGATAATTTAGTTAACACTGTAGCAGAGTTTTTTAGTGGTATGTGGGATAAAATCAAAGAAATTTTTACGATAATAGGTGAATTTATTTCCGAAACGTGGGAATGGATTAAAAACGTTATCCACGTTGGAATTCTGTTTATTGCGGAATTGTTTAATGCTGCTTTTCAGCTTTTAACATTACCTTTTATGTTCATTTGGGAAAATATCAAAGAATATGTGTTTGAAGCTTGGGAATGGATTAAGGAAATAATTACGACAGCATTTACAGCAGTGAGTGACTTCATTTCCGAAACGCTAACTATCATTGCAGAATGGTTTACGGAAAAATGGAATCAGATGAAGGAAATTGTTACGACTGTGTTTACTGCTATCAGTGACTTTATTTCTGAAATTTGGAATACCATTAAAGACTTTTTTATAACAATTATTACGGAAATTGTTGATTGGTTTGCGGAAAAATGGAGTGACATCAAAGATAGCACAACCAAAGCGTGGGAATCAATTAAAAAAAGTATAATTGATCCGATTAAAGAAGCTTGGAGCAACCTAAAGGCAAAGGTACAAGAAATCAAGGATGGGATAAGTCAAAAGTGGAACGAAATAAAAACCACCGCTTCTACAAAGTGGAAAGAAACCAAAAATGCTATTATTGAGCCAATCAAAGAGGCATGGAGCAATATAAAAACTAAAACACAAGAAATTAAAGATGGTATCGCTAGCAAATTTAATGAAGTGCAAACATCGGTTTCTGATATTTGGAACAGAATAAAAGATGCCATTACGAAGCCAGTTGAAAAAGCTCGTGATACAGTTAAAAGAGTCATTGATCGTATTAAAGGCTTTTTTGACTTTGATTGGAGCCTTCCAAAACTAAAAATGCCTAAAGTCAGCATTGATGGGAAATTTAGCCTTGCTCCTCCAAGTGTACCTAAATTTAAAATTGATTGGTTTGCTGATGGTGGTATTTTAACCAAGGCAATGGCATTTGGAATGAATGGAAATAATGTGATGGTTGGTGGTGAAGCAGGGCGTGAAGCTGTATTGCCACTTAATAAAGAAACATTAGGTGGTATCGGTGAAGGTATTGCCGCCACTATGAACTGGGGCAATGAACAGATACTTGCTTTACTCGAAATGATTAAAGATCAGTTAGCGGATCTATTAAACAAAAATGAGACTGTGATTCTACAGATTGATGGTAAAACCTTTGCCCAAATTACAAGCGACTATACTGATGATGAAGGCGGGATTAGAGTAAGAAGAGTAGAAAGGGGGCTTGCATAAGAATGGACGGTTTTAGATTTTTGGGGCTACACACTTATGATGATTTTGGAGTGACACTTGCTCCGGGTAAATCAATTGGTTTTCCTGATAAAAATAAAATCAAGGTGCAAGTCCCTTTTTCAAATACTGAATATGATTTTAGTGAGCTTTATGGAGAAGAAACCTACACTTCACGAACATTGACTTACTCTTTAAATGTTTTTAATAATGTGCTTTGGAGTAAAGATTCAATGAATGTCAAAAAGACAAAAATTATTAACTGGTTGATGAGTAGTCGAGGGAAGCAAAAGCTTTATGATGATGCCTTCCCTGGCTACTATTTTTTAGCTGAGGTTGAAGGTCAATCGTCTTTCCAAGAAAATTATCGAGATGGTATCTTAACTGTCACTTTTACAGCCTATCCATTTATGATCAGTGAATTACAAGAAGGACATGATATGTGGGATGAGTTTAATTTTGAATTAGATGTGGCTCAACAAGTTGACTTTAATGTAACGGGGTCACTTAATGTGGTATTGCATAATATAGGAACACCATCATTGACACCAAAAATAAAGGCCTCTTCACCTATGACAATAAAGATGGACGATAAGACATATAATGTACCTACAGGTGAAAGCAAAAGTGAAAATTTTGTATTGAACGCTGGAAAAAATGATTTAATCATTACAGGTAATGGCTCCATATCATTTGAGTTTTATAAGGAGCTGATTTAAATGTATAAAGTTTCAATTTTTAATGATGGTCATGAAATTGAGATTCACAATCCAAATGTAAATAATCTTAAACTAGAAACGGGGTCAATCAAAAAGGAAATCAATAAGATTGACTCTTTTAATATGTCTTTTTATCAGGATAGTCCAGCTCATGGTCATTTGAAGCCACTTAAAACTCTTATCAAGGTGATGAACACTAAAACTGGTATTTATGAATTTGAAGGGCGTGTCCTTAGTCCAACTGGACGAATGACAGAAGATGGGTTGCACACATATTCATACGTATGTGAAGGGGAATTAAGCTATTTACACGATAGTCAGCAAAGACATATAGAATTTCGTGGCACGCCTTTAGAATTACTTACTTTGATATTGAATTACCACAATGAACAAGTTGAAGATTACAAACATTTTGAAGTAGGCATAGTTGAAGTGACGAATTCGACTGATAATTTATATGTTTATCTATCTGCTGAAAGATCTACTTTTGAAGAAATTGAAGATAAAATATTGGATCGTATAGGTGGAGAACTTCGTATAAGGAAAGAAAATGATGTACGGTATCTAGACATTTTAAATCGTGTGGGTGACGATAAATCTACCGAAATTAGAATTGCTAGAAATTTAAAAAGCATGAGCCAGAGTGTGGATCCAACCGAAATAGTCACGCGGTTAACTCCATTGGGAACTAGGGTTGAATCAGAAGATGAAGATGCAACAGATGCATCCGAAGCTAGATTGACCATAGAATCAGTCAATAACGGACTACCTTATATTGACCGGGAGGGTTTAATCGCAGAATTTGGAATTAAAGGCGGATCTGTCACATGGGATGACATAACGTTACCAAACAGATTACTATCTACTGGCCGAGATTGGCTAACCAATCAAAAAGTAGCACATGTTCAATACGAAATTTCCGCACTAGATCTATTTTTGATTGGACTAGAATTTGACTATTTTGATGTAGGCAACAGTCACCCTGTTGTTAATCCCATTATGAATTTAGATGAAAGATTACGGATTGTCGGAAAGACAACGAATATAAATAATCCTCAAGATGCGTCACTCAAAATAGGGGACAAGTTTAAAACTTTAAACGACTATCAAGCAGATGCTAATAAAAGGTCTAGGCAAGTAATTGATTTACAGAGTAGAGTTGAGGGTCAAAGTAGGACGATTTCAACCATAAAAAATGAGGTTGTGACCGTCGAGTCTAATCTACAAGATTTACAAAAGGTTGTCGAGGATGCAGATATAGAGGGTTTACCAGATGCAATAGGTGATTTAGAGGATGCAATAAATAGCTTAAATGACGCATTAGCTGAAATACCTGTTTACGGACCAGCGACTTATGAAACAGATGGACTACAAACTGCAGTTGATAAACTAGCGTATGATCAATTGAAAACTAAAATTGATTTGCTCGCAGTTACTGATCAGATTAACTTAGATCATTTAAAACAGAAGTTAGATAGATTAACAGTTACTCAACCAATAAATTTGGACCAATTATATCAAGATGTAGAGGACCTCAAAAATAACCAAGAATAACTAGGAGGGTCTTTTTTTATGAAGAAAACAGCAGCTGAAAGAATTAAATTGTTAGCAGAATTATTAAGTCAGAAGGCGGAAGAAATAAGAGGGAGAACCCAAAGGAGTGATGGCAATGGCAATAGTCATACCAGATTTGATTGCGGAACTTGCACATAAAGTGCGTAATGAAATCTATGGAAGAGATGTACGTGAAGCTTTAGCAACATCAATGGAAGCAACTGCAGAAGTTGCAGAGTGGTCAAGAAAAGTCGCTCAACAAATTATTGACGATGGTTTTGATGAAGGGGCTTTAAACGCAGCTATTGAACAAAAATTAAATGATTTAGAACAACAATATGCTCCTAATCTAACGAGTTTAGAATCAGAGATTGAAGATGCAAGAGGAAACGAGTCAAGTTTAGTCAATCGTTTGAATTCGAGTGATTCGCAGTTGGCACAAAAGGCGAATCAAGAAGATTTAGAAAAAACTAATACGAACCTAGAACAAGTTGCTAAAAGAGTTAATGTTTTAGACCGATTACCTGAAAACCTAACAGGGCTTATTGCAAACTCAATAATCGCAATACCCGAAAAAACAATTCCGTTAAGCTGGAATGCGGATGATTGGGAGTTAGGTTCGATTGCAACTGTTTCTGGTGCGCCGATTACTGGCACTATAAGAATACGCACACCAGATTTTTTAAATGAAGTTGAAGCAAATGCCACCTACGCTACGTTTCTTGCAACAACTAATGACGAGGACAATAGTGATGAGAGTTTAATAAATTTCTTTTTTTACAAAGAAGATAATTCGTATATCGGAAGCACTGGCTGGCTTAATGATAATCAATCGTTTACGACACCACTGGAAACAAGTAAATTGAAGGTGGTAGTTCGAAATGTAGTAGATAATTATACGATTGATACCGCATATATACAAATAGCAAAGCCGGTCGTTTCTAGGGTTTATTAGGTGGTGTTGGTGTGATTAAAATACAAGGTCATAGAGGTTTTCCTGACTTATACCCCGAAAATACAATTATCTCATTTCAAAAAACACTTGAAGCTGGTGCGGAAGCTATTGAAATGGACATTCGTGTTACTGCTGATGGTGAATACATCATACTACATGATGAAACAGTTGACAGAACCACTAATGGAACAGGTAACGCTAAGTTTATAAATTACTATGGGTATATTGACGGTTTGGATGCCGGTTCATGGTTTAGCGCTGAATACGCAGGAACAAGAGTGCCTACATTAGATCAAGTGTTGGTTGAATTTAAAGGGAAAAATATAAAACTTGTCTTACAACTGTATTTCACGGGTGCTTCTAGGTTACAAAATATTCGAGATGTAATTGATAAAGTGGTTACTAAAAACATGATAAACCAAGTTTATATATTTGCACCTCCCGATGATATAAATGAAGTAAAATCCTACGATAATCGCTTTTATACATTGAATAGCGGAATGGCAACAATAAACACTTACCAAACTATATTAGACAATGCAATCGCTAATAATCATAATGCTGTTAGTATTTCATCCAACGCAAATGATGCTGATTTAAACACAATGATAACAGCGATTAAAAACGCAGGAAAAGAAGTACACGTATCGTATTTAACGAGTAATTATGAAAGTAGGGTTCAAAGGTTTATTGATTTTGGAGCTGATTATATTTTGGGTAACGATCCACTAATCATGCAAAATTACGTTAACAGTATAAGTCCAAATGATCCACCACCTGATGAAGAACCACCTGACTACACAAAAAACCCAGCTAGTTTTATTGTTAATTCAGAGCATACAATAAATAAACCTTATGGAACGCTTAAATCTGATTTGTATGTAGTTAAGAGTTACGGGTTTGTAAAAGGTAATCAATATCTTACGAAATAAATCTCTTCCGTTTATTTCTAGTTATGTTAAAATTAATTTAAAAACTAGATTGGGAGAATAGTAAATGAATCGTTTTAAAAAAGCTATATGGGAACTTTGGGTGAATGGAATTAGTAGGACTGGAATTATCCCCGGCAGGTTGAGGATCTTTATGTATAGATTGGGCGGAATGAATATTAAGAATGCTGGGGTGAGGTCAGGTTGCGTATTTAACGGCACAAATATTGAAATTAAAGACGGAGCGTTTATTAACCACAACACTTTCGTTAACTGTTATGAAAGAGTGACAATAGGTAAGAATGTCTTTGTTGCATTCGATGTCTTAATTACCACCAATTCCCATGAAGTTGGCGACCCAACTCAAAGAGCCATTAATAACGTTAGATCACCAATTAATATCGGTGATGGAACTTGGATCGGAGCCAGGGCGACAATACTTCCCGGAGTGACAATAGGCGAGGGGTGTATTATAGCTGCAGGCGCTGTTGTTAATAAAGATTGCAAGCCAAACGGTATGTATGCAGGTGTTCCTGCCAAGCGGATAAAAGAATTGCCTATTAAAGAACATTTAAAGAATGTTAAATAAAATGAGGGTACTTTAAGTTGAATAGATTAATATATTGGTTTGAATGTAAGTTCAGAAAAAAGCACAGGTATAGTTTTTATGATGGTAAATGTATTGTTTGTGGGAAAAAACGCAATGAATAGTCGGAACAAACTGCGAACTAGTGAAAATAAAACATTTAACTTAAAGGCGCTCAATCGAGTGCCTTTTTTATATTTAAAGGGGGTCAAGATGTGGAGGATAATGATATGGATATTTGGCGGAATGGAATACAGCGAGATGTCAGCTATTTAAAATCAACAACTTCAAAGTTAAAAGATGACGTTGCTAATTTAAAAGTAAACGATAAAATTCAAGATCAAAAAATCGGGTCACTAGAACGGACTTTAGACGAAATAAAAGAAGATACCAGTTGGATTAGACGAAAGGTAACAGGTGCGTTAATTACCACAATCGTGACTGCGGTTGTTGGTGGGATTATCGGCATAGCTATTTACAATATATTTTAGGAGGTAAACCATGAATATAAAAAATGTAGACAAATCTGTATGGGTGCGAGTGATCGCACTTTTTTTAGTGCTTGCAAATCAGATCAGCGTATCGTTTTTAGATTTTAAATTGCTACCTTTTGCAGAAGAAGAAATCTATGAAGGTGTATCGATCGTAGTCACAACGCTAGTCACGCTATGGGCGAGTTGGAAGAATAACTCATTTACTGACGAGGCGCAGGAAGCTGACGTTTATTTAGCAGAGCAAAAGAGCAAGAAAAAGTTTAAGAAAAAATTGAAATAGGAGTGATAAAATGACTTGGCAAGGATACAGAGTTACATCACCGTTCGGCTGGCGAAACCACCCTATTAGAGGTGGAAGGGAGTTTCATACGGGCATTGACCTTGTGAAATCACATAAAGCAGGTATTGAAGCATTTACAGCAGGCAAGGTACTTTACGCAGGACAAGGCAAGACAGGCACAGGCTTAGGCGGTTATGGTAATGTCGTTCTTATTGGCGACAAAAACGGGCGAGGACAGCTTTACGCACACTTGCACGATGTTTTGGTACAAACGGGTCAAGATGTCGCTAGAGGGCAAGTAATTGGACGACAGGGAGCGACAGGACAAGTCACTGGCTCACACCTCCATTACGAAGTCCGTAAAAAAGCAGAGGGTAAAGCACCTTATGGTTGGATTGCAGACCGTGCTAATAATTGTTTAGATCCAACTAAGTATATTGATAATTTTAGTCAAGATGGTGCTAAAAAGGCTAATCTAACCGTCGATGGTAAGTGGGGCAACAATACCACAAAAGCCTTACAGCAAGCACTTGGTACGCCTGTAGACGGTATTATTAGCAACCAAAGGCGTAATGCTGTCACTAATGCCATGTATGGCACTACAGTTAAGTTTAGCAATAGCAAAAATAGTAATGTTGTTGTGGCTCTACAGAACAAGCTAGGCAGTTTAAAAGCAGATGGTTTATTAGGTCCTGCTACTGTGAGACGACTACAACGCAACTTAGGTACTGTACAGGACGGTGTATTGAGTCGTCCGAGCTTAGTTGTTGAAGAGATGCAACGCAGACTTAATGCAGGTACGTTTTAAGCGATAAAAAACTCGAGTGAATCAACTGAAAAATGTAAACGGAAAAACAAGCCCTTCACAAATAAGTGAGGGGCTTTACATCCTTAAAACGTCTGTCCAACTTATTATTTTTTTCAGCCCCAACGTCCCCCAGATTAGTTCATTTTATTGCTTTATTTATTCACCTTACAATAAACAGGGAATAGGCTTTAAGTGTTGATATAGCAATACTTTAAAATCATTTGTTCCTTAATAATTCACGTCACGCAAATTATGTCGTATAATGTCTTAGTAACTAGGATGTGTGATCGAATAATGGGGTGGATTTTTTTATGAACCGATTTAATCATTTGCTAGAGAAGGGGCGGGCATTATTAAAACGTCCATGGTTTAAATGGCCTGTGTTAATTATGTCAACTTTTATTGGATTAAGTGTTATAGTATTTTTATTTATTATTTATGGTGGGCGTTTGATCGTTGATGAAAAAGCACTTGTGTTACCAGCAACGACGCTAGTGGTGACTGAGGATGGGGACTATGCAGGGCGACTGTATCAAGAAAATCGTCAACTTGTTTCATTAGATGAGATCCCAGAGCATGTTAGAGAAGCTTTTATTGCCATAGAGGATCGTCGATTTTACTCACATGCAGGTGTTGACTTTAAGTCAGTTATGCGTGCCGTTTATCGTGATATTATTACCCTAGATAAGGCAGAAGGAGCAAGTACGATCACACAGCAACTAGCCAAAAATCTTTTCTTAACGAACGACAAATCATGGATGCGGAAAACCAGAGAAGTGATGGCAACAATTTATTTAGAACGACATTATACTAAAAATGATATATTAGCGTTTTACTTGAATGAAGTTTATTTTGGACATGGTATACATGGGATAGGTGCAGCGGCTGATTACTTCTTTGGCAAGTCTGTTGAAGAGCTATCAGTTGCTGAAGGAGCACTCTTAGCTGGTATAATTAATGCTCCGAATTATTATTCACCACATATTGATGAGGAACGAGCACTGGAACGAAGAAATCTTGTTATTAGTCAAATGGAGAAGGCTGGTTATCTCGAAACAGAGGAGATGTTATCCACTCAAGGGCAAACTTTGACAGTCGTTGATCCAGTTGATCCCAACTTACCTTGGATTGATGATTACCTTGAACTTGTGATTCGAGAAGCGGAAGAACTTTATCAAATTTCACGATCAGAATTACAACGGGGAGGTTATCAGATCACTGTTTATCTCGATCCAATAGCCCAAAAAATAGCTTATGAGCAGGTTCAGAATGATGATTTTTTTCATGGATCAGAAGATGATATAGAAGTTGCTTTTGCATTACTTGATCAAGAATATGGTCAATTGCGAGCAGCACTAGGGGGGCGGGATTTTTCAATTGGTGATCAACATCGCGCTCATGTGGAACGGCAACCAGGATCAGTGATCAAACCATTAGCTGTCTATGGCCCCGCTTTGTCTGAAGAATATGCTCCATATACCATGTTAGATGACAGCGAGCGAGATTATGATGGCTATCAGGTGCGGAATGTTGATGAACATTATCAGGGGGAAGTTTCTATGCACGATGCTGTTGCTGTTTCAAAAAATACTTCAGCGGTGTGGCTCCTTGATCAAATCGGTATTTCAACAAGTAAAAATTATTTAGAGAAGATGCAGATGGACTTGTCAGATGATGATGGGCTTGCTTTAGGATTAGGTGGTTTGACATATGGTTTAACACCTTTACAGGTTGCAGAGGGCTATCGGACATTTATTCATGATGGTGAATGGGTTGCGGCTCATACGATTGCTAAAATAGAAGATCGACATGGTCAAGTGATTGCTGAAGCTAACCCAATAACCCATCAAGTTTTTACCAAACAGGCAGCATGGTACATGCTCAGAATGCTTGAAAATGTAGTTGATGAGGGAACGGCTCAAGCTGGCGAATATTCGAAGGCTTTGGCCGGAAAAACAGGGACAACTCAACATCCACAAGTATCGGGTCAAGCGAAGGATAGTTGGTTTGCTGGGGTGACACCAGATTATGTGACTTCGCTCTGGATCGGCTATGATACAAGCGATGAGGAGCATTATTTAACAGAAGGAAGTCGGGCGCCAACGGAATTAACAAAGGCTATTTTAACAGCGATCGATCAGGAACAGCCCCTGACAACAGAATTTACCTTGCCTTCTGGTGTTGAAGAATTACCTGAACCGATTGAATTACCAGTGATTGATGACCTTGATGTGTCCTTTAAGCTTGGGGGATGGCGCCTTATCCAAGCTGAATTAAGCTGGACATCAGCAAATGATGAACGAGTGATTTACCATGTTTATCAAGTGGCTGATTCAGGTGATTCAGATCAATTTCTTGGTCGAGTGGAAGGTGAAGACCATTTTACCCTCACAGATATTTCTGTTTTTGACGATTCAAGTTATTATGTGGTCCCTTATAATCCTTTAACCGATCGAACCGGTACACCATCTAATCAGATAACATTGTCCCTTTATTGAATAAAAAAAGCTTGTGTTCCAATCTATTTGGGACATGAGCTTTTTTGTGATCTGTTATGTAGAGTATTTTAGTCAAGCTTGTCAAGGAAAGGAATTTTTGGATAAGGAGCAGGAAAAAGTCCGCTGAGATATCTAGTTGGGTGCTCTAAATGGATAAGTGAGAGGTAGGAAGTCACTAATGTGGTCAATAGTAAGCTTCAATTTTATTTTTTAGCAGAGGGTGATTTAATTTTGTAATGATCATATAAGGTGTTAGTCCATGATTTATGTAATTTATAATCGTTATCCATCTCCAAGTTTTTAAAAATATTCAAGGCTTGATCGACTTTCTCCTTGCCTATCATTTTATTAAAACACAGGAAATCAATCATCCCTTCTAGCCACAGCATGATTACCTTTGAATACACATTTTTTATCAGGTGTTTATGTTTATTAATCTGTTCATAGATTCTGTAGGCGTCCGTTTTTCGATTATTGATTAAGCATAAAGTGATTATATTTTGCGAAAGGATGATTTCTTCATTGCCGGTTTTCTGTATAGCAGAAAAATAAATAAATCTATTAAATGCTTTTTCGAAAAAAATCAAACACGTATCCAAATCAAAGATAAATAGGCAATTATTTAACAGCTTCACTTCATAATACGTCCAATTTGAGCAATTGTATAGATAGTTCTTTAAAGTGTTTACCGTTCGCTGATTATAACTCGCTTTGGTTAATCTGGAAATGGATAAATCAATAATTAAAGATAAATGGAAGATTTTAATATTTTGATTGACTTCGTCACTTTTATTTAACTCTTCTTTTAAATTTATGAGCTTATTAATATCCTTCTGGTTAAAAGCCTGTTTTAATTTTGCAAAAAAATAATTGTATTTATTCAGCTTAATATTTGAAAAAAACATAAATTCATCAAAATCTATATTTAATCCTTCTAAAATATACAAAAATGTTTCTGTCGAGGGGATTGTTTCATCATTTTCTATCCGCCAATAATTACCTTGATTTATAAAGGTTGAACAAATATCTTTAATCTTGATATTTTTTGATTTTCTTATTTTCTTGATTGTTTTTCCAAAATTCATGTTTATCACCCCTATTTACTGTAATTATACAGTGAAAAACTAAATAATGACAACATTATCTATATTATTTACATGAGAAGAACAGATAACTAAGAAAGGATGTGTTGGCACATGTGGGAATGGAATTTTATCGGATTGATCAGCACTATTCTCAGTTTATTAATTCTGTAGTATTTTTTACTTAGGTAGCTACGGTTCTGGAGGCGATCAAAATGACAAATAAGTTACTAGAAACGACTAAATGGTCGACATTTGTTCTAGAAGATATGCCGAACTCTTTAGAAACGACAGATAAAATCTTGCATTCGATTCATTTCAAGAAACAACTGACCCCACTTTCGGAAATTGAAATTAAATTTTTGAATTCAGCGAATCTTGTTAAGCCAATTTATTAGCTGAATATAAGTGGATTATAACCTGAGTTAAGGAAATAACAAGCTTGTTCATTATTGCTTTAGCCTTGAATCCCGTTGTTTAGCCAGAGATTATTTTTAATAATAGAATAGATGAATGTTATTAAGAGAAGCTAATGCAAAATGTATGCTATACATTTTGCATTAGCTTCTTTTGAGTTAACTGATCTATCACAGATAATCGTCCGTAAAACTCGGGTCAACAACGGGTTTCGATGGGACGAGTAACCGCAGCAATGTTGTCAGGTTAGTACGACCGCTTCGGAAATATCCTTCGCTTTCCGTGGGTTTGTCCCAGCCTTCTCGAAAAAGAAGTACACTTTTTCTGCGGGGTCTTCACACTAAGCTTTCCCACAGGACAAGGAAAGCTACGTCAGCGAGACATCGCACGAAGAAAATTGCCTTTTATTTTCGAGGAGTCTACGTCTATTTCCTACGCTCTGGTTACGTAGGGTTCAATTTCTGAATGACCTACATCCTGTAGGCTCAACTCCCACTGATTGAAGTTTCGCTTTATCTAGCTTATTTTGGTGAATGAAAATAAATGCTGTGTTTCAAACAGTCGATTCTAGGGAATAAATAGACGGTGTATTTCAAAACAGAAAGGAGTTATCCAAGTGAAGGTAACGGTAGTTGGTTTTTGGGGTGCTTATCCTGCTAAGGAAGAAGCAACGTCTAGTTATATGTTTGAAAAAGATGGTTTTCGATTATTAGTTGACTGCGGAAGTGGAGCATTAGCACAATTACCTAAGTATTTGGATCCTTATGATCTTGATGCAGTTGTATTGTCACATTATCATCCAGATCATATGGCTGATATTGGTGTTTTACAGCATCAAATCAAAGTTCAAAATCAAATTCGCGGACAGGAACGGGTATTAAAGATATATGGTCATCATGAAGATCAAGCCGCTTTTGCTAAGCTTACTGCCCATCCTGAGACAGAAGGTGTTGCGTATCAACCTGAACAACAACTAGAATTGGGTCCATTTACGATTGGTTTTCTTCAGACCCTCCATCCAGTCACATGCTATGCGATGCGGATCACTGCTGGCGAAACAACTGTTGTTTATACAGCGGATTCGAGTTATCAGGATTTGTTTATTCCATTTTGTAAAAATGCGGACTTATTAATTACGGATTGTAACTTTTATGAAGGGCAAGATGGAGGCAAAGCTGGTCATATGAATAGTAAGGAAAACGGTCTCATGGCAGAGGAAGCGGCTGTTAAAACATTACTTTTAAGTCATCAACCGCATTTTGGTCCTCGCGAGCAACTCGTAACAGAAGCAAAGAAATACTTTTCAGGACAGGTTAAATTAGCGCATACAGGTTATCAATGGTCAACAAGCAAATCGCTTTAGTTGCTTTCAAAATTATATTTAAATAGAATAATACTAGGAGGGGATACAGATGAAATTTATTGATAACCAAGGGATTACAGATCCTTATGTAAACCTTGCAATTGAAGAATACGTCTTAAACAACTTTGGTGAAGAAGATACATATCTTCTATTTTACGTGAACCGTCCTTCGATTATTATTGGGCGTAATCAAAATACAGTTGAAGAGATTAACACAAAGTATGTCGAAGAGCAAGATATTCGAGTGGTTCGAAGACTTTCTGGTGGTGGAGCCGTTTACCATGATGAAGGAAATCTTAATTTCAGCTTTATTACAAAAGATGATGGTGATAGTTTTCATAATTTCGCTAAATTTACTGAGCCTGTTGTTGAAGCGTTGAAGGTGTTAAATGTCCCAGCAGCACTGCAAGGACGTAATGACTTAGTTGCTGATGGTCGGAAAATTTCAGGAAATGCTCAATTCACAACACGCGGTCGGATGTTCAGTCATGGAACCTTAATGCTTGATTCAGAAATAGAACATGTTGTGTCAGCCTTAAATGTGAATGCAGAAAAGATTAAATCCAAAGGAATTAAATCGATCAAAAGCCGAGTAGCAAATATTGCTGAATTTCTTGATGAAAAGATCACGATGGATCAGTTTAAAGAACATATTTTAAAATTTTTATTCAATGTCGATGATGTGGCTGATGTTCCTCGCTATGAATTAACTGAAGAGGATTGGGCTAATATTGACAAAATTTCAAAAGATCGTTATCAAAAGTGGGAATGGAACTATGGTAAGTCACCAACATTTGATATTCAAAAAACACATAAGTTTCCAGCTGGTTTAGTTGATGTTCGGATGGACGTTTCAAAAGGAACGATAAAAGATTGCAAAATTTATGGTGATTTCTTTGGTGTTGGTGATGTCAAGGTTATCGAGGATAAATTAGTTGGCGTACATTATCGTCGACAAGCACTTGAAGAGGCTTTAGCTGACGTTGATGTTCCCCATTACTTAGGCAAAGTATCAAAAGAAGAGTTTATTGACTTAGTTTATTAAAATGTATTTGGTAATTGACCTAGGACATAATAAAAAAGTTTATTCTAGATTTGAATAAACATGGTCTGGGTATAGTGGAAATGGTCACAGATGAGATATGTTCCGCTTCCCTGTGGGCTTCAATTCCCGCAGAAAGCGAATCTGTTGCTTTTCGGAACGGTTAGATACTCCCCATTTAATAAGTGAAAGTTAGATCACAAAAAAGCGAATGAACAATTCAAATTTATTTGAATATCATTCGCTTTTTTAACTACTTAAATTACTTTTGTCCCAACTTTTATATAGCGCTTTCACCGTGGCCGTTTAGTTGTTATTAAATGGTCTTTTTTATTTAGGAAAAATTCTACATGTGGCCGATAATCAATTAACTTTTTTTTCATTAACTTATGATAGCTGACTTTAAAATAAGGATCGCCGTGAATAACAGGGAGTTCACCCGTAAGATCGAAGTATTGATCAACGGCTTTTTGAATATTATCATGATCTTGAGCCAATGTTTTTTGATCTTCGTCAAATATGTCATAGGTTTCTACCGACATATAGTAAGTTTGAATTGGAATACTTTTTAAATAAGGTGCAAGCTTCTGATAATCGATGGTTAGATCCTCATTTATTAGCGAGCTGAGGGGAACACCGGCAGGGAGGTCGTCGGTATATTTTTGGATCGCTTGCTTTAATTCAGTCATTGAAACATTAGTAATAGGGTATTCAGGTTTTTTCTTAATCATTTTAAATGGATTCCACACACTATTCGACCCCTTTCGTAATATTCCTGCTTAATTCTAGTAAAAAAGTACGATGACTATATAATTATGACTTTTTTCTGAACTTTTTCAAAAAATATGGTTTTATATAGGTGATTGTGTATAATTTACATGTAGAATATTTTTACATAAAAGTTCTATAAAATTAAATGTGAGAAAGGATGTTGGTTATGACTGTAAAAATGAAAACATCTTATGAACTATCACATTCAACTATGGCTTTTATGGCAACTGAGACTGATGGTTCTTGGGGAACTTTGGTTTATGAGGAGGGAGTGGCTGAACCCATTTTCGTAGATATCCCTCCAGGAAAATTAATTGAGTTGGCTTATCGACATAACGGAGAGGAATTAATAGCAAGATTCGATGGTGCTAGGTTGTTGTGTGGTTTCAATAATAAATCCCCAGTTGCTATTAGTGTGACAAACAATTATTACTTTTTTCCGACCCATTCACCTTCTAACCCAAACTGTTCTTGGTTTTCACACACCCACATTAGAAAAATAAAAAAAGCTAAATATGGCGGTTCAACTGTACTTTTTAGAGATGGGCGAAAGTTAACAATTCCAGTCTCAGAAGGTATCATGTTAAACCAACTGCATCGTACCGCCCAATACCGATTTGCTTTACAGCAGCAAATACAACCTGTGCAGCAAAAAGAGGCGATCCAAGCGATTTTTAAAGTACTCGGTTATGATAGATATTAAGCATTAATAAAATTATACCACAGATCCTGATAGAAAATGTTCTATTGAGGATCTGTTTTTTCATAAATTCTAGAAAAGGTCTGCTTATTTCACGAGTTCAAAAGTGTATCTATATTAAGAAATATTCTCTTCATGGTAGCTTTTCGACATTAATTCTGCTAAAATATGTTCAACTTTTTTTCGAATTGCTGGATTGAAAAAATTCCGTTTTTCCTCGCGATTTTGGCAAATAAAAAGATAGGCTGTGAATGTGTCATTCCGTTCTAAAGCAACAACCTTTAGCTTTTGGTCATACATATATTTACGCAATTGTTGACGTTCAAGCAAAGCTTCTTGCTCCATCCGCTTTAACAAAGCGAGGTAGGGTTCTTTAATTTTTAAACCTGCTCCGTTTTCAATAACGACACGATCTTTTTCGATCACAGTTATCGCCATTGATAAGAAAAGAAATCGAGAGACCAATGTGTATTCATTCTCTGTTAAATAACGCATATCTCATCCTCCTCCTGTGGTTAGGAACATATGTTCTAGTATAATCTAAAAGATTAGAAATGAAAAGGGGTTATGCTGATTTTCTTTTAGGGAATACTTAGTAATAGTGTGTGTTCAAAAAGAGGATGAAAAAGCAGGTGTTGGTTAAAATTTCTGGCTTTCTATTACATGACTTTTGATGGAAGCGAGTTATCTCATCCTTATTGCCAGAATGTGCAAGGATTAACCGGAAATCTGCTTGTCAGCAAGATGTGTGAATGACCCTTTGACTTAAAGAGTATGACAGTCTGTATTTCATCACTGAAAAAAGTGAGGGACTTACTGAATATACAAGTCGATTTTTTGTCTATTTTCTCACTGGCGAAGCTTTTTATGTTTTGCTGAACAAGTTAAATCATTTTCATGAGAGGGGGAGGGTTTATTGTATCGAATGATAGCAGAAACATTAACGATTGAGCAAGTACGCGAGCTTCTTGAAACCAATCAATATGATACATTGATTGAAAAGCTGCTTGTTTTTTATGAAGGATTAGGTCCATTGCCAGGAATATTATTGCCCTTTATTGAATCCTTTCTACCATTCTTGCCTTTAATTGTTATTGTGATGACAAATGCAGCTGCATATGGTTTATTGAAAGGTTTCCTCTACTCATGGATAGGTGAAACCATTGGTTCGATTACACTTTTTCTAGTTATTCGCCATTTTCGCCATATTGCAGTATTTCGTTGGATTCACACTAATCGCCAAGTTCGGCGAATTACAGGCTGGTTAGAGAGACGAGGCTTCGGTCCTTTGTTTGTACTGCTATGTTTTCCATTTTCACCTTCATCAATTATTAATTTAGTCTCAGCTTTATCTAAAATCAGTTTATTTCAATTTTCGTTAGCGATATTACTTGGAAAGACAGTGATGATTTTTTCATTAGCTTATGTTGGCAGTAGCTTAGTCTCTTTTGCTGAGAATCCAGTAAAAACGATTTTAGTAGCTGTAGGTATATCGCTATTTTGGTTATTAGGAAAACAAATTGAGCGAAAATTATATAAGAGTGATGAAATTGATCAGTTAGCTGATCGGGAATCTTCAGGGCAATAATTAGTAGCTTCACTATAGCAGTGGGGCTTCTTTCATGTTATTAAAATGTAGTTGTCTCCATATTTTTCGGTTCAAAAGTTTTCGTTTTATGTTAAAATAGTCATACAGAACAAATGATCGTTCATGATTATAAATGAGAGGAGCAGAAGGTATTGTCTATTCGTATATTAGTTGGCCCAGCTACCGTTTCAAAAAGTGACCGCTGTATTGATGAAATAAGAACAGAATTACTTAGAAATGCTTATGGACGACCGATTATTTATCTTGTTCCAGAGCAAATGACTTTTCAACAGGAATATCAATTGTTAGCAGATAAACAAATAAAAGGCACTGTACGAGCTCAAGTCCTAAGCTTTTCGCGACTTGCTTTTCGAATTCTTCAAGAATGTGGCGGAGCAACGAAAGCTTTTATTAGCTCGACAGGCATTCAAATGATGTTAAGGAAGATCATTGAACAGAAAAAAACAGAATGGCATATTTTTCAGAAGTCAGTTGAGAAAAAAGGTTTTATAGAGCAATTAGATGCGATGATTACTGAGTTCAAGCGTTATCGGATTACACCAGAGATGTTAGCAGATCAATTAACAAGTACTGAAGAGTCGAAACGCTCAGATGCTCTTAACAAAAAGCTAGCTGATCTTCACTATCTCTATCAATCTTTAACCGAACTCCTTGCTAATCAATACATAGATGGAGAAGACCGACTAGGTTTATTGGCTGAAAAAATACCGCAATCCGCATATTTAAAAGATGCAATTGTTTATGTAGATGGCTTTCATCGTTTTACTCCCCAAGAGCAAGCTGTTATTGGGCAAATGATGAATCATGTTGAAAAAATGACTGTGACACTCACTTTAGAACCTTCAGAACTTGATGAACAGATTCCATTTGATATCTTTAGCCAGACTAAGGAAACCTTTGTACAGATACAAGCTCTTGCAACCGAACGGAAAAAGGCGATTCAAGTAGAACGGATAGAACCAGCAAAAGATTTAGCGCCACATATCATTCATTTAGAGCGTTATTTTGATAAGCGTCCCTCCCCAGTTTATGAGCAAGGAGCACCAATACAGCTTGCTTATGCTGTTCATCCACGTGCAGAAGTGGAAGGAGCTGCGCAAGAAATATTAAAACTCGTTCGCGATCAAGGGTATCGTTATAAAGATATTACTATTTTAATGCGGGATAGTGATCTTTACCATGATTTAATTAAAACAATTTTTGCTGATTACCAGATTCCTGTCTTTATTGACGAAAAGAAAGCAATGATCCATCATCCATTAATCGAATTAATTCGCTCTGGTTTAGATGTTATTTTAACAAATTGGCGGTACGATGCTGTTTTTCGAATGTTGAAAACAGGGCTTATTCCTGCAACAGAAAAGGAATTTCCCCTTGATCAAGAAGCCATTGATACAATAGAAAATTATGCACTTGAGTATGGTATTCGAGGACGGGGACAATGGCTCAGTAAAGAACCTTGGGTATTCCAACGCTTTAGAGGTTTTGACCAGGCAGCTCAAACCGATTATGAAAAATTGATGGAAGAGAAGATAAACGCTTATCGTCATCAAGTGGTTATAATGATGAGCTCTTTTGATCAGGATTTTCGTGAAGCAAATACCGTTCGTGAGAAAGCAGCAGTACTCTATCAGTGGTTAGAACAGCTAGGTGTAAGTCAGGAACTAGAGAATTGGCAAGCTCAGTTAGATCAAGAGGGGAAAATCGAGCAAGCCCGTGAACAAGAACAAGTTTGGCAAGCAGTGATTCATTTACTAGATGAAATGGTCGAAATGATTGGGGAAGAAACTTTATCAAATGAAATCTTTTATCAAACCCTAGAGGCTGGTTTGGATACATTAACATATAGTCATGTCCCGCCAACTCTTGACCATGTTGTCGTTGGCTCAATTGACCGTTCTCGAATCATGCGAGTAAAAGTAGCTTTATTACTTGGTGTGAACGAAGGCACTTGGCCGGCTAAACCACAGGTAGATACAATTTTATCAGAGGACGAGCGTTACCATTTAAAAGAGAAAGGAATTATCTTAGCTGATAGTGAAACACAACAGTTGATTGATGATTGGTTTTATATTTATTTAGCTGTCATGTTGGCTACTGACCGAATGTGGATCAGTTATCCTTTAAGCGATACGGAAGGCAAAGCAAAAATGCCTGCTTCACTCATCAAACGAATAACTAATCTATTTCCCCATTTAGCGGAGCCGATCTTGTTGCAAGATCCAGAGGAAATGATCGAGGCTGATCGTTTTGTGACAACACCGAAGAAAACCTTATCAGCACTTACGTCACAACTTGCTAAATATCAACGGTCTTATCCGATCGATTCGATCTGGTGGAGTGCCTTAAATTGGTTTTTAGCTAAAAAGGATCAAGACCCAATGATTCAGGATGTTTTACAAAGTTTATTTTATCAAAATAAACCCGTTCATTTAAATCAGGAGACAACGGAAGCAATCTATCAAAAGGAAATTCAGGCAAGTGTATCTCGCATGGAAATGTATCACCGTTGTTCCTACCAACATTTTGCTCAGTATACGCTTAAACTGACAGATCGCCCAACATATAAATTAGATGCGCCTGACATTGGTCAACTATTTCATGAAGCCTTAAAAACGATTACGGAGTGGATCGGGCAAGATGGGCGTACATTCAGTGATTTAAATCAAGATCAAGCCAATGAATATGCCATGAGAGCGATAAAAAAGTTAGCTCCGATTTTACAACATCAAATCCTGCATAGTTCAAATCGTTATCAATATATGCAGACAAAGCTGGAACAAATTGTGGCACGTGCAACTTATGTGTTAAGTGAACAAGCTCGGAAAAGTGACTTTGCTCCTGTAGGTTTAGAGGTTGGCTTTGGGTTAGGCCAACAATCACTTGATCCTGTGCGGATGATGTTACCGAATGATGTTGAGCTTATCTTGCGAGGACGGATTGATCGAGTTGATCAAGCTCGAATTGATGAACAATTATATTTACGAATCATTGATTATAAATCAAGTGCCAAAGGATTGAATTTGGTTGAGGTTTATTATGGATTAGCTCTGCAAATGCTTGCGTATCTTGATGTTATTTTGACAAATTCAGAACGCTGGCTTGGTTTACAAGCTGCACCTGCGGGGATGCTCTACTTTCATGTTCATGATCCAATCTTAAGTGAGCAAGAAGCATTGAGCCAGTCAGCCATTGAAGATAAATTATTTAAAAAATATAAGATGCAAGGCTTGCTGATTGATCAAGAACAAATTGTACAAATGATGGATACTGATTTGGCGTCCGGTATGAGTCCAGTTATCCCAGCTGGTTTTAAAAAAGATGGTTCGTTTAGAAGTGGCTCACAAGTTGCCAGTAAAGAAACATTTCAAATGTTACAAGATCATGTTCGGCAAATGATTGCTAGTGCTGGACTAGCAATTACAAATGGAGAAGTAGAATTAAACCCTTATCAACAAGCGGATCAAACAGCTTGTCGATTCTGTCCATTTAAATCGGTCTGTCAATTTGATCCAAGCTTGCCTAGCCACCATTATCGAAAACTGCCAGTGCTGAAAGATGATATGATTCTTGATAAAATGCGGGAAAGGAGGAACTAGATCATGCCAAAATGGACAGAAGCACAGACACAAGCCATTTATACAGCTGGACAAGATACTTTAGTTGCTGCGGCAGCTGGTTCTGGAAAAACCGCTGTCCTTGTAGAACGGATTATTCAAAAAGTGATTAGCGAGGATCACCCGATTAATATTGATCAACTATTAGTCGTTACATTTACTAATGCAGCAGCACAGGAAATGCGCAATCGGGTATCGGCAGCACTTGAACAAGCCTTAGAAGCTAAGCCTGTATCAAAACACTTGAAGCAGCAATTAACGCTATTACAGCAGGCTTCGATTTCGACCTTACACTCCTTTTGCTTAGATCTCGTTAAACGCTATAGTTATTTAATTGATATTGATCCTGGTTTTCGAATTGCTGATGATATCGAGGCAGATCTTTTACGACAAGAAGTCATCGAGGATTTATTCGAAGACTGGTATGGTGAGTCATTTGAAAAACAAGATGCCTTTTTTGATGTTATTGATCGGTTTTCGAGCGATCGAAGTGATCAGGATGTTGAATTACTGATTTTAAGGTTATACGATTTTGCGATGCAAAATCCATGGTCGGATCAATGGCTTGATCAAATTACTAACCAATATCATTTGGTTGATTCAATTGATGAAAAAGAATTAGCTTGGCTAAATATCTTAAAGCAAGAGGTCAGCGATCAATTAGAACAATCAGTCATTGACTTAGAGCAAGCACTGGAAATGACTCGAGCAAGTGATGGACCTTATCATTATGCTGAGGCGCTTGATTCAGACCTTATGTTAGTTCGAGAACTAAAGGCTAATTTAGCGCTAGGTTGGGATGATCTACAAGGTGCGTTTCAAAATCTATCCTTCAAAGCACTGTCGAGAAAAAAAGTGGACTGTGATCCAAATAAAAAGGATCGGGTGAAATTACTTCGCGACCGGAGTAAAAAACGGCTGAATGATCTAGCTAAACAATTGTTTGCCCGAGATTTAGCCGCTCATTTTCATGATATTTATGCCTTATATCCAACAGTTAAACAACTCGTCATTTTAGTTAAGGATTTTACCTCACGCTATCAAGCGTTAAAAAAAGAAAAAGGGTTAGTTGATTTTTCTGATTTGGAACACCATGCGCTCACTATTCTATGTGATCCGTCCAGTGATTCCAATAGTTTGCAACCTTCAAGTGTCGCGGAGGACTTGCGTCATAAGTATGAAGAAGTTTTAATTGATGAATATCAAGATACCAATATGGTGCAGGAAACAATCATTAAATTGGTTTCAAGAGAAGCACCTGGAAACCTATTTATGGTGGGGGATGTTAAGCAAAGTATTTATCGTTTCCGCCATGCTGAACCGTCTTTATTTATTGATAAATATAAACGCTTTTCAGAAGAGGACCATACAGGAAGGCGAATCGATTTAGCTAAAAATTTTAGAAGTAGAGAGCAAGTTTTAACAGCAGTCAATTATATTTTCAGACAAGTACTGGATGAAGAAGTTGGGGAAATCAGTTATGATCAGGATGCTGAATTAATATACGGAAATCTAAGTTATGAAGAGGCTAGTCAGTCTGATCTTGAAACAGAACTTGTTATTATTGATCGATCAGAACAGGAAATGACGGAGACTGAAGATGGTGAGGAAGAAACAACACTCGATTTGGCAAAAGCAGAAATTGAAGCTCGTGCTTATGCTAAGCGAATCAAAAGTTGGATAGGTGTAGGTGATTCAGAACCAAGGCTCATTTTTGATAAAGACACTGGGATAAGTCGTCCAGCTGAATATCGAGATATTGTTATTTTATTACGTTCGATGACTTGGGCATCAACCATTATGGAAGAATTGAAAAAACAAGGGATTCCTGTCTATGCAGAGTTAACGACAGGCTATTTAGAAGCAATTGAAATTAAAGTGATGTTAAATTTACTGAGAATTATTGATAATGCAAAGCAAGATATCCCTTTAGCAAGTGTGTTGAAATCACCTATCGTTGGGATTAATGAAGAAGAACTTGCTCAAATTCGATTAGTGAACCAAAGAGTAAGTTATTATGAAGCATTGCAAGCATTTTTACCCACAGTTGCCGATAAAAGTTTGAAAGCTAAATTAAGCCGCTTCTTAGATCAATTAGCCAACTGGCGTTCTTTAGCAAGGCAGGGAAGTTTATCAGATTTGATTTGGCAAATTTACCGTGAAACTGGCTATTATGATTTTGTAGCTGGAATGCCTGGTGGTCGTCAACGACAGGCGAATTTACGTGCTCTATATGATCGGGCAAGAGGCTATGAACAAACTTCCTTCCGTGGTCTATTTCGATTTCTACGAATGATTGAACGGATGGAGGATCGTGGCGAGGACCTTGGGGCAGCTAGAGCTCTTGGAGAACAGGAGGATGTTGTTCGGATCACAACGATTCATAAGAGTAAGGGACTTGAATACCCAATTGTTATTTTGGGTGCAATGGATAAGGTTTTTAATCAACAGGATTTACGCCAACGTTATCTCTTACACAAGGATTATGGTTTTGGCAGTCGGTTTATTGATCCAGAGAAACGGATTATGTATCCCACACTTCTTTATTATGGCATCAAACAATATATGAAACGCGAGCTTTGGGCTGAAGAGATGCGCGTCCTCTATGTTGCCTTAACACGTGCGAAGGAAAAGCTTGTTATGGTCGGAACAGTCAATTCTTTTGCGAAAAAACAAGCAAAATGGTTAGAGGCGGCTGACCATTCAGACTGGATTCTCCCAAGTGCGATGCGTTTAGAGATGGCCACATACATGGACTGGGTAGGAACTAGCTTGGTTCGTCATCGCCAAGGTGAGGCATTGAGAGGTGATCAACAAGAAGTTAAGATCCCTGAACAGATTTTTAATGACCCATCTCAGTGGAAAATTACCTTAGAACATGCTCAAGACTATCAATTTGTTTTAGAGGAACAACAAGAATGGGTTGATCTAAAGAGTAAAATAGTGAATGGGGAAGAGATTGAGGCACTTGATCCAATTCAAGATCAACTTGTTCATGACCGTTTATCTTTTCAATATCAATATGTACAGGCAACGAATCACCGAGCTAAACAATCTGTCACAGAAATCAAACGACAACAAGAACAAGTTGATGAAAATGCAGCAACAGATATGATTCGACCGTTTCAACCACAGATCACTGAACGTCCGGCCTTTATGCAGCAGGAAAAACGGTTAAGTAGAGCTGAGATTGGGACAGCGATGCATACGGTTATGCAACATATTCCATTTGATCAGCAATGGGATATGAATCGATTAACTGAGTATGTTCAGCAATTAGTCGTTC
The DNA here is from genome assembly GCF_052055485.1 of Amphibacillus sp. Q70. Lineage (GTDB taxonomy): Bacteria > Bacillota > Bacilli > Bacillales > Amphibacillaceae > Amphibacillus. Next base: position 3,769,326 of record NZ_CP197171.1, on the reverse strand, counting down.
AGGAAATTCTTACCCAACAACAAGCAGATGTGATTGACATTCATGGCATCAAACAATTTTTCAATAGTGAAGCTTTCCAAGTTATTAGTGTGGCTAAAAAAATCGAGCGTGAGGTTCCTTTTAGTGTGATGATTCCAGCAAGCCAAGTTTATCAAAATTGGCAGAATGAGCAAGAAGAGCAGCTATTTTTACAGGGGATTATTGATTTGCTTGTTGAAACAGATGAAGGCTGGGTAATTGTTGATTATAAAACTGATCAAGTTGCTAAGGTGGTAGATGAACAGGAAATAAACCGTCTGAAAAAACGTTATCAGATACAGATTAAATTGTATAAAGAAGCGATAGAAACAATTTTACAGGTGAAGATCTATCAAACCTATTTGTACTTCTTTGATCAGTCCTTGTTGATTAATCTGTAGAAAAAGCAGAATGAGATAAAGTCTGATAAAAATAAACGAAAGCCTTATAAAATCAAGTATAACATTTGATTTTATAAGGTTGTTTTTTTGTTGAACAGAAGTGATATGTCTTGCTTCTTATAAAATATGAAACACTTTTCTTTGTGCAATATATCGTTGAAGAAGCTTTACTTGCTCCGTGAGTATGATGGAATTGAGCCACAAAATAAGAAAGATATTTTATTCTAACCATGCAAATGCTACGTGTCTTTCATCGGTACTATTTATCTCATCAAAACCATTTGTGAAGGCGTCGAAACCAGCAAATAAAGTCAACTTGGCTGACGAATCATTCGTTTAATATATACGAACAAGGTTTCCATCCTGATTTTAGTGTGCGATGGAAGTTAAAAAGAATAAATAATTGAAAACTTGTCACGACCATCTTGGATATTTGCATTGACTATCCATATAAATCTGCTATACTAATTTTATCGGTAATTGATAATGAATATCATTCCTATTTAAATTTGATAGTAGCTAATGATTATTAGTAGCTTTTATAGTAGAACATGAATAAAACCACTTTTTATTAGATGCTAGTTTTAGGGAACTCCATGATAGTGCTTGCGGACTATTCTTATTTTATGTATTTAATGTTTTAAAGAAAGGCGGTTAGAGAAATGATTGAAATTAAAGAACTAACAAAGAGTTACGGAAATAAATCTATTGTAAAAGATATATCGGTTCAAATTAAACCTAATAAAATCACATCGTTTATTGGACCAAATGGTGCAGGGAAATCAACATTACTTTCCATGGTAAGTCGATTACTCGATGCAGATACAGGCGAAGTTTTACTTGATAAAAATAATATAAAGAAAATGAAATCGACTGAATTTGCTAAGCGTATTGCCATATTAAGACAAGCGAATTTTTTAAATGTGAAATTAACGATTCGACAACTGGTATCGTTTGGCCGTTATCCGTACTCAAAAGGTCGCCTAAATGAAGAAGATAATCGAATCATTAATCAAGCCATTGAATATTTGAACTTAACAGATATCCAGCATAAATTCTTAGATGAGCTGTCTGGTGGTCAAAAGCAACGTGCATTTATTGCTATGGTTATTGCCCAAGATACAGAATATATTTTACTGGATGAACCATTGAATAATTTGGATATGAAGCATTCTGTGCAGATTATGAAAATATTACGTAAGCTTGTTAATGAACTAGGTAAAACTGTTATCATCGTACTGCACGATATCAACTTCGCTTCAGTTTATTCGGATCAAATCGTTGCTTTAAAAGATGGACGTCTTGTAAAACAAGGTCCAACACATGAAATTATTAATTCAGAGGCATTAAATGAAATCTATGATATGCATATTCCCGTTCATATGCAGAATAATTGTCGTTTTTGTGTGTACTTTGACTCTCATTAAATTTTAACACAGATAACCGTCTGTAAAACTCCTAACAACAAACACGACGGTGGTCACAGAGGCTATAATCTATAATCACCACGTCGTGTGTTGCGGTTATTTATCACGTCGAAAAGTTCTGTATGCTCCACATCATGTAGGCCTAACCCCCACTAATTGAAGTTTCGCTTTATGCAATGCTAGTGATACCCACCTATTTTCTATACCCATCAAAAACGACAGCAAATCAAAAAGGGTTCTACGTCAAGTAACGTTGGTGAGGAATTTTAGCCAACATATATTTAGTTGTTTATCACGAATCAAAGTAGCCGTTAGGTTGCTTTGATTCGTGATTCTTTTTGTTTATTATTTAATGACTTTGTTTCGATTGCTTTGAATTTGAAATGGATCATAATGCGTTTTTTATAATTATAAAAGTTCCGATAGCCATACGCTACTTTACTTAGTACCTTAATCTTGTTGTTTATTCCTTCCATTCGACCATTATTATATGGATACGTAAAACTATTCTTGATATAAGGGAGATGCTTTCTTAACGTCTTTAAGCTTGTTCTCATGTGACTAGAGATAAGAGAAGAGCTTCGCTCTTTTAATACACTTTCTAATCCTTTAAAAAGGTTCATGTCAATCGCCTTTAATAAACGTTGATAAAGTTCATCATTTGCTTTTAACTCAGGATCATAGCTTAACATTTCTTCAACAATACTTTTCTCTAGCCGTTGCCCAAACAAAGAATAATATTTGTCATTTGTAGAAGATCGTTTCCTTTCACTTTTTAATATGAGCTTCCAGTATCGCTTTAGCCAACGGTATTTTTTCATGTCCTCACGATTTGATGTCTTGAATCGATTCATGATTTTCACACGTGTTTTATTCATTGATCGATTAATCAATTGAACTAAGTGAAAACGGTCAATGATAATCTCAGCCCGAGGGGAAATCTCTTGAATGACATGAACATAGCTAGCGTTCATATCAATGGTGATTGTTTTGACATGTCGACGGTCATTAAGGCTATAGTTGGCGATAAAATGATTTTTTATCACACGGCTTGTACGCGCTTCTAAAATGTCTAAAATATCACCTGTTTCAGTATTAATATATTCAAAGGCCATCAATCCTTTTGCCTATTTAAATTCATCAAATGATAAATTTTCGGGTAATGCCTGGTGATGGTGCTTGATGGATTGTACTGTTTTATCAATCTCTCGTTGAGCAGTGTGCCAAGATACAGAACAATCTCTAGAAAGTGATTTTATAGACTGTGCTTCACCGCTTTTCAAAATAATCATCGCCTTTGATTGATTTGAAATATGACAGCTTGTTTCAACAATTGAGGTTTTAGCCGTAAAACTACTCCGACACGCTTTACAGAAAAAACGCTGTTTCTTTAGTTTAAGAAAGGTTAATGAGGTACCCGCCATTGGCAAGGTAATCCTAGATGTTTGTTTCCCATTTCTAATCACGACGTAGTTTTCATTCTTGATCCCACACTTTTCACAATGGGTTGGGTCATAAGTCAATTCACCACTAATAAATTTACACGGCTTCCCGTTGTATTCACCGAGTGTCACACAACCAGGTGAAAAAGTTATATTTTCATCTTGAACATCGATCAGAAATCTTATATCATTACAAGTAGACAAGTGAGTTCCCTCCTAGGATTATGGTTTTAGTCGACTTCAATTCTAAAGGGAAACTCACTTGTTTTCTATATTTAAATTTAAAAATATGAATCATCCATCACAAATTGATCTGCGACAAATCGGACGATTTGATGATTAGCAGTTAGCCGAACCGTAGACTCCTATGGGAACAGCACGCGTCCGAAGATCCGCTAAGAAAAGCTTTTTAAGCTTTTCTTAGCTAGCTGAGGTCGTGCCCATGGAACGCGAAGGTTCGGCTAACTGCGGGTTTATAACGTGAGTTATAAATGAGACAAATCATAAAATATTTAAATAAAAATATAGCGTCAATGAGTTCTGTTTTTTTACTCACCAACGCTATATATTGTACAACCAAAAAGATTTGCTGTCGTCATATTTAGTTCTTGCGATCAGTTATTCTCTGCTATTTCCACTACTTCTAAGAATTATAACTATTAACCTAGATTATGCATACGATAAAGGTATCCTTTGAGGGCATTCCACTTTCTACAGGTACGGGATTCAGCTAACTTAGTCAAGCCCAAATTACTTGATTAAGTGGACCTTCAGCTTGCGCTTTTTCCGTTAGAGTCTCCAGATGATTTAATGTCTGACTGTTTTACCTCTAAGGTGAGCGTTAAAAATTAGAAAAGCCCATTAAATATAGGCTCATGACTGACTATATATTACATGATTAATGATGCAGAATTAAGAATTTAAATCTTATTTTCTTAACATCGTGTGCCTTTAAAGACTATCAATCTTTATCATAAAGTTTTTCTTCTTAGGACTATAATTAAAAATGATACTCCGCCAACGATTTCAATTATAATTGAAACGACACCCTGAGCATTAAAGACATGATTCATAATAAAATATGCCCCTGTTAAAATCAAAAATCCTGTTGCAAGAGCCATTGGAAAAATATATCTATGGTCATAAGTGGGTGCTAACTGATAACTCATGGTTGCTACTAAAAATCCAAAGAAAGTAAGCGGTCCAACCAAAGCTGTTGAGATTGACATCAAAATCGCAACTAGAACAAGAGTATAAATAACGCTAAATTGATGATTAATGCCTAAAGAACTAGAGATGTCCTTACCAAGTGACATGACATTTAAACGCCTAGAAAAAAGAAGCAGAAGCAATGCGACAATGATGACTATTGGAATGACAATCGGAAAATATTCGGGATCTGCATTATTAACTGAGCCAAATAATCTTGCTTGCAAAATATCAAATTCAGACGGAGCAAGCAATTTTCTCATAAAAGTTGACAAAGACCTTAAGCCAGTTCCAATAATAATTCCAACTAAGAGCATGAGCTGTAAATTGCCATACCTCCCAGATAGTAGCCAGCCATAAAGGATTAAACACATCAATACCATAAGAATAACTTGAAATAAAAATGACCCAATCCCACTAAAACCTATAAACGCAGTCGCACCAAATAAAAATATCGCACTCGTTTGTATGGTTGTGTAAAGTGCCTCAAATCCTAAAAGTGAAGGGGTTATCACCCGATTATTAGTAACCGATTGAAAGGCAACGGTTGCTAAACTCTGGCAAGTTGCGGCAATAATCATTGCAATAACAGCAACTATCCTTCTTTGAACAACTGGGATAAAGGAAGGGGAATCTACTGGAACTGGGTTATTATAAACTAAAAGCCCATATGAAGAAAGAAGCCCTAAAGCAATCATTGTTATCAGCAAAATCCAATAACGCCTTTCTTCTTTTTTAGAGCGAAAAGCTTTATTAGCTCTTTTTTCATTAGGAAGGCTAGAATTAAGTTTGCCTTTTTTTTCATTAGTGTGTTTCAATTCGTTATCCTAGCCTCCTTCTTCTCAATAAAATAACAATAAAGACGACTGCACCCACTGTACCAAGTATTAAAGAGACAGGTACTTCAAACGGACTTATGATTGTCCGAGAAATGAGGTCAGCAGCAGTTAGAGTTCCCATTCCTACCACACATACCCAAGGTAAATTACTTCTGAGATCATCACCTCTAAACATTGAAATAATATTGGGTACAATTAAGCCTAAGAAAGGTAAGTTTCCAATAACGGCTGCAACCGTTCCAACTGCAAAGGCGATAAGAGCAGTACCAATGAGAACGATCTTATTATAATTTACGCCTAGACTTGTTGTGACATCTTCTCCTAAGCTAGCTAAAGTCAATCGATCAGCATAAATAAAAATAAGAAAAGTAACTAAAATAATCAGCCACAAAAACTCATACCTTCCAGTTTGAATCGATGCAAAAGATCCTATAAACCAAGTTTCAATATTTTGCGTCATTTGAAAAATGAGTCCAACAAAAGTGGAGATTGCAGAAACGACCGATCCAAGCATAATGCCAATAATCGGGACAATTAAAGACGAACGAAGTTTAACACTTCTTAAAAACAAAAAGAAAACCATCGTTCCTATAAAGGAAAAAATGATTGCGCCAGTCATTCTTAGAACCAAAGAGGGAGCAGGAAATAATAAATAAACAAAAATCAGTCCTAGTCCTGCCCATTCGATCGTTCCTGTAGTAGTGGGTTCCACTAAGCGATTCTGTGTGATAAGCTGCATGACGAGTCCTGACATTGCCATTGCAGCTCCAGTCAGCATCAGTGATGCTGTCCTTGGAATACGAGTGATGAAAAACATTTCCATTCCATCCTCATGTCCTCTTAGGTCATAAACGCCAGTAAACATAGAAATAATACCTAGAATAATAACAATAATGATTGCTAAAATAAAAGGTTTCGTCCAAATATTTTGATGATTATAGTTTTGGGGCTGAGAATTCCCAGCCCCAAACATTTTATGTGTTATATTTTTTGGCACTATAGTTATACTCCTCTATACTATTGAGCTAAAGTATCTGCAATTTCTTCAAACATCTTTATAAATGTTTCAATTGATTCATTTGTATACGTATCCGCTGGGGCATAATATAACTGTTCTTCAGTAATAGCGGTTGTATTTTGAAGAGCAGGTGCATTATCAATAACATCCTGAGCAGGAACTGTATCCTCTGTAGAAGATGTTCCAGCATCACGATCCATTACAAAAATCCAATCAGGATTAGTTTCCGCAATCGCCTCAACAGAAATATCATCGCCTTGATGGTCTGAAGAAGCATGGTCAATTTCTAATGATGGAGTCCAGTCGAAAATATCATACAATGGTCCCCAAACACGACCAGATTGAGGTGCTGAAAAATTAATATCTCCACCAGATACGACAACACTCATAATTGTATCTGTTCCATTATATGCAGATTTGGCCGCATCAGTAGCTTGATCAAAATCAGCTATCAATTGTTCAGCTTCTTCGCTCTTATCAAAAATGAGTCCTAAAGAGGTTGTAATATCCTTAAATCCATTTACTAAGTTATCTCCTGGTGTATCAGCTTCTTCTGAAACATCGATATTAAGATCAATAACGGCTGCATTGGGCACTAATGCTTTTATTTCTTCATAAAAGCCACCAAATCTTTGACCAACAATAACAAGTTCAGGATCTGCGGCAGCTATAATTTCAAGGTTTGGTTCGCGATGGTTCCCTATGTTTTGAATTGATTCGTCGTCTGCATATGGTATTCCTGCTGGTATTAAATCTCTTGGAGCAGCTACTAATTCAATGTCCCAACTAGCTAAAGTTTCAAAGCTTCTACTATCCAAAGAAACAACATTCTCTGGATTTACAGGTACAGTGACAGTTCCATGTGCGTCTGTGATTTCAACTGTTGCATCCTCGGAAGAATCATCTTCTTGCCCATTACTTTCTGGTGTTTCATTATTTGAATTTGAGCAAGCTGCTAACATCAAAGCAAAAATTGCAATTATCGCTACACTAAAACTTAGTCTGAAAAAGTGACCTTTTTTCATTTATACACCTCTCCTTTTATTATATATCAGTTTTATAGATGGGTAAATTATTGAATTAATGAAATTAATATCTTTGTTATTTTTGTATTTCACTATAGTGCACAACAACCATACATTCTAAATGATATTGATTCTCACTCTCAATAACTTTATTTAAGTATAGCAAATCAAAAAATGCTGTCAACTGTATTTTAGTAACTTTAGTTGTTAATGGTAAACTTGCTCTTATTCGTATTTTAGGGACTTTAAGCTTATTGATACGCCAACTTTGCAGCTAATTCTATCGTAGTCATAGGGCCTCGAAACCAAAAGCATGTGATGTTGTAGCGATAAATGTTAAAAGAGAGAATATCTTTGTAGGTGAATTCAGTGTTTATGCGGAAACTCAATGTTTATAATATTTTTTTGTTGGAAAAACGTAAAAAGACTTTATAACTAGGTCAACATGACCGAAAATAGTAATATAGCTTAAAAGATATAGGATAAAGGCTTCATCTAAATTGAGCTTTTATAAGAGAAGGGGAAAAGTAATGACTGTGAAAACAAATAACATCAATGCAGTAATCAAGGAAGTATACAATGGAACTATATTTGCGGTAAAAAATATTATACCGCTTGAACCAAATATAGGTGCACCCCAATTGATTAATCCGCCTTTAACGGTTAATTTTGGCGTGATGATTGGGTTTACTGGCGGATTAAAAGGAGAACTCGTTTTACGATCAGATGAGGCTTTTATTGGTGAAATTGGTGAAGTAATGTTTGGTATGCCTTTGTCAAATGACATGTTAGAATCGTTTGCTGGTGAACTTGGTAATATGATTGCTGGGAGTCTATCTACGTATTTAGCAGAAAAAGATATTAAAACAGATATTACACATCCGACCGTTTTAAAAGGAGACGCACAGCTTACTGGATTTAAGCGTGCATTGCTTGTTGAAATTGAATATTCAGAGAGTAAAAAAATAGCTATTTACTTACTGATCAATCAATAAAGTAGTGACTAAATATGACAAAAGTCATCATTGTTAAATGTATTTAGAGGGTTTATGCTTAATTTAGCAGATTGTCAGGGTAATAGGTCGTTAATCATGGTATAATTGAGACATTATAGTAAGGTAAAGGGGTTAAGCATATGAGTACTGAAAAGTTTATTGTTTTTCAATTAAATGGACAAGAATATGGAGCAAGTATCCAACAAATTGTTTCGATTGAACGATTACTGGAGATTGTTCCTTTACCAAAGGTTTCTGATTTTATTGAAGGGATTACCAAGTTACGTGGTGATGTTATTCCTGTTATTGATTTGAAAACGCGAATGAGTTTACCTAAATCAGATGAAACCGATCAGTCTAGAATGCTCGTCTCATTAGTTGATGGGGTTTCTGTTGGTTTTCTTGTTGATGCTGCTTCTGATGTCATTGATATTGATGAGACGATAATTGAGCCCGCTCCAACGACAATTAAAGGAATTAATGCTAATTTCTTAAGTGGTGTAGCTAAGCTCGAAGATCGCTTATTATTAATCATCGATTTATCCTATGTATTAAATTATGAAGAACTAACAGAAGTAAAACAAGTTGTTGAAGAAGAAGAGAATTAAAGATAGGGGAGAAATAGAGAAATGGCTCGTATTTTAGTAACAGATGATGCAGCTTTTATGCGTATGCAATTAAAGAATATTTTTGAATCGTTAGGACATGAGGTTGTGGGTGAAGCTGAAAATGGACAAATGGCTATTGAATTATATAATGAATTAAAGCCAGAACTAGTGACCATGGATATTACAATGCCTGAGATGAATGGTGTGGAAGCAGTCAAAGGAATTAAACAGAATGATCCAAATGCAACAATCGTCATGTGTTCAGCTATGGGACAACAACAAATGGTGTTAGAAGCAATTCAAGCTGGTGCGAAGGATTTTATTGTAAAACCATTTGATCAAGAACGAATTAAACAAGCGATTGGGAAGATATTTTAAAAACGAGATTCTACATAAATAAAATATCGCTAGCTACTTAATGTTTAAGTTGTTTAATGTTTGGGATTATATGTATAAGGAGAGTTTTGAAATGAAAAATAAAATGAATATCATTTATTTGACTGTGGTAGTTAGTATTCTACATATTATTGCATTAGGTTATACCTTGTTTTCATTAGGAGTGTTAACAAGTATCAGCGTGGACGGTATTATAATCGTCGTTGCTGCTTTCATTATTAGTCTTATCATAGCTTTCTTATTCGCTAGAAACCATTCAAAAGATATGGAATTTACTCAAAAAAGGCTTGATGCTCTAGCAAGTGAGGAAATACTTGATTTACCAGAAGGAAAAGTAAAAAATAAAGATTTACAAATGATTAATGATAAAGTGGCTTCTGCTCATAGCAATTTTGAAAAAATGTATCACTTTATTACTAAGATTACAGATCACGTTAATGAACAAACGAATGTTCTAAATAACAGTGTGGTTGGTTTAACTGATGATAGCAACAATATTGCTCATACCATGCAAGAAATATCAAGCGGGGCAGATGAGCAGGCTCAATCAGCCTCGACTTTAACAGAAACAATGCAACAATTCACCGAAACCATTATGAATGTTGCACTAAACGGTGAAGGAATTAAAAGTGAATCAGAAAAAATGCTTAATATTACCAATGAAGGTCGGCAATTAATGGATCAATCTGTTGATAAAATGATCATTATCGATAACACGATTAAGCAGTCATTAGAAAAAGTTAAAGGTTTAGATGATATGACTTTGAAAATCACTCAACTTGTTACGGTTATTCAAGAAGTTGCCGAGCAAACCAATTTATTAGCACTTAATGCAGCGATTGAGGCAGCTCGTGCGGGTGAACATGGTAAGGGATTTGCTGTCGTGGCAGATGAAGTTCGTAAATTAGCTGAGCAGGTAAGCTTGTCTGTTAATGACATCACAACAACTACAACAGGCATTCAAGAGGAATCATCAGCTGCTGTTGAAGCATTAGAAGAAGGTTACCAAGCGGTAAGTGAAGGCTCAGAACAAATTCAAACAACAGGGGATACGATTAAAAATCTTAACACGATCATTAATAATATGAGTGGGGAAATTGCTAACGTATCGAGTTCATTGTATGACGTTTTGGATAATACAAAATTAATAAATGATTCTATTGCCAATATAGCAAGTGTTTCTGAAGAATCAGCAGCAGGAATTGCCGAAGCTGACTCTTCCTCCGAACGATTAAATCAATCGATCAAGGAAATTCAAGAAATGCAAGAAGGTTTCGAAAAAAATATTGCAGAATTATTCATGTAAAAAACATTCTCAGATTAGTGGGTAAGGTCATCAGTCGATGAACCTTATCCACTATTTGTTTTTAACGTTAATGGATGATTTGATTTTTTTCGGATCAAGTTGCAGCAACGATTGTGTTTATTAGATAAAGGTGTTTTCTCAATATAAGTAAAGTTAAATAATTGCTTCTTCTGATGAAAGAACATAAAATGAGCTATAAAGAAGATCAAAGAGGGGGCTTTAATTTATGGAACTCTTCAACAGTTACATTAAAAATGAACGTCAAAAAAGACTATTTCAAATGGCTGAGCGATTGGCGAATAAAGCTCAAGAGCGAGTAAAATCGGCAGAAGAAATGGCAGAATTACCAGCGGAGACGGTAGCCGATTTTCGCAAAGAGAATTTTTTCTCAATTACATTACCTAAAGCTTTAGGCGGTGAGGGGTTATCATTATATGAATTGGTTTTAATCCAAGAGCGACTAGCTGCTGGTGATGGAGCAACAGCCCTTTCAGTAGGTTGGCACTTAGGTATTGTTAAGGAACTCGCAGAAGAGCAGCTTTGGGAACCAGCTATTTTTGATAAATTTGCTAAAGAGATTGTTGAAAAACAAGCAGTTGTCAATCGGATAGCGTCTGAACGAGCGACTGGTAGTCCGACACGTGGTGGTGTGCCTGAGACGACAGCAACAAGACAAGGGGATCATTATTTATTATCAGGAAGAAAGATTTTTTCCACAATGGCATCGGTTCTTGATTACTATATTGTATCAGCTTACGTTAAGGATAAAGAAGCAGTCGGCTCATTTTTAATCAAAAGTGATTCACCAGGTATTTCAATTGATAAAACATGGGATACATTGGGTATGCGTGGAACGGGTAGTGATGATGTTGTTTTTGATCAAGTTAAAGTTGATGCAACACGGCTTGTTGAATTAAATAATCAAGCAAATCCACGCAAGGCAAAAGGCTGGATGCTCCATGTTCCTGCATGTTATTTAGGAATTGCAATCGCGGCAAGAAATGAAGCAATCCATTTTGCTAAGAGCTTTAAACCCAATAGTCTAAAAACCTCTATCGCTAAAGTGCCACATATTCAGCAAAAAATTGGTGAGATGGATTTAAAGCTTATGCAAGCGAGAAGTTTTATGTATCAAACAGCAATGGAGTGGGATAATCGAACACCAGAAGCACGGCAAGAATTAAGTTCGGAGTTAGCAGCGGTAAAAACAGTGGCAACGAATATAGCTAATGAGGTTGTTGATCTTGCTATGCGAGTAGCCGGAGGTCGTGGATTATCAAAAGCTAATCGATTCGAGCAATTATATCGTGATGTAAGAGCTGGCTTACACAATCCACCAATGGATGACATGGTGATCCAAATCCTAGCTAAACGTGCTTTAGCCGAATAAAAGTACTAAACACCCCTTAACTTGGCATAGGCATATTAAGGGGTGTTTTTAATGGAAAATGACTTTGATTCAAAGCAAATGTACAGTTATCAAAAACTCAAAATAGATTTAAATGATGTGAAAAAACAATTTCCAGACCAAGTTGAACTAATAACAATTGGTTCTTCAGTGGAAGGACGAGATTTATATGCATTACGGATAGGTTCAGGAAAAAAGGCAGTCTTATGTCACGGTGCTCATCATGCCAGAGAGTGGATGACCACACGTTTGATTGTAGACTTTATTAATCATTTACTGACCGATTGTAGTTGGCCGTGGCTTTCGATTAGGGAAGATTGGTTAACTGATATTACATTTTGGTTTATTCCAATGGTTAATCCAGATGGTGTGACATTAGTACAGGGAGGAATCAATGACTTATCTAATCGAAAAGAATTAATCGATTGGAATAATAACTCTACTGATTTTACCGGCTGGAAAGCCAATAGCAGGGGAGTAGATTTAAATCGACAATATCCTGCGGATTGGGAGTCTATCCAAGCTGATCCGGGTCAACCTAGTTCTAGTCATTATAAAGGTAGTCATCCATTATCTGAACCCGAAACACAAGCGATCTATCAATTTGTTAAGCAATATCATTTTGATTGTGCAATTGCTTATCATTCCTCAGGAGAAGAGATCTTTTGGCGCTATACCTTACCTGATGATTTAGTGGATCAACATCGCCCCCTAGCAGAAAGGTTGGCAGAAGTGACGAGGTATCGATTAATTGAACCTGAAGGAACACCAAGTGGGGGTGGTTTTACGGACTGGTTTTTGACACAATTTCAAAAGCCCGCCTTTACTATTGAAATTGCTCCATCGATTGGGCCACGACCAGTACCTGATCATTTATATAAACAAATTTTTCAAGCCAATGAACTCGTTCTTTATACAATTGCCTCCTACTTAATTGATTAAATCATACAATCTTTTCAAAATATGATACAAATCTTTCGAAAAATTGCTATAATAAATATATCAAATAGTAAGGGGTGGTCTCATGTTTAAACATATTGTATTAGCTTTGGATGGATCAGAGTATGCGATTCGTGCCAGTGAAAAAGCAATTTATCTTGCTCAAAATAATCCAGAATCAAAAATCACTGTATTATATGTCGTTGATGCAGCGACATCAAAAGCTGATGCCACACATCTTTACAGTGCTTCTGAATTAGACCAAAGCCGAAAAGAAAAGCTAGAAATTTCAGAACGAAAATTGAAGCAAGCAGAGATAGATTATGAAATTAAAATATTACATGGTGATCCAGGTCCAACTATTGTTAAATATGTTAATAATAATAAAGTAGATTTATGTGTGATTGGCAGCAGAGGATTAAATAGATTGCAAGAGATGGTATTGGGTAGTGTTAGTCACAAGGTCGCTAAACGGGCAGAATGTCCAGTATTAATTGTAAAATAAATAATCAAACTCCTTCTAATGTGAGTGCAAAAGGCAGACGAAATTCAACCTGCCATTTCATTGGTCTTTTTGAACATTTTCTTTTAATGCATTCACTTAGAAGGAGTTTTTAATTAGCTGGCTCTTTTTTAATGACAAGCAGGACATAGACCATAGATTTCGAATTTATGATCCTCAATAGTGAAGTTATCCAAGGCTTTTGGTAAATGATTCATCGGACAATCTTCTATCTCTTGTGTCGCCCCACATGCTCTACAGATGAAATGATGGTGGTGATGCTCTGCACAAGAGATTTGATAATGCTTTTCACCATCTAATTCAGTTGATTCAAGAATACCTAATTCATGAAATAGATTCAGATTTCGATAGATCGTATCAAAACTGATTCCTTTAAAATAAGATTCCATATAGTTTAATAAATCTTTCGCTGTACGATAACGATCTTCTTTTGAAAAATAGGTTAACATAAATTCGCGCTTATCTGTGTATTTATAGCCTGCATCTTTTAAAATAATTAATGCTTTTTCTATATTCACAAAATCGCCTTCCTTCTCCTCATATTAAGCCAGAGTTTTTTACCACCTATTGTTAATAATAGAATAAGAATTGAAATCATCACGATTGTCCCACCTGGTGGAATTTCTAAATAATAGCCAGATATTAAGCCGCCAACAACTGAGATTTCTCCAAAAATAATCGAATAAACAATCGTTTGTTTAAATCCTTTTGCTAATCGAATGCTCGCCGCAACGGGTAATGTCATCAAAGCTGAAACTAATAGCACACCAACAATTCGAATGGATGCAGCAATTACTAAAGCTGTTAGGACAATAAAAAGAAAATGAATACGCTGTGAATGAATGCCAGAGACCCTTGCATGCTCTTCATCAAAGGATAACATAAAAAGTTCTTTATAAAAAATCATCAGTACTGTGACAACAATGATGGTAATGAATAAAATACCGTAAAGATCGTTACGGCTAACTGCAGAGACAGAGCCAAATAAATAATTGTAAAGATCATTGTTAAAACCATCAGCTAACGAAATAAAAATAACACTTAGCCCAACTCCAGCTGATAAAATGATTGGGATAGCCAATTCCTGAAAAGCTGAATAAATTCGCCGTAATCGCTCAATTAATACAGCTCCTACAATTGAAAAGATGGTTCCATAATAAAAAGGTGTTAAAAATAATAAGCTATATTTTTTCTCGATAAAAAGTCCAAATGCAATACCGGCCAATGTGACATGAGAAAGACCATCAGCAATTAGTGAGAGACGCCTAACGACAACAAATGATCCTAATAATGGGGCAATTAAACCAATTAACAGCCCAGTATATAATGTGTTTTGTAAAAACGGATATTGAAAAAAATGGGTTAACATAATGAAGCACTTCCTTAATGATGATGGGTCACTAAATTTAAATCGTGACCATAAAATTGTGAAATTTGTTGTTCTGATAAATTGGAAAAATCACTAGTTTCCCCATGGAAATGCATCACTTTATTGAGACAAGCAACCCCATTAACATATTTGGTTACCGTACCAATATCATGTGAAACGAGTAATAGTGTAATGTTATTTTCTTTATTTAATTTGTTTAATAATTGATAAAATTTCTGTACGTTCTCTGTATCAATTCCAACAGTTGGCTCATCTAAAATAAGCAATTTCGGATCACTCACGAGGGCACGTGCGATAAAAATTCGCTGTTGCTGACCGCCGGATAAATCACCAATATTTTGATGGATATAGTCGGACATCCCCACTGTCTCAATAGCTTTGAGTACTTTTTCTCGATCTGCTTTAGTAAAGAATTTAAAATAGCCGATGCTTGCAGTTAATCCAGTTGAGACGACTTCCTTAACGGTAGCGGGGAATCCATGATTAAATGCACTCGATTTCTGTGAAACAAAACCAATGCTGTTCCAGTCATTAAATTGCTGGATACTTTGCCCGAATAAGCGAATTGAGCCTTGCTGCGGTGTAATTAAACCAAGCAATAATTTGATTAGCGTTGTTTTCCCACCACCATTAGGACCAATTAAGCCCAAAAAAGCTCCTTTATTGATTTCAATATTAATATCAGTTAAAGCCATTTTATCTTCATATGCATAATGAAGATCTTTAATTTCTACGATAGGCTCTTTCATTATCTAACCTCAATTCTTAAAGCAACTGTTTATTATTCTGAATGATTCATCACACAATATGAAGTGAGTCATGAGCTTTTACTTAACGGATTTTTCTAACCTTTTAACGCAACACCTCAAAGGTGAATTGGCTAGATGACCTTTCAATAGTATGAATAAGCTAAGATTATATATAATTGTAGCTCTTTTCTTTAAAATTGTAAATAATAATGGTTACGTTTTAAAAAGTCACTTTAAATTACTTGCTGTTTGTTAGATTTTTATTATGAATCTGCTGTTACATAATTCTTTACTTTTCGGGAATAAATAGATTCATCCAAAGTAAATCCTTAAGTCGATCTTACGAATGACTAACCTCAAATGTTTTAGCCGATTTCCGACAGAAGACTCCTACTCCAAATTTCATTAGAAATGAAGTAGAGAGTAGTTCAATGAAAACTAAACTACAAAATGAATCGTTTTTAAAAATCAAATAAAAAAGTCCTAATGATTAGCTGTTCTATTACTAGGAATGAATGCCAATCGTTAGGACAATTTTATTGTTCAGCTTTAATGTGTCGGGAATTGATTCAGATAACCTGTAAATTGTTCGGCTGCCTGATTAATTTGTTGTTGATCTGCCTGGTCCAGACTATACCAACCATTTTTGAACATTAGATTATAGAGATGACGTTGCTGATTTTGTGTTTCGGTAAAGATTTGTAGCAGGTTTTCATAGTAAGTATGGTTACTACATTCATTTAATGCTGTAGAATAGCCATTTGTCATATATTTTTCTGTTGCAAGGAAATCATTGATAATATCTCGATCATTTAATTGTGGTGTTTTTTCAACAGGTGTTTCTGGATTTTGAACTTTACTTGCTTGCATTTGCCTTCCTCCTTAATGAACCGTTTGATTAGATTGACTTTTTGTCAGATTGAGTAATTTTTGATAATGTTGCTGATGCATTTGCCCAACCTGTTCAATGGCTTGCTTGATTTCTGGTAATTGACAATCCTTTGCTAAGTAATTGGCCTTTTTAACCACATTTAAATTCCATGACATCATATCCGTTAAATACAATAAATCTTTACTGCTGATCATCATTGGTGGTTGAGCCATTGATCCATTATTTTGTTGATTTGTCTGTTGCATACTCATATCCTCCTTATATAATGGTAATAATATTAATGTGGCTTAAAAGTTTGAAAATATACAAACAAGTAATAAGCAATTCACTAGCCAAATAATAATGTCCAATTTATACTGTATGTAAAGGTAATTTATAATTAAGGAGTGGGTCGGATGATTGATTTTTATTGTTATCCAAAGTGTAGTACGTGTCGCAAAGCTAAAAAGTGGATGGATGAAAATGATCTTGCCTATAATGATTTACATATTGTCGAGCAAGCACCGAATAAAGAGCAATTAGCGACTATTATTAAGAAAAGTCAGTTGCCAATCAAGAAGTTTTTTAATACTAGTGGGAAAAAATATCGTGAGCTACAATTAAAAGATAAATTACCACAGATGACGGATGATGAAAAGATAACTCTGCTTGTTTCAGATGGTATGTTAATTAAACGCCCACTTGCATTTGATGGTGAGAGAGTAACAGTTGGCTTTAGGGAAGAACAATTTGAACAAAACTGGAAATAATAAAGGAGGAAATAAAATGAATGTACCAAATGATTTGAAGTATACAGATGAACATGTTTGGGTAAAAAAAGAAGCTGGAAAAGTAACAATTGGGATCACAGATCATGCGCAGGATGAACTAGGTGATATTGTCTTTGTTGAGCTACCTGAAGTCGACGATCAACTTGTGGCAACTGAAACCTTTGGCAGTGTAGAGTCCGTAAAAACAGTTTCAGAGTTATATGCACCGATAAATGCTGTAGTTGTTGAAGTAAACGAAGCATTAGAAGATAGTCCAGAACTTGTAAATGAATCACCATATGAGGAGGGCTGGATGATTGTTGTTGAGTTAACAGATGAAGCAGATTTTGATAAGCTATTAACTTCAGAACAATACCAAAAAGTTCTTGATCAAGAATAAAAAAACTTTCTTTAACCTGGCACTTAGGTTAGCTCCAATTTGAGCCGTAGCTAACCTAAGTGCCATTTCTATTTATAAGTTAGGAAAGTAGAAATGCTGCTTTATAATTTGTGGAAGCAAAATTTTTAACGTTGTTTCCATAGGACAAGGAAAGCGTAGGGTTTTTCTGTAGCGGTCGTGTTAACCTGACAACATTGGTAATCCCAGTCCCAGCACCTGCATGACCTATGTCCTGCAGTCCTCAATCCTTGCGGAAAGCGACTTCTTTGAGGGACATCTCACTTGGGCGGATAGTAAAGGACCAGTGGGCATTCCTGGTTTTTCGGATCAATTAAATGTATGGGCTGATCGTTTGGATCATATCGATCGGGTTTGCATGGTCAGATAATTGGGTAATGATTTCTCCATCTTGATTGATGATCACTGTTGTTGGAACACCTAGACAATTAAATTGTCGATAGACTTCCAGACCACGGTCAACTAAAGTTGGCTGTGTTAAAAAGTTATTATGAAAATGTAGGCCTTCATTTGGGGTACGTTCTCTGCCAGCCACATTAATCGTGATAAATTTAACTTTTTCTGAGTCAACGGTTTGATAAAGTTTTTCCTTTAATGGTAAATCAGATCCACAAGCAGGACACCAGGATGTCCAAAAGGTTAAGACGATGATTTTTCCAAGATCACTTTTAAGTTGATAAGATCCCTCTTTATCAATATATGGTAATGTAAAATTTAATGCTTTCATCTGTTTCATCCTTTAAAATCTTTGTTTTTGATTGGGCAAGTATGCGAAACTTGAAATTTTACTCAAAAGGACGAGTAAAGAGACATTTTTAATAGTATATCACGTTGAAAAAAACATGAAAACGAATTGACACATTTGGTGTCACATGATATGATCATTTTTAATTAATTAAATAATTGATGGCTCTTATCGAGAGTGGTGGAGGGACTGGCCCGATGAAACCCGGCAACCATTAAACAATTCGTGTTTAAAATGGTGCCAATTCCTGCGAGGTGCACACTTTGGTAGATGAGAGGACTGAAAGGCTATTCCAGCGTCTTTCTGTTCTTTCAGGGCAGATAGACGCTTTTTTATACGTTAGAAAAGTATCGAGACTAAAAACGAATGGAAGCGGAGAGAAATCGGCTTTTCATAGTGGACTTCTTGGTTTTTCTGAATAGAAGTAAAGTGGGGGTTAAGATGATTAAAATACAACAATTATCAAAAACATTCCAAACGGCGAACCAGAGTATTCAGGCTGTGGATCATATCGATCTATCGATTGAGTCTGGTGAAATATTTGGTGTTATTGGCTATAGTGGGGCAGGGAAAAGTACCTTTATTCGATTGATCAATCGGTTGGAAGAACCCACGGACGGTACAGTGACCGTGGGTGATCAAAACGTTACCACTCTTAATAAACAAGAGTTGCGCGCGACTCGACAAGAAATGGGAATGATCTTTCAACACTTTAATCTGCTTTGGTCACGAACGGTAAGTGAGAATATTGCTTTCCCGTTAGAAATTGCAGGAGTTCCTAAGGCAGAGCGTAAGGAAAGAGTCGATCAATTAATTGACTTAGTTGGTTTAACCGGGAAAGGAAATGCTTACCCATCGCAACTAAGTGGTGGTGAGAAACAACGTGTTGGAATCGCCCGTGCATTAGCTAACCAGCCAAAGGTTTTACTTTGTGATGAAGCAACTTCAGCTTTAGACCCGGAAACCACAGATGCAATTCTCTCACTCCTAGTTGATATTAATGAAAAGTTAGGGATAACGATTATTTTAATCACTCATGAAATGCATGTGATTCAAAAAATTTGTCATAACGTAGCTGTTATGGAAAATGGTCGCGTGATTGAGCAAGGAGCCGTGCTTGATGTCTTCTCAAACCCACAACAGCTCGTGACCAAGCGATTTGTTGAACAAGTGATGGGAAAACCAGATGAAGAGGTAGCTGAGGATTCATTAATTCAAACAATATCGTCAGGTCAAATTTTGAAACTACAGTTTATTGGTGAATCGACTAATCAGGCTTTAATCAGTCAAGTTGCTAAAGATTATGATGTAGAGTTAAATATTTTGCAGGGGAATATTAAGCAGACCCAAGCTGGACCTTATGGCTCCTTATATATACAAATTACTGGAGCAAAAGCAATTGTCGATCAAGTGATTGCTTACATCCGTTCAACCTCTGTTAAAGTGGAGGTGATTGACAATGACTAATTTATTTCCTAATGTTGATTGGTTTGATTTAGTTGAAGCAACGGGTGAAACTTTTTATATGACTTTAATTGCCCTAATGGGGACATTAATTTTAGGGATTATGCTGGGCTTATTACTTTATTTAACCTCACCAGGTGGTATTTGGGAAAACCATGTGATTCACTTCATTGTGGCTGCTTTGGTAAATATCTTTCGGGCTATTCCATTCATTGTTTTGATCTTATTGCTGATTCCATTTACAACATTTTTACTTGGGACCTTTAGAGGACCCAATGCCGCCTTACCAGCTTTAATTATTGGTTCAGCCCCTTTTTATGGTCGACTAGTAGAGATAGCTTTACGGGAAGTTGATAAGGGTGTTGTTGAAGCAGCACAATCTATGGGGGCAAAAACATCAACGGTCATTTGGAAGGTTTTATTAAAAGAATCGATGCCTGCACTTGTATCGGGATTAACTGTAACTGCGATCGCTTTAATTGGCTATACAGCTGTTGCCGGTGTCATTGGTGCTGGTGGATTAGGCGACTATGCTTATTTTTACGGATTTACTAGACATGATTTTGATATTGTTTTTGCTTGTACGATTCTTATTATCTTGATTGTTTTTATTTTTCAATTTATTGGTGACTTTATAACTAGCAAAATTGACAAACGTTAATTTTAAAAATAAATATTAAAAAAGGGGAAATGAGAAAATGAAAAGTAGGTTAACTGTATTGATCTTGATTGTAACTAGTTTATTGTTAGTCGCATGTGGAGGGAATAGTTCGGCTGATAATGAAATTAAAGTGGGCGCAACAAGTGTTCCACATGCCGAGATCTTAGAGGAAGCAATTCCAGTTTTAGAAGAGGAAGGAATCGAACTAACAATTGAGACGTATACTGATTATGCACTGCCAAATGAAGATTTATCTAGAGGGGAACTTGATGCTAACTTCTTCCAACACATTCCTTATTTAGAAGATGAAATTGATGAAAAAGATTATGACATCGTTAATCTCGGCGGTGTTCATATTGAGCCGATTGGTGTTTATTCAAAAGGAATAGCAAGCATTGATGACATTGAAGAAGGTACAGAAGTGATTATTAGTAGAAGTGTGCCTGACCATGGTCGGATTTTATCCTTGTTTGAAGCGAACGGTTTTATTGAATTAGCTGCTGATGTTGAAAAATCAGTGGCAACCATTGACGATATTGTTGATAATCCATTGGATTTAACTTTTTCACCTGATGTGAACCCAGAATTTTTGGTTCAATCTTATGAAAATGAACCAGACACCCTAGTGGCAATTAATACAAATTATGCGATTGAGGCTGATTTGTCACCATTAGAGGATGCCTTGTTTATGGAAGGTGATGATTCCCAATATATAAATATTGTAGCGGTTCGAGCAGAAGATGAAGATAATGAGAACCTGCAAAAATTAGTAGAAGTTTTACAATCGGAAGCGATTCGCGAATTTATTAACGAACGATATGATGGTGAAGTCATTCCTTACCTAGGAACGAACTAATTTTCAACCAACTAATTTTACTCAAGAATCATTATATATTAACAATTAAGAAATGCGATTGATAATCATAGGTATTGAGACAAACTCCCCCCTTCTATTTTTTATGGAAGGGGGTTTAACATATCTATCAATCATTAAGACATTTCACCTTCATTATTTAGGCTCTAAAGCTTAAATATGTTAATAATCATAGGATGAATCACTTTTTATACTATAAGGTTTAAAAAACTACAGTATACTTGGTTGTAAATCTTGATATTAGATTTGAAATAGTATAAGATTGTAATGAGAATAGAATGAGAATGGTATAATCTTACTGTTCGATAAAATAAAATATTCATTTTGGGGGTATAGTTTATGACTGGATCAACTTTAGAAATCAAGGATCTTCATGTTGAAATTGAAGGCAAGGAAATTTTAAAAGGGGTAAACCTAACCATTAAAGGTGGCGAATTCCATGCTATTATGGGACCGAATGGGACAGGTAAGTCTACTTTAGCATCTGCTATTATGGGACATCCTAGTTATGAAGTGACAAAAGGTTCTATCCTAATGGACGGCGAAGATGTTCTAGAAATGGAAGTAGATGAACGTGCGAAAGCAGGTCTATTCCTAGGGATGCAATACCCAAGTGAAATCAGTGGTGTCACAACATCTGACTTTTTGCGTTCTGCCATCAATGCCCATCGTGAAGAAGGCAATGAGATTCCATTAATGAAATTCATTAAAGAAATGGATAAGGCAATGGACTTCCTTGATATTGATAAAAACATGGCACAACGTTATTTAAATGAAGGCTTCTCAGGCGGTGAGAAGAAACGTAATGAAATTCTTCAGTTAATGCTGATCAAACCAGCAATCGGTATTTTGGATGAAATTGACTCAGGACTTGATATCGATGCTTTAAAAGTTGTTTCAAAAGGAATTAATCAACTGAGAGATGACTCTTTTGGCTGCTTAATCATTACCCACTATCAACGACTACTAAACTATGTGACACCTGATTATGTGCATGTCATGATGCAAGGTCGTATCGTTAAATCAGGCGGTGCAGAACTAGTTGAACGTTTAGAGAGTGAAGGATATGACTGGATTAAACAAGAACTCGGCATCGAGGATGAAACAGTTGGTTTAGACGCTTAAGGGAGAGGAGAGATTGTATGTCAGTTGAAATGTTGGAGAAATACACACTAGATTATATTGAGAACTTTTCAAAGCAAAATAATGAGCCGGAATGGATGAAAACACTTCGTGCTGATGCATTAGAGCAGGCTCATCAGCTTGACATGCCAAAGCCTGATAAAACAAATATTAGCCATTGGGATTTTTCAAGCTTTTCACATCAAGCAGAGGCTGAAGAAATCTCTTCTTTAGCTGATCTACCTGATCATATAAAAAAATTCGTTGATTTATCAAAAGATGACCAGAACTTGGTGATTTTACGAAATCAATTCAAAAGTTATCAAACGCTGACAAGTGATTTAGAAGAAAAGGGTGTTATTTTTACTGATATCTTTACAGCTATGCAGGATCATCCTGATCTGGTTAAGAAATATTATCTAACTGAAGCTGTAACTGTTGATGAGCACAAATTAACAGCTGTTCACACTGCCTTGATGAATGGTGGAGTCTTTTTATACGTTCCACGTAATGTTGTTATTGATACACCCATTCAATCAATTTTTTGGCAGGAAGATGAAAATTTAGCCCTGTTTAATCATGTCATTATCGTTGCTGAAGAGAATAGTCAAGTGACGTATGTTGAAAATTATTTATCTGATCATGACGAAACCCAAACGGTTGCTAATGTCATTTCAGAGGTTATTGTTAAAGATAATGCATCTGTTTCATATGGTTCAGTTGATCACTTTGCACACGGAACGACGACATATATTAACCGTCGAGGTGTAGCAGGTCGCGATGCAAAAATTGAGTGGGCACTCGGACAAATGAATGATGGTAATACCATTTCAGAAAACGTGACCCATCTCATAGGTGAAGATTCATTCTGTTATGCTAAAGCTGTTTCTGTTGGCAGGAGTGATCAAACCCAGAACTTCACTGCAAAAATTGTTAATCACGGCAAACAATCAGAGGGACTTATTTTACAACATGGTGTAATGAAGGAACGTGCATCAGCTATCTTCCATGGTATTGGAAAAATTGAACATGGTGCATCGAAAGCAAATGCTGAACAAGAATCACGAGTGCTCATGTTAAGCAAGGATGCAAGAGGCGATGCGAATCCAATCCTTTTAATCGATGAAGATGATGTTACCGCAGGTCATGCTGCTTCAGTTGGTCGAGTTGATCCTCTTCAGCTCTATTATTTAATGAGTCGAGGAATTTCAAAACAGGAAGCAGAGCGTTTAATTATTCATGGTTTCTTAGCACCAGTTGTTAAAAGTATTCCAATTGAAGCTGTAAGAACACAATTAACGGATGTTATTGAAGGGAAAGTATATTAAAATGGATGTTACTGCAATTCGTGAAGACTTTCCACTTTTAACGCAAGAGGTAAATGGTTTTCCTTTAGTTTATTTAGATTCAGCTGCTACTGCACAGAAACCAATACAAGTGATTGAGGCTATTGATCAGTATTATCGTTTGAACAATGCCAATGTTCACCGTGGTGTGCATACAATTGGAACGCGAGCAACAGAGCAATATGAAGCTGCGCGTGATCGAGTCAAACAATTTATTCATGCAAAGCATAGAGAAGAAGTTATCTTCACTAGAGGAACAACGGCTGCAATAAATCTAGTCGCAAGTAGCTATGGTAATCAACATTTAAATAAGGGCGATGAAATTGTCATCACTCAGATGGAACACCATAGTAACATCATTCCTTGGCAACAGTTGAGTAAACGAACAGGTGCAATTTTGAAATATATTCCATTAGAGTCTGATGGGACCATTTCGTTAACTGAAGTGGAGAAAACAGTGACATCTGCTACCAAGATCGTAGCGATTACACAAGTGTCAAATGTATTGGGTACGATTAATCCAATCAAAGAAATAGCTAACATTGTACATCGTCATGATGCCATTTTATTAGTAGATGGTGCACAGGGGGCTCCACATCTTCAAGTAGATGTGCAAGATTTAGACTGTGATTTTTATGCTTTCTCAGGTCATAAAATGTGTGCCCCGACAGGAATAGGTGTTTTATATGGTAAAAAGGCTTTATTGGAACACATGGAGCCTGTTGAATTCGGCGGAGAAATGATTGATTTTGTTGATCTCTATGATTCAACTTGGAAGGAACTTCCGTGGAAATTTGAAGGAGGAACGCCGATTATTGCAGGTGCAATTGGCCTTGCCGCAGCAATTGATTACTTGACAGAACTCGGACTTGATCAAATAGCTTTACATGAAAAGGAATTAGTTAGCTATGCGATCGACCAAATAAGGACAATTGATGGAATAGAGATCTATGGTCCAGCAGAGCGTGCCGGATTAATTACTTTTAATTTAACTGACGTTCACCCGCATGATACAGCAACAGTGTTAGATGCAGGAGGAATTGCTGTCCGAGCTGGACACCATTGTGCACAACCTCTAATGAAATGGCTGGGTGTCACTGCGACGGCAAGAGCAAGTTTTTATTTATATAATACGAAGCAAGATGCTGATCGCTTCGTTGCTGGATTACAGAAAACGAAGGAGTTTTTTACCGATGTCTTTTAACAATCTAGACACGTTATATCGACAGGTTATTATGGATCATTATAAGAATCCTCGAAATCGAGGCTCATTGTCAGAAGAGGCACTTACCTTGGAAATGAACAATCCTACCTGTGGTGACCGGATTCAACTTTATTTAATTGTTGAGAATGATCGAATTAAAGATGTTAAATTCGAAGGTGAAGGATGTTCAATTAGTTTGGCCTCTGCTTCGATGATGACACAAGCAATAAAGGAACAAAAATTGTCAGATGCTTTGACGATGTCACATTATTTCTCCAAGTTAATGCTGGGTGAAGACGTTGAGCTGACTGATCTAGATATGGGAGATGTTGAAGCACTTCAAGGTGTCTCGAAATTCCCAGCTCGAATTAAATGTGCAACTCTGGCATGGAAGGCAATGGAAAAGGCAGTTGATCAGAAAGAGAATTAAATGAATGTTTATCGACTACGATAACACATAAGGAGGGCTATTATGGTTAATAATGCACCTGAAGTAGGAGAATATAAATATGGTTTTCATGATAAAGATGTTTCGATATTTCGAACCGAAAAAGGTTTAACGAAAAAAGTAGTTGAAGAGATTTCTAATCTGAAAGAGGAACCTCAGTGGATGCTTGATTATCGTTTGAAAGCACTTGAACATTTCTATAGCAAGCCAATGCCACAATGGGGTGGTGACCTTTCTGATCTTGATTTTGATGAAATCACTTATTACGTGAAGCCATCAGAAAAGTCAGAACGCTCTTGGGATGAGGTTCCAGAAGAAATTAAACGAACATTTGATAAGCTTGGTATTCCAGAAGCAGAACAAAAATATTTAGCTGGTGTATCAGCACAATATGAATCAGAGGTTGTTTATCAAAGCTTAAAAGAAGATCTTGAAGAGCTAGGCATCATTTTTCAAGATACGGACTCAGCATTAAAGGAACATGAAGATCTGTTCAAACAATACTTTGGCAAGGTTATTCCTTACACAGATAATAAATTTGCTGCTTTAAACTCTGCTGTTTGGTCAGGTGGTTCATTTATTTATGTTCCAAAAGGGGTAAAATCAGATACTCCATTACAAGCTTATTTCCGAATTAATTCGGAAAATATGGGACAATTTGAACGGACGCTTATTATTGTTGACGAAGGAGCTTCTGTTCATTATGTAGAAGGCTGTACAGCACCTGTATTTACAACGAATTCACTTCACAGTGCGGTTGTTGAGATTTTTGTTAAGAAGGATGCTTATTGTCGTTATACAACGATTCAAAACTGGGCAAATAATGTCTATAACCTCGTAACCAAACGTGCAACTTGTGAAGCAAATGGAACGATGGAATGGATTGATGGCAATATTGGCTCGAAATTAACGATGAAATACCCTTCTATTTTACTAAGAGGAGAAGGGGCAAGAGGAAACACGATGTCTATTGCTTTAGCCGGCAAAGGGCAACATCAAGATGCTGGGGCGAAAATGTACCATCTGGCGCCCAATACTTCTTCAACAATTGTTTCCAAATCCATTTCACAGCATGGTGGAAAAGTTTCATATCGAGGCATTGTTCACTTTGGTCGTAAAGCAGATGGCGCACGCTCTAATATTGAGTGCGATACGTTAATCATGGATAATAAATCAACTTCAGATACGATTCCTTACAATGAAATATTAAACGAAAATATTTCACTTGAGCACGAAGCAAAGGTATCAAAAGTATCAGAAGAACAATTATTCTATTTAATGAGTCGCGGTATTTCAGAAGTTGAAGCAACTGAAATGATTGTTATGGGCTTTATCGAGCCATTTACAAAAGAATTACCAATGGAATATGCCGTTGAAATGAACCGCTTGATTAGCTTCGAGATGGAAGGTTCTATAGGTTAAGATATGTTAACCCTTGTCACAATAATATTTGTGGCAAGGGTTATATTTTTGATAGTTTTTAAATATATAACATTGACAAGAAATGATATGATAAACATTAATAAAATGATAGGATTAGAAAAAGAAAGATGAGAAATGAACGATCAATTGACAGGAGGATTAAAATTGAAAAATGATTGGACGAAATATGTTGGGTATGCGCTGATTGCTTTAGCCATAATTATTTTTTTGAGTTTAGGTACGATTGTTTTTCCAAACGACAGTTCTGGTAGTGGTATTGTTTTTCCAAACGACAGTTCTGGTAGTGGTATTGTTATTCATGGATATTATTTCGAGGCTTTTATTAATTGTGTGAGATATACAGGCTTAGCTCTGATTTCATTTGTTTTGGGAATTAAATTAACATTCAAACAGTAAGTGATTTTAAAAGAGCCCATTAATGAGGTGATAAGTCATAACTAAGATACTCTAGAGATTTAGATGCTCTAACAGGGTGTAAAGAAATGGACGACTTTGATTGAAAAGAAAGATATAAAGCTTATTGATTGTAATCAATAAGCTATTAGAACTGTTCCCGATAAGTGAACAGCACTATGACGAAATAATCCGCCAAAGTAAGAGTTGATAACTCATGAGGCGGATTATTTTTATGTTTGCATAGCATTTTTTAAGTATTATCAAACACTAAGATACGGGATTTTTCATAATATGTGCTAAGATAGAAAATAAGCTTAACATTTATATTGATGATATTGTAATTCAGATAGGAGCTTATAAGATGCAAGAAGAAATTTATTTCTATTATACGAGTGATTTACATAGTTATTTTGATAATTGGCCGAGAATTATTCATTTTCTAAATGAAAAAATAACTGAACGAAGGAAAAATAATCAAGCCTATTATTTATTAGATAATGGTGATCATATTGATCGAGTGAACCCGATAACAGAGGCTTTAAAAGGAAAAGGGAATGTCGATTTGTTAAATAAAGCGAATTATGATGTGGTTACTATTGGAAATAACGAAGGAATTACCTTGACTAAAAAAGAGCTTTTTGATCTATATGATCAAGCTAAATTTACGGTTGTCTGTGCCAATCTTTCTAGCCAGAGTGATGAACAGCCCAATTGGCTTAAACCTTATCAAATATTATCAACTGATTCAGCTGTGAGAGTGGCTATAGTTGGTTTAACTGCTCCTTTCACTGCTTTTTATAGCCCTTTAGGCTGGGATATTCATGATCCATTAGAAACCCTGGCTAGATATATTGAAGAAATCAAGCAGCAAAGTGATATTGTTCTTTTATTATCACATTTAGGAGTTGATCAAGATGAAGTGATTGCTGAACAATTTCCTGATCTTGATGTCATTATAGGAGGGCATACACACCATCTGTTTGAAAGCGAGGAATACTTCAATCAAACTATTTCAACAGCTGTAGGGAAGTCAGGCTATTATGTTGGTGAAATCCAATTGATTTGGGATCATGATCAAAAAACATTAATTGATAAAAAGGCTACAGCTCATCCAACCCAGGATGATTTAGAGGATTCAAAGACTATTGAATTAATAAGTAGGCATAGGTTTGAGACAGATCGATTATTGAATAAAAAGATCGTCACTTTAACCGAGCCTCTTGAAGTAGATTGGTTTAAAGAAACATATTTGATCAAGCAATTAGCACACACTTTAAAAACATGGACGAATGCAGATGCTGCTATGTTAAATGCTGGTATTCTATTACAAGGCTTTGAGCAAGGTGTTGTCACTGAATTAGATGTGCATAGTAATTGTCCGCACCCGATTAATCCTTGTTTAGTCACTTTGACAGGTCAAGAATTGTTAGAAGTTGTCCGAGCAGGATTGACAAAGGCTTATCGACAACTTCAAGTGAAAGGTTATGGTTTTCGAGGGAAGGTGATGGGGGCTTTAGTATATGCTGATGTAGAGTTTGAAATGAAGTACGACAATGAAGGTAATGAATATGTTGAAAGCCTACTAATTGGAAATGAACCGTTAGATGTGAACAAGATGTACCGCTTAGCGACAGCTGATATGTTTACATTCGGTCATTTATCACCACAAATTTCACGTGCTCAATCAAAGCAGTTTTTCATGCCTGAATTTATTCGGGACCTTCTACAGTTAACCCTAAAACGAATAGCAGAAAAATCCTGATTCCTTCTTCATGATTTGTAGAATGATGTCGATATATCTAGTGAACATAATTATTTACTGGAATAGAAAGTTAGGAGTTCATAATGAGATTAGTGCCAACGAGAGAATTAACAGAAGGAAAAGAATTAGCGAAGCCAATTTATAATGATCAAGGTAAAGTGTTAGTCCAAAGTGAAGTTACTTTAACAAGACCAGTTATAAACCGATTACTAGAATTAGGCGTCACGTTTGTTTATGTGAAAGACGAGCTTTCAGATGATATTGTGATTCATTCGTCTATTTCAGAGCAAGTGAGATTCGAGGCAATTCAGACAGTAAAGTCTTTTTTTTATTCATTTGAAAATAATGGAATTAAAAATAAAGCTTTTTTATTTGATAAAACAACAGAGAAAATGAGTGGGCTTGTTGACCTGCTTGTATCTCAAATTCAAGAAGACGATCAGGTTTTAACGTTGATGTCAGATATATTTATTAGTGATGATTATTTGTTTGAGCATTCAGTAAATGTTGCCATCTACTCAATTGCATTAGCTAATGAATTACATTTCTCACAGAAGGAAGTAAAAGAGATCGGTTTAGGGGCAATACTTCATGATATTGGTAAAGTTTTTTTACCAGATGTGATCTTAAAGAAAAATAGCCAACTAACTCCTGAAGAATTTGAGACGATCAAAACACATCCAGAGCTTGGTTTTGAATTTTTAAGAAAATCAGATTTTTCATTACTAGTTGCCCACTGTGCTTATCAACATCATGAGCGGCTAAATGGCTCTGGTTATCCAAGAGGCATTAAAGAGGATGACATTCATAAGTTTGGCAAGGTATTAGCAATTACAGATGTATTTGATGCGGTGACAAGTGATCGAATTTATCGTGAAGCGATGCTTCCTCAAGAAGGATTGGAAATTTTATATGCAGGAAGCGGGACCTTATTTGATCAAGAAATGATTCGTACGTTTCGAGAGAGCATTACCGTTTATCCGAATGGGGTCACAATTGAACTTAATAATGGTTGTCGTGCAATTGTTGTTAGACAAAATAAACAGCTTTATAATCGCCCAGTCGTCCGAGTAATCAGTTATCAAAATAAAGTTATTACACCATATGACCTTGATCTTGCTGACCATTTAAATATAACCGTTACTGGCTATGGATTATAATAAATTACTAATACTATCCCTTCTAACATGAGCATATTCTATGTTAGGAGGGATTGCTGTGTGGCGAAAGAAAAAAAGATTTGTAGGTTCAAAAAAGGACATTTTAGGACTAACAATCGTTTTGTTTTGCTTGATTACTTTTCTTAGTATACTTTATGTTAATTATAGAATAAAACCGATTTTATTAGAAATTGCCGAAACAAGGAATGAACAATATGCCAACATGGCGATGGGTGTTGCAATTGGAGAGCAGATGAATGAGGACTTAGAATTAGGCGAGTTGATTACTTTTCAATATGATCAGGAGGGTCGAGTTGTTAGCTATCAAGTTAATGCTGCCCAAGAAACTCGCATTCAACGTAATATTCAATCTCGAGTGGAACAATTTCTTCACTTACTTGAACAAGGGGTGAGCCCTGATGAATCCGATTTATTAGAATTGGAATTAAGCCAATCAGAAATAGAACAGGTTCGCCAGCAGGGGAGTTTAATTGAAATTCCTCTCGGACAAGTGCTTGGTATCCCTTTATTAGCTAATTTAGGACCTAAAATTCCAGTTAATTTAGAAGTGATCGGCTTTGTGAATACAGAGGTGGAAACACTTATAACCGGAATGAAAATAAATAGTGTCCATATTGAGCCAGTTGTCCATATTAATGTTGAAATAGAGACAATTATTCCTTTCGGTTCAAAAACAGCGATCATTGATCAATCGATCCCGATTGGCAGCGGTGGTTATAGTGGAGATGTCCCACTGTATTATAATATGAATCCAGAAGATGACACCCCTTTATCAATCCCGCTTGAACCTGTAGAATAAAGATCTTATTTTAATATCAGATCAGGTTTAGATGATGATAAAATAAGCACATTCATTTTAATAAGAATTGGGGTTAGTCATTTATTCTATAGAGCTGAAG
Organism: Amphibacillus sp. Q70; assembly: GCF_052055485.1. GTDB lineage: Bacteria > Bacillota > Bacilli > Bacillales > Amphibacillaceae > Amphibacillus. Next base: position 3,738,029 of record NZ_CP197171.1, on the reverse strand, counting down.
ATAATCTTGAGCTACTAGAAATTTTGCAATAATATTTAGTGTGGTTCTCGCCATTATTATGATAGTGTTGACTGGTGGTTTTACACCCTTAGAGCACTATTTGTGGGTGTATTAATATAAAAAAGTGTAGGAATACTTATCCTACACTTTTTGTATGGTAACACCTGAATCATTCAGGTATTCTCGAATTTTATTGTTATATTCTAATATTTGTTCTTCATTTAAAGAATGGGGTACTTTTTTTATAACAAGTCTTTTAATTTCAGATACATAGATATAAAATCTTTTATCATCTTCATTTGCATATTGTATCGATTTCCAATTGATTTGTTGGCTAGTACCATCAAATTCTCTGATAAAATTGTCTTCATTTAAAGTTAATTTATAGTCAAAATCTAAATAATTTGGATTATTGTGACTGCTAAACTAGAGTAGACAGTTTTTGCTAGATAAAAAGACACACTTATTTACACAAAAATATTAATAATAAGAACTTCCATTGTACAATGTTTATATCAAAACATACAGAACAGTGGAGGACGTAAAGGTGGATAAGTGGGAAATGTATATGGAAATACATCAATTAATTAAAAAGGGTTTTAGTAAGACAAAGGTAGCTGAAAAACTAGGAATCTCAAGATCAACCGTTCATCGTTATCTAAAAAAGAATCCTTCGGATATGTCTAAGTGGGTTGATTCCATTCAAACCAGAAGTAAGAAATTAGATCCTTATAAAGAACTAATTTTATCCTGGCTAAGAGAACATCCAGATATGTCTGCGGCACAAGTAGAAGATTGGCTAAAAGAAAGATACGAAGATTTAGAAGTAGGTGAAAGTACGGTTCGCTCCTATGTTAGAGAACTTCGAGAGGAATATAAAATAAGAAAGGAAACTTCACCACGAATTTATGAGGCTATTCTCGATTCACCTATGGGTGAGCAAATACAAGTTGATTTTGGTCATACGAAACAGAAGGCAGCAGACAGTAAGGAAGTAAAATTAAACTTTATAGCATTTGTACTATCTAATTCTAGATATAAATATATGGAATGGTTGGATAGGCCATTTACTACCCAAGATGTCATTAAAGCACATGAAAATGCATTTAAGTGGTATGGAGGAATTCCAGGTGAATTGGTATATGACCAAGATAGTTTAATCGTTGTCAGTGAGAATGGTGGGGATTTAATTTTAACACAAGAGTTCCAACAATATAAAGAATCTAGGAATCTAAACCTTCGTGTTTGCCGCAAGGCGGATCCAGAGAGCAAAGGAAAAATTGAAAATGTAGTTGGATTTATTAAACATAATTTCGCTAAACATCGAGTTTTTCATAACATTGATTCTTGGAATGAACAAGGGTGGGAATGGCTTCATAGAACTGGAAACTATAAAATTCACCATACAACAAAAAAGAGACCGGTCGAAGTATTTTCCCTGGAAAGACAACACTTAAGACCAGTCACCAAAAATATAGATATAAAATATAACTATGAAAATAGTATATCAAGATGTGTCCATAAGGACAATACCATTCGATATTTATCTAACCGTTATACTCTACCATTGGGGACGTTTGGCAAGTACGAAACGGTCTGCATTAAGGAAACGGAGGAAAGAGAATTAATCATTTATAGCCCTGAAACAGGTGAAATCATAGCAAAGCATACGATCCCTGACGAGAAAGGGTTATTGATTAAAGATAGAAAACATAGCCGTGATAGAACAAAGGGTATTGATGCATTTATGAATACAGTTGCCGAGCATTTTAATGACAGTGAGATGGCTTATGATTATCTACAAGCAGTAAAAGGGAAGTACCCTCGATATATTAGGGATCAACTCCAAATGATAATAAAAGAGACAAAAACAAATAACAAAGAAATTCTATCAACAGCATTGAAAGAGTGTATAAAGAGGAATCTTTATGGTGCCACAGATTTTAGCGATGTCGTTGCCTATTTAAAACGACATCGACAAATGGAAGATACACCAAATGATACCGCTAAGAATGTAACACGAGTAAAAGGAGTTTCAGCTTGGGTTATGGAAACAGAAGCTCAAAAACGAGAAGTGAATGCCTATACTGTCATATTGGAAGGTGATCCAGTATGAGCCAGTTAAATCAATTACAAGAATTGATGAGAACTCTACGTTTAACAGAAACAGCAAATCACCTTCCTGCATTAATTAGAGAGGCTGAGCAAAAGGATTCCTCCTTTACTCAGTTCCTCCTAGATGTAGTAAAATATGAACAAACTCGCAGAGAAGAAAAGCAGTTAGAAAAACGATTTAAATGGGCTACATTTCCGTTCCAAAAGACATTAGAGGAATTCAATATAAAAGAACAGAAATCATTAAGCAATAAACATTTGAATAGGTTGAAGGATTTAACTTGGATAGAACAGTTACACAATATCATTCTATTAGGACCACCAGGTAGTGGGAAAACTCACATATCAATTGGATTAGGAATCGAAGCGTTAAACCAAGGTTACAAGGTTATCTTTACTACGATGGGAGACCTTATTCATGTATTAAAAACGGAAGAAATTACTCGAAAATCACAGACGAGAATGAAAAGAATAAGAGATGCAGACTTAGTTATTATTGATGATTTGATGTTTATGGCGATGGATTCACAGGAAGCTAATATGTTCTTCCACTTGATTAATGATTTATACAATCAATCATCCATCATTTTAACTTCAAATAAAGCACCTAAAGAGTGGGGAGAGCTATTAGGTGACCAAGCAATTACAACAGCTATATTAGATAGAATTCTACACCGAGTTGAAATCATTCATCTAAATGAAGATAGTTATCGAATGAAACATAGATCGACCATATTTGGGCAAGAAAGTGTTTCAAATTAATGAGCATAAATTGTGTCTTTTTACTTGACGGTCACAATTATTTCGAACCAATCTTTTAGTTTGCATAATTAAATTATTTTTATACGTAAATTGGACACAACCCCAATAAACAAATGCTGCTCCTAGTATTTTTATAAGCCAGTTATTTTCGAATAAAAAGCTTACAACAACTAAATACAAAATAGCGAAAATCAGTCCAAATATTTTTTTCTTTTCATAAAATAGGGTACCGTGTTAACGGTATCTTTTTGGAATGCTACTAAATCGCTCATGTCTAATTTATAATAGACCTCCATTTTTTGAATCTCCTTTGCAAAATAAACCCTATAAACATATTATCATGAAAGTCTTGTATATTTAAAGTAGAAACAACAGGTTTCTAAGAACATTCGAGTTAAACAATACAAAAACATAAAACACTGTAATGACAACTATTTATTTGGTGTTTTAATACTTAAACGATTTTGCTATTAGTGCTTTTTCACGCATACCTAGAAAAAAGATTTATGTTACGAGCAAGACGGCAGATCTAAGCTCAATTACAACGGCGTTTTTTTAATAATTGATATTAGTTAATATTGTTTTAATGTTAGCTTCTTTTTTGGTTAAATTATCTAATCCTTTTTGCTGATTTATAATATTTTTTCTCTCAATTGCTAATTTTTCAATTACTCATTTTTTAAACCGCAAATAAATTTTATTAGTAACGATTTATAAATCGTGGTATGGTTAGTACATATCATGGTTTATAATGGAAATGCGAAAATATGGTAACTTACTGTAAGGGAAGGTGATTCATATTACTGATTTATTATTGATATTGTCTTTTTTATTATTATCTGGATTTATTATTTTTCTACTGATTTTGCCAGTCTTGATTTTGTATAATATTTTAAAGAAAAGGCATTATTTATATGCTTTCCTACTTTTAGTCTATCCAATTTTAATATTTTTTTCTGGACAATATCTTAGATCAAAGGGAAGAGCATTGAATGCTACGGACTTGGCATCATTGCGGTCTGCTACTGGGGAGGTAAAACATATCTTTTCTATTGGTTCGGGTGATGATTATATCTATTTCGGAACCATTTTTTGGATCGCTACCTGGCCAATTGTTTTCACGTGTATCTTTTTTGTTATTCATAGAATACTTTTAAAAATAGAGTGGATTTGATTTACTAAATGATGTGTATCATTAAAAATATAGAGCAGGATTATAAATGAGAATACATAGGAGGCTTTTGAAATGAATCCCAACTTTAAAGAATTTTTACGAATTACAAAGAAACTCAATGAAAAAAATATAATTCCATTGTTAATGGGATCTGTGGGCTTGGAGTATTTAACAAAAGTTGACTGGGCCCCTAGCGATATTGATATACAAGTTAAAGGTGACCCACGAGGTTGGGAAGCTCCAGATGAAGAAAGAATCCATGATTGGGATTTGATTTCTACCGTCATGGAAAATTTGAACTATGATCTTATAGATTTACATGAGCATGAATTTAGTAATGGTACTTATAATGTTGAATTTGGAGTAATGGATACTTTGCCTAGTTTTGCAGGAGTCCATATAAATGAGTTGGAATTAGTCTATGTTAATGATGTCAAGTTCTATTTACCAAATGTTGAACAGTACTTGAAAATTTATCAAAGCTCATATCAAGATAGTTATAGAGTGGAAAATAACAATCATAAAGACCTTAAAAAAATTAAGTATTTACAAGAGTTAATTTCATAAATTTGCTTTATTGAGGTGTAAAAATAGACACTTTTTTTGAAGTGTCTACCTTTAACATATTTAATTTTTACCACAGATAACCGTCCGTAAAACTCGGGTCAACAACGGACTTCGCTGGGGCGAGTAACCGCACTAAGGAAAACTACGGAGCTTTACACCGCAAGAATAAGTGGTTTTCTTATTCTGAGTCCCAGGACGCGAAGACGTTAGCTTGTGTTCCTTAACAATCAGTGAGTACTAAGGAACGCAGACTAAGATCACGAAGTCCTGTCGTAACGTCTGCACTAGCACTTCCTATACGTCGAAAACCCTAACTAATTAAAGTTTCGTTTGATATCAAATTTAATTAACAATCACATTGTGATAGAGCTACAAGAGATTTAATCTATGAAAACAGTTAGATTATGTTTACCGAGGAGTTTACTCTTCACAAGCAGACAAAATTACTGTATTATTCTCTGTTATTAGTTCTGGAGGAATATTGATATGTTTAAGTTCAGAGATATCTACTTCAATTTCACGACAATTTCCTGACAGTAACTCAGCCCCATCCGGATCTTCAAAAACATCTAAAGTAGACAAATCTAAAGGCTGAGTCGGATCATAGGAGTAAGACGGTACTTCTGCTGGAGTAATGATTTGTACATTCCCTTCATCAAAAACAGGTTCAGGGATATTATTATGTATATGGGGAGAATCATCTTCATCTACAACATTACTATCATCCATGACAAAATATACAAGTAATAATAGAAAAACAATTGAGAAAAAAACTAGAGAAAACTTTTTCATAAGGCACTCTCCTTATAGTAATGAGTGATTTCTGATAAAAATAAGGAAGAACGATGCAAAAATCCATTTTCATATAAAATTGTGACAATTGACTAGGAGGTTAATTCTAATTGCTTATCATACGGTATATTCTAGCATAGCAATTGGATATATAGCAATATTTAGGATGCTAATACAATTCTTAGGGATAAATTTATTTAGAAAAGGTTATTAGAAGTAAAAACAATTTATCCACATGAGTAATATCTTTCTTGTGGCCAGTTTGAAATCCTCCTAAAATAAGTGATATTACCGCCTTCTCTACCATTATATGATCCTATTAATACCATATAATAGAATTGATTTGAGTGGATGATCTCGAAAAATTCTTACTCTTAAGAGCTAAATCGATGACTCATATAGGTAAAGAAATGACTGTTGTTTGTTAAGGATGGTTCAATCATTGTGAGAAAAAAATCTACTTTCAGATTTAAGAAGGGTTCATTTATAAATACCTATGCTGCACTAAAATCGATTATAGTTGCATTTAATCAAATGGTGTGTTGTAAAATAAAATGCAATAATTAAAAAGACATGAAGATTCCTTATCCTAAACTTACCACAACATAGGGTAAGGAGCGAATCATCATGTCGTACACATATTTTAACCCAAAGAACGCTAAAGGACATTTGAAATTTAATGTTGATATATAAAAAATTAGAACTTCCAATATTCGAGAGTTCTAATTCGTAATATAGTTTGCTTCAACTAAAGCACTGTTTGTTGAAGAACAAACTCCGTTGTGTTTTTACTGATTAAATTTCCTAATTAGCTTAAAAAGTAAATAAGTTGAGAAAAATAAGACAATCCCTGCTATGTTAAACTCTATATATACTTTTACTAGGTCCATCAAAGAATTTAGGGGATAAAAACCGCTAAGTAGTAGAGTTGGAAAAACCGTAATCAGCATTGCACCATAATGAGCAATAATTTGTTTTGAAAATTTCCAATGATTGATTTCATATATGACACTGGTCAGACCTAAGAAAAAAGCAATGACACCATAAAAAAAGAGAGCACTTGATTCCTCAGCAGCCCCTTGTAACCTATTCCATAAAGAAATGATTAGCAGTAAAACAAATGGGGTTATACCTCTAAGCAATCCCTTTAATAATAAGTTCAACGAAATCCCCTCCGAATTTAACTTCAGCTAATATTTATTGCTCAATTTTATATAGTTAGTCTTTTAAAAAACTAAACTTCTTCTCCGACAGCGGATATTAAATCTAAAATTAAATGCTATCAATGACCAAGATTATCGCTATCGCCACTAAGTGGTTCAATTTCTTCTCCGTTTTTATCGAATACAATAGTTTTCTGAGCCGGTTCTTTCAAAACTGAAAAATAAACAAAAGTTCCAATTATGATAACTAATATAATTAACATAATAGAAATCCGTTTTTTCATAAGTATCCTCCTTATAAGATATAATAGGAATTACTTGATTGTGGCGTAGCTGCATAATAAGTTTCCTGATGTTTGGATTATCTACAACAAAATGGGAAGATTCACTTGATTGGTAAGAAGCGGAGTTATTAAGATACTCAACTTTTGTTGAGGCAGTTGCAGCTAAAGGTGATATTAAATCATCATTTGTCGGCTCAACTAAATCGTCCTTATTATCGCATATGATTACAGCGGGTTGAGTTCCCTCAATACTAGATTTAATTTTTTTAGCAAAAACCGGAAAATACCAAGCATGAATGGGATAATTAATAATCCTAAGCTCCTACCTAACATTTTCTTATAAAACAGGTGTGATTGCCTAAAATTAAAAGATTATTTTTTACTAGCAAATTAACAATAACATACAATTGCCTTAGTTACAATTTAAAGTTATAATTCAAATATAGAGAATAATAGGAAGATGAATGACTTAAACTTAGCTGAAGTCAAGAAAGAATTTGAAGAAATGGAAAGAGTTATATAAGAAATATTTAAAAGGGTATATTTAGAAAACGAGGTAAAAAACAAAGAGTTAATTAAAGCAGAAATAGACGAAGAAATTAGGAGTATTCCAATAATAGATACCCATAAAATTACAGGAGGTGTTAAAGATAGTAAGTAAAGTACAGAAAAAATTTTTTATATACATAATTTTTGTCGTGTTATTTATTTTTGTTATTTTACCTTTCCTATCAAATACTGATTCGTTGTTTGGATATGTAAGAGTTGATGAAAAGGATATGACTGATGAAGAATCAACACTATCAGTGACAAGATTAGATACTGGAGAACAGTTGACTGTAGAGGTGGACAACACAAAGTTTTATTTGGAAGGCAATTCTATAGCCAAAAGTGAGATATGGAATGATATTGAAAAAGAGACTAACTATTGGGTATCTTTAAATAAAAATAGCTTACCCTATAGGATTTTTGAGAAATATAAACTTAATGTGTTTTATATGGATTAATTTTGCTATATAGTTCTTTTGTTCTGCTGAGTAAATTAAGTTATAGATAGAGCTAAGGAAAGAGGTTTCCCATCTTATATGGAAAACCTCTTTGGTCATGGCGTAATTCATCATTACTCATCAAGCAAAATTGTCGAATGAAAGAAGCCTTTGTCAGTTAAATATCTAAGTTGATAGGCTCGTTTTGCTGTTTCACCTAGTTTTTCGAGCAAATTATGATTCGCATATGCTCCAACAATAGCACCAAAGCCAGGAACGAGTTGAAGCAACTTGGCGAGATCCATATAGTCACGATATTCTTGCTGGAAAGTGTACCAGTCCATATCACGGACTCGTTGTTTGTTTTCATTCCAGTTGCTGATCAGCTGATAGGTTTCTTTCCGTTTTTGATCACTTGAGAAAGCTAATTGGAACACATAAAGCATGAACATTCTTTCCTCATATTCTTCTATATTATAACCGTAGACAGTTGCAACCTCAGATAAGAATTTAATTTTAATCGATAATAGTAAAGGGAAATCAGCTAGACCTAACAGAATGCCACCGACACCTGTTCCAGCGCCTTCTATTACAGCCGTTTGTTGAGCTGCCTTAAATTTTTGGTAAAATAATTGATCTTTTTCATATAAATTTTTTCCAACATCTTGTGCTTTATTAGTTATAATATTCGATCCAGCTAGCGTTGCCTTTACCATCTGCTTAATACTATCTGTAATGATGTCATGTGCTTTTTGTGGGATCAGTTTATTTAATTTTGTTTGGGTTTGTTTAGACATTTGACTAAATAGGCTTGAGCGTTTCAGTAATTGTTTGCGCCATTTCTCTAGATCACTTAAAATAAGCTGTTCATATTCAGTCATCTATTCACCTCACTATTTCTTTATCAAAAAAATTGAAACATATTTATTTTATTATACCAAAAAATAAGGTAAGGTAACACGATGTGTCTTTAAAGGGTGAAGATATTCAAAAAAACTAACAAAGCATAAGATCAAATAAAACAACTTGCATGTTACTATTTATACAAAGAAGTAAATAAAAGTTCACAAAATATTCTTTGACAGAAGGCTGAACAATAGATATAATCGTTAAATGTCAGAAAAAAATAAATATTTGAACGATTAATGGCATGTCTTTATTTATACTGTTAGAAAGGAATAGATTTTGTCGAGAAATGATAGTATAAATAAAACTAGTGTATTCACTCAAAAGGACAAGCAAATAGAGTTCTTTTAATCGTCAGAATATTCTTTTTTTAGGAGGATATATATATGGAAAATAGATCGCAATGGGGATCTCGTTTAGGATTCCTTTTAGCAGCAATGGGTTCCGCAATTGGTTTAGGAAATATTTGGCGCTTTCCAGCTGTTGCGTATGAAAATGGTGGGGGTGCTTTTTTTATTCCTTACTTATTTGCTCTACTAACGGCGGGAATACCAATGCTCATCATGGAATTTACCATTGGGCATAAATATCGCAGTTCATCACCAAGAGCCTTTAAACGGATAAGTGGAGGAATGGAATGGATCGGTTGGTGGCAAGTCGCCATTTCATTTGTTATTTCTACTTATTACCCAGTTATTGTGGCATGGGCAAGTATGTACGCTTACTTTTCCTTTTCACAAGCATGGGGAAGTAATCCTGAGTCATTTTTTGTTAATGAATTTTTAAATGGGACAGATCCAGGAGTATTTGGTTCAGTTGTGCCGAGTGTATTGATTCCAATGATCCTAATCTGGGTAGTTGTCTTTATTATCCTATTTAGAGGAGTTAAAAAAGGGATTGAATTAGCTAATCGAATTTGTATTCCACTCTTATTAGTGTGTTTTTTATTAATTGTTATCCGTGCTGTCACACTACCAGGTGCGTTATCGGGATTAAATGCCTTTTTTGCTCCTGATTGGTCTTCAATTATGGATGGCTCTGTATGGGTTGCGGCTTATTCACAAATTTTCTTTAGTTTATCGATTGGTTTTGCCATTATGATTACTTTTTCATCTTATTTACCAAAAAAATCGGATATTACCAATAATGCTTTTATTACTGGTTTCTCTAATTCTTCTTTTGAGCTGTTAGCTGGTATTGGGGTTTTCGCAGCACTTGGTTTTATGGCAACCCAAACAGGCCAAGAAATTTCAGAGGTTGTTGAAGGAGGAATTGGTTTAGCATTTATGGTTTTTCCTGAGATTATTAGTCAAATGCCTGCTTCAGCTCTGTTTGGCTTTCTCTTCTTTGCTTCACTTGTTTTAGCAGGGTTGTCATCAATGGTATCAATATCTGAAACGTATATTGCTGGTTTACAGGAAAAGTTTAATATTTCACGGCGTACTTCAGTTTTAGTAGGGGTTGGGTTAGCTACTATCTGTTCATTATTGTATGCGACACAAGGTGGCTTGACTTTGCTTGATACCATCGACTATTTCATTAATAACTATGGAATTGCTTTAGTCGGTTTAATAGAAGTAGTCGGGATTGCTTGGTATGTGCGTGAATTGGATAACTTACAAGCCCATGCTGACAGTGTGTCAGATATTTTACTTGGACCATGGTGGAAGTTTTCACTGCGTTTTGTGACACCACTTGTTTTAGGTTATATGATGATTCAAAACTTAAGGACAGACATGACAAGTGAGTATATGGGCTACCCAAGAGAATTTTTGTTTAACTTTGGCTGGACGGTTGTTATTGGCGCAATGGTATTTGGTGTTCTGATCACAATGAAAAAATGGCCAAACGAAAAGTAATTTAAAGGGGTGGAAAAATGTCAGCATCAGCAATAGTTATGATGATTATCGGAATGTTAATTATTTGGGGTGGATTAGCATTTAGTATTTTACACGCATTTAGGTCTGCCAAATAATTTTGCTTAGCAATAAGCGTTGTAAAGAATCTTCTCTTTACAACGCTTATTTTAAATGAATTGATAACTATTGATTTTCTGCTTTTTTTAATGATGAATAAGGGTCAAATGCCCATTGGTTTTCTCCATTATCTTTATACATCCCGTAATGGAGGTGGGGTGGAAACTTTCCGGAAGTACCTGGTGGCCCATATCCAGTTGATCCTACATAACCGATCACATCACCTGGTGTGACGATATCTCCTACTTCTAATTCGGCCTCAAACCCATTAAGATGAGCAAAATAGTGATAGATATTATTAAGGTCTCGAATGCCGATACGCCATCCGCCATATTGATTCCAACCTTTAATTTCTATCGTTCCGTATGTGGTTGCTCTAACAGGAGTCCCATAGCCTGCAAAAATATCAGTTCCTTCATGGATGCGCCGACCGCCAAAACCTCGTCTGTCACCCCATGTACTACGATAACTATAATTAAAATGTTTAGGAATGGGGAAGGTTGTTTCATCAAGTTCTGTTGTTTTAAATGTGCGATAAATTTTGGCATTTTGTTTAATGGTTTTAACAGCCAAAGGTCGTTGGTAAAAGTCCCATATGGCTTGATGGATTTGAGGTTCAGTTAACCCGTAGTTTAATAAATAATTTGCCAGGGTATAGAGTTGATCTTCAGGATCCTCAGGATTCGCTGTTCCATCTCCATTGCCATCAAGTCCTAATCCACCGTGAAACAAGATCGATGATTCAGATTGATCGTGGTTAATATTGGTAACTCCAAACCAATAGTGTTCTGGAAAATGAATTGAAATTAATTGTTCATCACGATTAATCTGGCGCTCGTATTGATCAATGGCAGCTAAGTAGTACCAAGGAATTTGGGTGAGTGCCTCTGTCTTTTTATACAAAGCCTGTCTTTCTTTGTTTTGATCCACCTCTTCAGCAGATAAAACGGGATAAGGTATACATAATAGGATAAGAAGAAAAGAAATAATTATTTTATTCATTAACATGACCTCTTTTGAAAAAGCTTATAAGTATAATATGATCATATTTGTTTGGAAAAATGAATGGAAGTTTGAACCAAGGATTATTTTTACTAACTTGACTGTTGAAGTTCCCTACTCTGTGCTAAAATAAACAATAAGCAGGTCATTGAATTTACATTTTCTAAAAATATTTAATACTAGAGATTATTTTTAAAAGGAGTATAGCTATATGATGGAAATGGTGGAAATCGAAGGGCATATGTATCAATTAATTGAAAATCATAAAAATGGTTTTGATAAAAAAGCTTTTGTTGAACGATATAGCGATATACTAGCAAAGTATGATTTTATTGTAGGTGATTGGGGCTATGAGCAATTGAGATTAAAGGGATTTTTTGATGATCAAAGCACAAAGGCGAGTTTTGATACGAAGGCAAGTGCAATTGATGATTATTTATATGAATACTGTAATTTTGGTTGTGCCTATTTTATTGTTAAGCGAATCGTTCAATAACTTAAAAAGTATTTCATTTTTACATATTAGTGGGTAAGAAAAACTCGTATTCATTAAAGGACAGATGAATACGAGTTTTTCTAAGCTTTATCACAGATAACCGTCCGTAAAACTCGGGGCAACCCGACGTTGGTCACACAAGCGTTTTCGCAGGACGCGAAGACGTTAGCTTGTGTTCCTTAACAATCAGTGGGTATTAAGGGATACAGACTAAGATCACGACGTCCTGGGACTCAGAATAAGAAAACCACTTATTCTTGCGGTGTAAAATCTTCGTAGCTTTCCTTCGTGCGGTTACTCGCCCCATCGAAAGGACTTGGGACTGGGGCTCAGAATAAGTAAGACACTTATTCTTGCGATGCAAATACTTCGTAGCTTTCCTTTGTGTGATGACTCGCCCCACCGGAACCATATGCATGACCTACATCCTGTAGGCCCAACTCCCACTGATTGAAGTTTCGTTTTATCAGTCTAGCTTATGAAGCTTAATTCAATAACTAATCATGGTAATTTTAATCAAGTTCTTCATCGTTAGCTACGCCGTGTGCAAGGCGACTTGAGGCAGCAGCTGCAATGGCACCCACGATATCATCAAGAAAGGTATGACATTCCCCGCTTGATTTATCATTTAGCTTTTCAAGAATACCGGGCTTTTGTTTGTCAATATAGCCATAATTCGTAAACCCAATTGAGCCATAAACATTGACGATGGATAAAGCAATGATTTCATCTACCCCGTATAGTCCTTCGTCAGTGCTAATCGTTTCTTGAAGCGGAGTGACAAGTTGATTTTGCTCAGCTAGGACATCAAGTTGAATCCCTGTTATAACAGCATTTTGAACTTCTCTTTTACTTAATACTTTATCGACATTTTCAAGACAATCTTCCATTTTTAGAACATCATGATAAGGTGATTGGAGATAGTAAACGAGTTCAGCAATATCTTGAAGTGTTACACCACGTTCTTTAATCCAATCGCGTGCTTTTTTTTCTAGATCTGTTTTAGGGTTTTGCTCTGACATATAACTCCATCCCATCTCTGAATAATTTAGTATCAATCATAGCTAGAAAAATGGATTTTTTCAAATCATTTACTAGTTCATGTTGATCAGGTTAAAGATTATTCTTTGTTATTACAGACTATATCATGAATAAAATAAAAAAGATATTGAAATTGCTTGACGATAAGACATATAATAAGCGATAAGTCATTTTCACTTTTTTCTGAAATTTATGTTAATTTAATCTTGAATCTAATACAAGCAACAGGTATAATGTCCTCAATAGATATACATTTGTTCACTGGATAAATACAAGGGGGAGGCGTTAAAATGGATACGGTGAAAATAGGATTATGTGGTCTAGGAACCGTTGGTACTGGGGTAGTAAAGGTTTTGAAGGATCATAAAGCGAGAATAAGACACATGTTGGGCTGCAATGTTGAAATCGTAAAGGTGTTAGTTAATAATGTTGATAAGCCAAGAGATGTTGTGATTGATATGAACTGGCTAACTGCCGATCCTGATGAATTAGTTAATGATGAAGAAATTGAAGTCATTGTAGAAGTAATGGGTGGGATCGAAGGAACGAATCAATTACTTGAGCGTGCCTTAAAAAATAAAAAGCACATTGTGACGGCAAATAAAGATTTAATGGCATTGTATGGTCAGAAGCTGCTTCGTTTAGCAAAAGAAAATCATTGTGATATTCTTTATGATGCGAGTATTGCCGGTGGTATCCCCATTGTTCGAACACTTGCTGATGGTTTAGCATCTGATCATATTGAAAAAATAATGGGTATTGTGAATGGAACAACAAATTACATCATGACCAAAATGACCCAAGAAGGTTTAGCCTTTGATGATGTCCTAAAAGAAGCACAAAGATTAGGCTTTGCAGAAGCTGATCCAAGTGCAGATGTTGATGGATTAGATGCTGCAAGAAAGATGGTTTTATTAGCAAATCTAGCTTTTAAAATGGAACTGAATCTTGATGATGTTACCGTTAAAGGGATTCGGCAAGTCAACCAAGAGGATATTAATTTTGCCAAAAGTTTGGGGTATATTATTAAATTGATTGGAATTGCTTCCATAAATGATTATAAAGCTGAAGTAACCGTGGAGCCGATTTTGTTACCCAAAGATCACCCCTTATCACTTGTCAATAATGAATTTAATGCTGTTTTTGTACATGGTGAGGCAGTTGGTGAGACGATGTTCTATGGTCCAGGTGCTGGTAGTCTGCCAACAGCTACAGCAGTTGTTTCCGATCTTATGGAAGTGATCCGCAATATTCGTTTAGGTATAAGCGGTCATTCATACATTAGTCCACAATTTGAACGTAAGCTAAAAGTAGATGCTGAGAAATTTTCACGTCATTTTATTCGATTAGCTGTTGAAGACCAAGCTGGTGCTTTTCAAGAAATTACGAATGTTTTTTCTGATCACGATGTTAGCTTTGCGAAAATTTTGCAATTACCAGCAGAAAAGAAAGGCCGTGCAGAGATTGTCATGATCACGCACCAGATTAGTCAGGAACAATTATTAAAAAGCTTACAAGCATTAAAAGATTTAACTGTAGTTGAACGTTTAATCAGTCACTACAGAGTTGATGGGGAGGAATAGTTAATGGCTTGGCAAGGACTTATAAAAGAATACACAGAATATTTACCAGTAAATGAAAACACACCAATGATTAGTTTACATGAAGGGAATACACCATTAATTAAGCTTGAAAAAATTTCTGAGAAATATGGAATCGAGGCTTACGCAAAAATTGAGGGAATTAATCCGACGGGTTCATTTAAGGATCGTGGAATGGTGATGGCAATCGCAAAAGCAATTGAAGATGGAGCCAAAACAGTGATTTGTGCATCAACTGGAAATACCTCAGCCTCAGCCTCTGCTTATGCAGCAAGAGCAGGATTAAGATCAATTATTATTATCCCTGAAGGGAAAATTGCTCAGGGTAAGCTTGCTCAGGCTGTTATGTATGGAGCAGAAATTTACTCGATTAAAGGAAATTTTGATGATGCCCTTCGCATTGTACGTCAATTAGCTGAGCGTGATGAGATTACTCTTGTTAACTCTGTTAATCCCTATCGAATTGAAGGACAAAAGACAGCAGCTTTTGAAGTGTGTGATGTACTCGGTCAAGCACCAAATTATTTATTTATTCCTGTTGGTAATGCTGGAAACATCACTGCCTATTGGAAAGGTTTTAAGGAGTATCATGAAAGCAAGCAAACGGGTCTACCAAGAATGATGGGTTACGAAGCAAGTGGAGCAGCTGCTATCGTTCATGATCGTGTTTTTAAAAACCCAGAAACAGTCGGAACTGCGATTCGAATCGGTAATCCTGCTAGTTGGAAACAAGCAGTCACAGCTCGCGATGAGTCTGGTGGGACGATTGATGAAATTAATGACCAGCAAATGATCGCTGCTTATCAATGGATGGCAGAAAATGAGGGGATTTTCGCTGAGCCCGCATCTAATTCTTCTATTGCAGGTTTATTTAAGGCATTAGAACAAGGTGAGGTGGAGAAAGGTTCCAAAGTTGTCTGTGTCTTAACAGGTAATGGATTGAAGGATCCAAACACAGCGATTGAGTATAGTGATATAAAACCAACCGTACTCGAAAATGATGATGAAGTGGTGATGCAGGAAATTCTTGGTCGTGCTTCATTATGAGTTGGCAAATAAAAGTACCAGCAACAACCGCTAACATAGGAGCTGGTTTTGATTCAATTGGAATTGCTTTAAATTTATATCTTACTTTGACCATTGAGCAAGCAAATGAGTGGGCGTTCATTCCTCTTTCAGATCATTTGAAACATTTGCCGATTGACAAGTCAAATATTATTTATCAAATGGCTAAAAAGACTGCAGAACGGTATCAAATAAGTGAACTTCCTGCTTGCCGTGTAGAACTGAAAAGTGATATTCCATTAGCGAGAGGGCTTGGAAGTAGTGCAACAGCGATTGTCGCTGGGATTGAGTTAGCCAATCAATTAGCGGGATTAAACTTATCCGCTGATGAAAAGATGTTGCTGGCAACAGAGATTGAGGGTCATCCCGATAATGTAGCTCCTGCTGTACTAGGCGGGTGTATCATTGGTCATTTTGATCAAACTCTAGAAACCATTCGTGTTCCGATTGACGATCTTACTTTTGTCACGATTATTCCTGATTTTGAATTAAAAACAAAAGAGGCACGGCAGATCTTACCCAAACAGTTTACACATGGGGAGAGCGTGAGAGCAAGTAGTGTTGCTAATGTAAGTGTTGCCGCTATTTGTCAACAAAATTGGCCGCTTTTAGGAGAGATGTTGAAGAAGGATTGCTTCCATCAACCTTATCGAAAAAAATTAATCCCGCATTATGATGAAATTGAGCAGGAATTGATGAATCATGTCTATGGTTTATATTTAAGTGGAGCAGGTCCAACCATGATTGCCCTAGCGTCTCAAGCACAGGTCACTCAATATCTCGAACAATGGAAGAGAAGTTTTCCTGATTTGAAATGGTTAGTTTTAGATGCTGTAAATCAAGGTGTTTCTGTTGTAGAGCGCTAAGTAAATTATTAAGCGAAATTATAAGAGACTACCACAGTATCATGTCGATACTAAGGTAGTCTCTGTTTGATTATCGGTACTTGTATAACTAAACAATATTTCTCACGATAAAGATTTGGAGTTGGTCTGAATTCCCCAACGACATTGAAAATATTTGGGACTCAGAATCAGAATAAAAAATTACTTATTCTTGCGGTGTAAGCACTTTGTAGTTTACTTTAGTGTGATTACACACCCCATGATAAAATTTGATAATAAGCTAAGATTTTCTAATTAAATATTATTAAACAACCTGTTCTATTTCACGTACACCAGGTACTTCTGATACCAATGCACGTTCGATTCCAGCTTTAAGTGTAATGGTTGAGCTTGGGCAATTTCCACACGCTCCTAATAAGCGTAGACGTACAATACCTTCATCAACTTCAATTAATTCAACATCGCCACCATCACGTAGTAAGAATGGACGTAATTTATTTAAAACTTCTTGCACCTGCTCTTGCATCATCCATCTACTCCTTTCTTTCTTCCTTTCGTAAGTATACCATTTATTGATCATTTTAAGAAGTATTTGATTTTATTTCTTGGGAAATATTTTTTAATAAACTATAGACAATAAGTTTGAAGTTTACACATATAATAGATTGAGCGCTGCATTTGAATTAATCGTTGCTTTTGCGTATACTTATTGATAATAAGAATGAGGAGGGTAAGGATTGATGGTTCTCCAAATTACCGAACAAGCTAAAAATCAAATAATAGAAATGCTAAAACATGAAGAAAATGATCAATTCAGACTTCGCTTTGGAGTCAAAGGCGGGGGATGTAGTGGTCTGTCTTACTCATTAGGGTTTGATCAAGAATTCGATGAACAGTTAGATTATATTGATCAAATGAATGATATTCCAGTCACGATAAGAAAAGAAGATCTCCCCATTATTGAAGGCACAACGATTGATTTTAAACAGAATATGATGGGCGGCGGTTTTACGATCGATAATCCAAATGCTATTGTATCCTGCGGTTGTGGCTCCTCTTTCAAAGCAAAAGAACGAGAGGGAATACCAGAGAATTGTTAAGGGCTTCTCGATAGAAGTAAATAAAGTTTTTAAAGCATATAGACAGCTTTATTAAAAAGGGTCTCTTCGATGGATGATTTTTACAAATTATTTATTGAAGAGGTCTTTTTTTATCACAGATAACCGTCGTAAACTTGGGACTCAGAATAAGAAAGACACTTATTCTTGCAGTGTAAATGCTCTGTGGTTTTCCATAGTGTGATTACTCGTCCCACTGGAAACACTTGCATCCTGTAGACCTGACTCCCACTGATTGTGGTTTCGTTTTATATCGTTAGAAATACGATGTTTTCTTCATACCTAAGGATCTTTGGACTCTCTCGTAATGGGTTAGCCAAAGATCTTTAAGTATGGCAACAGGACAAGTTTTATATTACATTTGTTAGAAAAAATTCTAGTCTTCCAAAGTTTACTGATATTCTTCAATATACTCTTGATAATCTAATACTTCAATTGCATTGGACCAGTGCAAGACCGTTCCGATAAAGTCTTTAATATCTAGGCCAGGCATCTCATATGTTTCATCCGTATTAACAGTTCCAGTAGCGTCCTCAATGAACGTGACTTTAAAGCCTCGATCAAAAGCTGATATGGCGGTAAACATACAACAAAATTCAGTATTAAATCCGATGATAAACAAGTGATCTATATCCAATTCTGCTAATTTGTTAGCAAGTTCTGTCTGAAAGAACGAACTTGGTGTTTTCTTTTCAAGGACATGATCAGCATAGTCTTTTAGGGAATGATGTAGTTTAGAACCATCAGAATATTTATATAACGAGCTTTCTTCTATATCATCTATATGTCTCATGAAGATAACAGAATTATCGTTATTTTTAAAATCTCTAATTATATTTTCCATCAATAAAAGTTCTTCTGTAAAATTACCAAAATTAACAATACCATTTTGTACATCAATGACTAAAAGGGCTTTTTTCATTTTCTCACCTGCTTATCTCTTTATAAATATCACGACTTTTGTATAGTTATCGTCTCAATTCATCATACCACTATCATATAAGTAAAACTAGGATTTTCGCGATAAAGACTTGGCGAAAACCCTAGTTTCTCTAAAATTTATTCATTAAACAGACTGGTTGAGTGCTGAGGCTGTATCCTTGCATTTGGTTCCATGGCTGCTTTAGCATTATTGATTGCCGTTGGTCCTTCACCAAAACCGGTCGCAATTAAGTTGACTTTGCCGGGATAGGTACAAATATCACCAGCTGCATAGATCCCTTCAATATTTGTTTCCATTTTTGAGTTGACCACAATACTGTTTTTTTCAATCTCAAGTCCCCAGTTTTTAATTGGCCCCAGTGATGAGATAAAACCATAATTAACAATGACATCATCTACATCAATCGTGATTTCTCGTTCACCTCTTACTTCTTTCACTTTAACTTGTTCGATCAGTTCATTACCGATCAAAGCTTCAGGAACAAAAGGAGTTAAGACTTTCACCTTTGATTCGGCTAATCTTTTGACACTATGCTCATGAGCGCGGAATTGTTCACGTCGATGAATTAAAGTGACTTCTTTTGCAATCGGCTCCAACATCAATGACCAGTCAACCGCAGAGTCACCGCCGCCAAAGAGAACAACACGTTTATCTTTAAATTGCATCATATGATCAACAAAATAGTGTAAATTTCGATTTTCATAGGCAGAGGCTTCTTTTAAATTGAGTTTTCGTGGTTGAAAAGCACCATTTCCAGCGGTAATAATAATGGTCTTGGAAAAATGGGTGTTTTGATTTGAGATTAATTTAAATGTCCCATCTTCCAATCGTTCAACATCCTCAATGGCTTCCTCTAAACAAAAAGTAGGCTCAAACATTTGTAGTTGTTCTTGTAAGTTGTTAACTAAGTCTTGGGCCCGTACTTTTGGAAAACCCGCCACATCATATATATTCTTTTCAGGGTAAAGGGCACTTAATTGGCCACCAATATGTGGCAGACTTTCGATTACTTTGACACTAGCTTGTCTTAATCCACCATAAAAAGCAGTGAATAGTCCAACTGGTCCCGCCCCGATAATGGTTACGTCATATATTTTTCTTTCTGTCATGTGATTATCCCACCTGCTCATTCATATTTAACACAACTAACCAATATTTTAACATACTTTTTAACATAATAAATAAATTAAACCTTTGATATTCTTCATTGAAAAAAAAACTTAAAACCGCTAAGATAAAATTATGGCAATATTGTGACGGAATAAAAGGGTGGCGAATTGATAAGGAGGACTTCATTTGACCCCAATAAAAGTTATTATTCTAGGTGCAGGCTATGCTGGATTGACAGCGAGTTTACAATTACAAAAGCAACGATTAGGTGATCAAGTTGAAATCACATTGATCAATAAAAATACTTATCATTACCAAACGATCTGGTTACATCGAAATGCTGTCGGGGTTAATTCAAGGGAGGCATCCGCTTTTAACCTTCGAAAACTCCTTGATTTAAAACGGATCAATTTTGTTAATGATTGTGTAACAGCGATTGATAGTGATCAGCAAATGATAAAAACCACAAATGGTGAATATCAATATGATTATTTAATCGTTGGGCTTGGTTCTGAAATTGATTCTTTTCAAATTCCAGGTCTTAAAGAACATGCTTATTCGATCACAACATTGTCTCAATCTAGCCGTTTATTTGAGCAAATCTTAACTACTTTGAATCAGTATAGTCAAACAAATATGAACAAACCTCTTCATCTTGTCATTGGTGGTGGCGGGTTTACCGGTGTTGAACTTTTAGGTGAATTAACAGAGCAATTGCCGAAGTTATGCCGACAAGTAGGCATAGATGAGCAAAAAATAAAATTAATGTCGATTGAGTATGAGCCTACAGTACTCCCTGAATTTGATTTGGAACTAGGCGAATATGCTATGCAACAATTAGAAAAAAGACATGTCGAATTTTATTTAGGCACAAAAATTAAATCTCTTAGTCAGACAAGTATAAAAATTGAGCAATCAGGATTAGTGGAAGATATACCTGTTGATCTGTTTGTTTGGACAGCTGGTGTGAAAGGACATCATGTCATTGATCAATCAGATTTCCCATCTGAGCTTGGTCGGATTGAAGTAGGGGCTGATTTAACTGTCCCTGGTCATCCGAATGTATTTGTTATTGGTGATGTTGCTTTGATTCGAGATCAAGAGGGCACACCTTATTTACCAAATGCAGATATTGCGATTCAAAAAGCAAGGACAGCTGTACATAACTTATTGGTTAAATTGAATCAGAAAGGGCAGTTAAAGCCATTTGTATTTAAAAATAGAGGAACGATTGCTTCAATTGGTGCACAAGATGCAATTGGTATGACAAGAAAAGGGAAGAAGATCTTTGGCAGGTCAGCCTCGATCTTAAAGAAAATATCGGATTATGTTTTTTTATTGCAAATTGGTGGGCTATCACTTATTTGGCTCCAGTTAAATAAGAAAAAATCAGTTAACAAATAGGTATAAATTTTTAATCCTTTGTCAATCCTGTCTGACTAGAGAGGATGAGTAGAGTGAAAAAATTTTTTTACGTATTATTTTTTACAGTTACATTTGTCTTTGCGAGTCTTTCTACTGTAGCAGCGGTCTCTAATTTAACTTTTTTTGATTTTTTTTCGGTAAACGAAGTAACAGCAACTCGTACGAGTGGAAATTATCAAGTAAAGCCAATCAATTCTCTTTATAAAACAGAGACGATAGAAGCTTTTAAATCCCATATCGATCAAGAGGCAGCTAGCGTTTAATTAATTATGATAAACAAAGTAAAAAGCAAGTTCAACATTTTACTCTAATGAACCTGCTTTTTTTATTTGCTGATATTTAATGAAATAAAGGGTAGATTAGCAAAGCAAGAATAATCCCAGTTAATCCCCCGAAAAAAACTTCAATAGGTTGGTGACCTAATAGCTCTTTCAGTTCCTGTTTCTTTTCAAACTCTTTTTTCTTAGCCCAGACTTTTGCTTCTTCAACAAAATATTGAAAGTCTTTAACAAGCATATTTAGAACAATGGCTTGTTCACCGGCTTGTCTCCTGATACCAGTAGCATCAAACATGATAATAACACTAAAGACACATGATACTGCGAAAATACCGGATGATAAACCATGGTCTATTCCTATTCCAGTTGTAACAGCTGCAACAGCAGCTGAATGACTACTTGGCATTCCACCTGTACTAAATGCAAGGCCTGGTTTGAATTCTTTTGTTGCAATATAGTGGATCGGTACTTTTACCCCTTGTGCGAAAAGAATCGCAAACAGAGCAACGATTAGCGGGAAATTTTCAAACACAGTCACCCTTGACACATCCTCTCAGTCTCTAATCAAATGATATCGCTTATTATAGCATAGGTATTTCATTAAAGTCATGCAGTTAAGGTCGAAATTCAGATTAAATTTTACGAATATGCCTAGGTAACCGATTGATTAATTTACCCAAGATAAGTGCAGCAACAAAGGCTAAGCCGATATCTTTAATTAAAAAGGGAATCATACTTATCCAAGCAGCCTGATAGGTGATGTTTAGGCCAAGCCAGGTGTTCATAGCTAGGTACATATAAGTTATACCGATCATATAATTCACCAATACCCCAGTCAATGAAATAACGATGCTTATTTTTACTGTGAAAACACGGATCTTTTCCATCGAATAGCCTGTTACATAGGCAACAAAAATAAATGAAATTAAAAATCCGCCCGTATAACTAAAGAGGACGAATGGGCCAGCTTGCATTTGAGCAAAAACAGGCACACCCATCAGACCAATCATGATGTAACCAACCATTGCTAAGGTTCCAATGTATTTTCCAAGCAGTAGACCTGCCATTATACAAAAAAAGGTCTGGAATGATAATGGAACAGATACTCCGCCAATTGGAATCGATAAGAACGGAAACCAAAATGTGATATTTGCTCCAATTGCCATTAAACAAATAAAAAGAGCACTATAACATAAATCTGTTGTTGAGATATTTTTTATCATATTTCCTCCTGAAATGTTAACTGTTTATATTTTAAGTTAACAATAACGGTAAAAATAGGAACCTGTGGTAAAACAGGCTCCTCACGTTCAACACTTTTATTTCTAGTCCATAATAGCTGCGTCTAAAGCAACTTCAATCATATCATTGAAGGTTGTTTGTCGTTCTTCGGCTGTCGTTTCTTCACCTGTTAAGATATGGTCTGAAACCGTTAATATCGCTAAGGCTTGTCGGTTAAATTTAGCCGCGAGTGTATAAAGGGCAGTTGCTTCCATTTCAACACCTAATACTTGATAGTTTGCTAATTTATTTAGTAGTTCTAAGTTGTTTTCTCGATAGAAGCTATCACTAGTAAAGACATTCCCGACTTGCAATTTAAGTTCTTTTTCAAGTCCAACATTATAGGCGTTTTTCAATAAAGAAAAGTCTGCAATTGGGGCGAAGTCAATACCGCCAAAAACCATTCGATTGACTTGAGAGTCCGTTGTTGCAGCTTGAGCTAAGATTACATCACGAACTTTGACGTCTTTCTGAATCGCACCACAAGTGCCAACTCGTAATAATTTTTTTACATCATATTCTTGAATAAGTTCATTAACATAAATTGAAATAGATGGGACCCCCATGCCCGTCCCTTGAACAGAAATTTTTTCATTCTTATAAGTGCCGGTATAACCTAACATGCCACGAACTTCATTATAACAAACAGGGTTGTCTAAAAAATTCTCAGCGATATATTTTGCTCGCAATGGATCGCCCGGTAAAAGAATTTTATCAGCGATATCACCTTTTTTTGCTCCAATATGTGTACTCATAAAACAAGCCTCCAATACAATGTTATATGGTAAATTTATCACAATCATTTTCAGATTACAAATGAATTTATCACGCGAACTATGTTAAATGATTTAGGAACCATCAAGAAAATAGTATTTTATTGATGACCATACCCTAATGTAGCGTAAACTTTTTTGCTCCATATCGAGATCAGTCTATCTTTTTCTGTTAAATTTAACCTCCATCTAGAAAAACTGAGTAGAGCACTTCTATTCCACTTTTTATTCGAAACACCTGCTTAAAAGGTCGGATAGAACGCCTCTATCACTCGTTTTGATCTTCTCTTCTAAGCAAAATGACGGATAGAGCACTTCTATCACTCGTTTTGATCTTCTCTTCTAAGCAAAATGACGGATAGAGCACTTCTATCACTGGTTTTGATCTTCTCTTCTAAGCAAAATGACGGTTAGAGCACTTCTATCACGTGTTTTGATCTTCTTTTTTAAGCAAAATGTCGGTTAGAGCGCTTCTATCACTTGTTTTGGTCTTCTCTTCTAAGCAAAATGACGGATAGAGCACTTCTATCACTGATTTTGATCTTCTCTTCTAAGCAAAATGACGGATAGAATCTTCTATCACCTGTTTCAGATCTTCATTCGATATGAAAAGTAAGATAGAACACTTCTGTCATTTTTTTATCACAGATAACCGTCCGTAAAACGCTCACTGATTGAATCTTGCTTTATGTAACAACAATGACAACAATATTAATAACAAAAGTGCAACATTTTGTAAACTTAACCGTCTATTTTAAAATTATTTAATTAGAAAGGAGAATCTCAAAAATGAGAACAAGAATGCTGACGGTTTTTTATGATCATAACAGTTGTCTCTGCTTTACTTTTGGGAATAAAGGTTCTAGCAAATGGGAATAACACCGCAAAAGATAATAAAGAAAATGTAATAATGTTAGAAGAGGTCTCTACTAAAATTGAAAACATTCAGTCAAATGGAATCGAAATTGTTTTACCTAAAATGGTACCTAACCATTCTAGGTATGTGCTTAATACCGAACAGCAACTATTAGGTGATGGAATTGAGGCTACGTTAACGCATTTGGGTGCTTCAGGAGATAAAGAAAAACACGAATGGAAAATTCAATTGCTTCAAGAACGTTTGCCTGATGATATAACTTCAGATGAAGCTATTCAAATAATAGCGGAAAGAAATGCTTCAAATGATGTTGAAGAAAGGACTATTGGTCAAAAGAAAGCACTCATTCATTATACTTCTGATCAAGGAGAGCGATTGAATCAAGTATGGATAGCAACTGATCATTATTTCTATTCGATAGGGGCACCGTATCTGAGCAAAGCTGAGTTAATAGATGTTGCCACTTCAATGGATCTAAAGTAAAGTGAAAATTGGATCAAAGTTAAGAGATACTTTGGTCCTTTTTATATGTTTGGAAAGGAGGAAATATGATTGGATGAATATTTATCACATAGAGCATTAATAAATGATTGGTATCGTACATACGGACACTCCATTTTTAAATATATTTTATATATGATTAGTGATTATCAACAAGCGGAAGATTTGCTACAAGAAGTCTTTATTAGAACATTTAACTATCTTGAATCTGGGAAGTCAATTGATTACCCAAAAACTTTCTTATATAGGACGGCGCACAATATTACGGTGGACTTTATTAGGAAAAATGCACCGATCAAACTGGTAAAAGATATTGTTTTTAAAAAAAGAGAATATAAACAACCTACTGTTGAGGAGCAATTAATAATAAGCGAACAATTTAAAGAGTTATATCAAACTGTCATGACCTTAAAATATCAATATCGACAAGTCATTATTTTACGAAAAATGGAACAACTATCTGTTAAAGAAACGGCAACTGTACTAAAGTGGTCAGAGGGTAAAGTCAGAACAACCTTATCTAGGGCAATGAAAGCTTTAGAAAAGAAACTGAATGGAGGGGAATAGATATGTATGAAAATAGGAACTCTGAACTTGAAGAAGCTTTAGTTAATTTACATGAAAGTATTCAGGTGGATAAAAAGAGGCATGAAATAGTTTTGAATAAAATTAATAGGACGATGAAACAATCATCTGATGTTAAAAAAACAAGAATGACAACTCGACTAAATTTTCCAATTGTTATATCTTCATTTATTTTGCTTGTTATAGGTGTTTTTTTAGTTGATAATATAGTTTTTTCGCCAACTCAAAAAGAGAGTAACCAATCATTGTATGAATCTTCAGAAGAAGTTGATTCAGCTATATTAGTTAATGAAGATTCCGCTCAACAAATAGAGCTTATGGAAGCTGATGATTTTTTATTTGCTATGCCAAGTTATTCGCCAGAATCCAATACTAAATTGCAAAATATAGTTTATCTAGAAAATGATCATAGCATAACTGCTTTTGCTCAATTTTATAATCAAGATCAAGAGATATTCTCTATCCACCAAGAAAAAGCCAAAACGGAATTGAGTGGTGATCATTTGTTTGACTCCATTAATGATGAAATAATTGAAGTTCAGGATTTTGATGTCTATTTATCTGAGAATGACAAAATGAATAAAGCAACATTAATAGTGGGAAGATATAGTTTGCAGGTCAGTTCTCATACTTTAATGGGGGAAGAGCTCATTCAAGTTATACGATCACTGCCTTTAGAGCACTTAAAGAAAGAGAATTAAGAAGAACATTAATGCTCAAATTTAAGCATTTTTATATTGAAAATCATTAAAACAATGAATATCGTACTATTTTAGTTTATTCCGTGTTAAAATTAGTATATAATGATTTTAATTAATCTATTTTTGTTTAAAGAATGGTTAATTAAATGAATGATAACAGTTGGGAGGAACAGAAGTGAAAGAACAAACATTTACAATTACTGATGACACAGGTATTCATGCACGTCCAGCTACATTGTTAGTGAATAAGGCGGGACAATATGAATCAGATGTAGAAATGCATTATAATGGAAAGACAGTAAACCTAAAATCAATCATGGGTGTTATGTCTCTAGGAGTACCTAAAGGTGCAGAAATTAAAGTTACTGTAGAAGGTACAGACGAAGAAGAAGCAATTGCAGGAATTGCTGAATCCATCCGCGAACAATTAGGAGAATAATTAAGCAAAGAAAGATCTATCTCACGTGAATAGATCTTTCTTTTTTTTCTAATAGAAAAGGAAAATAAACAGCATTTAGAATTGTCTAGAAAAGTTGCATATTAATCATGAAAGACTCATGAAGGCGAGTACTCAGAGCGAACCTTTTTATAGGATCGGCTTTTTCGTTTTTTAAAAATTAAGGTAGGAAAGAGGAAATTTCAATAAACGGGTTGTTCTTTCCTTATAATTGATCAAGCGCAACAATGATTTTATCGAGTCCTCTTTTAATATAAGATGTAGGACTAGCGATATTAAGGCGCATAAATCCACGTCCCTCTTGACCAAAGGTTATTCCATTATTTAAGCCAACCATAGCCTTCTCTTCCATAAATGCTTTTAATTCACTTTGTTTAAGATTCATCTTACGGCAATCCAGCCAAATTAAATAGGTTCCTTCAGCATGAACGACATCAATTTCCTCTCGGTTGGTAAAGGTATCCTCAACGAGCTTGCGATTTATTTTGAGTAATTGCTTAAGCTGTTCAAGCCACTCCTCACCGTATTGATAAGCAGCTTCTAAGCCGGTAATGCCTAATGTATTTAATGAATTCAATCCATATTTAGCAAATGATGCTAGTATTTCATTGCGCAATTCCTGATCAGGAATGACTGCATACGATGCTTGTAGACCAGCTAAATTAAATGTTTTAGTTGGTGAAAAGCAAGAAATAATCTGTTCGCTAATTGCTGAGTCAAGTGATCCTAAAGGGATATGTTTAAATGGATCATAAATAAGATCAGCATGAATTTCATCTGAAATAATTAACACCTTATACTTTTCAGCAAGCTCTAATATGTGGGTTAATTCTTCTTTCAACCAAACACGACCAACAGGGTTATGCGGGCTGCAGAAAAGCATAACCTTAATGCCTGTCTTAAATTTTTCTTCTAAATCCTCAAAATCAATGGTGTATCGTTTGTTTTGATAAATCAGTGGATTTGTAACTAATTCTCTTTGATGACTTTTAATAATACTATGAAAAGGGTGATAAACAGGCGTTTGAATTAAAACTTTATCACCAGGATTTGTTTGGGTTAAAATTGTCATATGAATGGTTTGAAGGACACCAGGACTATAGATTAGCCAGCCAGGATCAATATCCCAGTTGTGTTGTTTGACTAACCATTTCCGGACAGTGTCATTTAGTTGCTCATCAGTAACGGTATATCCGAAAATCCCATGATTAATTCGCTCGCTTAGAGCAGTTTTAATTGGTTCAGCAATTTCCAGATCCATATCCGCAACCCACATTGGTTGCACATCTTTTGAACCAAACATTTCTTCTAATCGATCCCATTTAACTGATCGTGTACCTTTCCGGTTGGGTAGAGATTCAAAATTTGCCATTTTTCCTTCGACTCCTTTTGCACTTTTACATAATTTAATTTGTTATGCATTATATCATATTGCCAACTCTAATCGAATTCATTGAATTATTTTAGCTGTGGTTTTAACTCAGCAACTTAAATATCTTGTCGATTAATCATGATATATGGTAAAATAAATAATTGTGTATAAAATAATCCGGTGAATCCAATGACTCAACGGTCGTTATCGATTTGTCAAATCAAAATAGGAGTTGTTATTATGTCAGAAAAATTTACAGAAGGTCAGGTATTAACAGGAAAGGTAACTGGCGTTCAACCATATGGTGCATTTGTTGCATTAGATAATGAAATCCAGGGACTTGTTCATATTTCTGAAGTTACTCACGGGTTTGTTAAAGATATTAATGAATTTATTACTGTGGGTGACGAAGTAAATGTTAAAATACTTTCAATTGATGAAGAA
Source organism: Amphibacillus sp. Q70 (assembly GCF_052055485.1). Classification (GTDB taxonomy): domain Bacteria; phylum Bacillota; class Bacilli; order Bacillales; family Amphibacillaceae; genus Amphibacillus. The sequence goes on along the minus strand of NZ_CP197171.1, from coordinate 3,709,389 downwards.
AAAAATAAGTATTCATTATCTATTCGTGCGACAGAAGAAGCACCCAAAGCAAAAGCAAAAGCACAAAAATCAAATGCTTCACAAAATCAAGAAGAACAAGGTTTTAACACTTTAAAAGATAAACTTAGTGAGTGGTTAAAGCAATCAGAACAAGATAAATAATGTCTTAAAGCATACCAGGTCATAGCTTATTACGCTTGATCTGGTATTTGTTTTTTACCAAACAAATACCCTTGAAATAGTTAAAACTAGTTACGAACAAAGCCTAAGTCAAATCAATATATTGTGCGCTAAATACAAGTGAATATGAGTTTTTCCAATATTCTTACTTGATTTCATCTCTTCGATTCTGTATCTTAAGGATAGTAATATTTTTTGGCACATTGGAAAAGTGTATAATTGCAGTAAATATATTCGCTGGGACGAGTAAACGCATTAAGGAAAGTAGTAAAGCTTTCATAATTGTTAGAATAAGTGTTTTTATTCCAAGCTCCAATCTTAAAGGAGTTATTCGACAAAATGGAAGTTTTAAAATGATTAGTATAAGTAAAACTAACGCTTTCAAAAGGTCTTTGACTAATTCCCTCGTATCTAATGGAAAGGTCGAAACCAGTACATCCGTATGTAAGTATGCGAAAGCGAGTTTTTCTAATAAAAAAATGGAGGTAATCAAATGACACATGTACGTTTAGAGTACGAGAAAGCTCTATCATTCTTTGGAGAACATGAATTAGAGTATTTAAAAGAACCTGTAAAATTGGCACATGAAATGATACATAATAAAACAGGAGCGGGTAATGACTTTCTCGGTTGGGTTGACCTTCCAGAAAACTATGATAAAGAAGAATTTGCTCGAATTAAACAAGCTGCTGATAAGATTAAATCAGACTCTGATATCTTATTAGTGATTGGAATTGGTGGATCTTATTTAGGTGCACGTGCGGCAATTGAAATGTTAAATCATTCATTCTACAATATTTTACCACAAGAAAAGCGCCAAACTCCGCAGGTTATATTTGTGGGGAATAGCATTAGTTCATCATATATGAAGGATTTATTTGATTTACTAGAAGGTAAAGATGTTTCGATTAACGTGATTTCAAAAAGTGGGACAACTACTGAGCCTGCAATTGCTTTCCGAATTTTCCGTAAATATCTTGAAGAAAAATATGGTGTTGAAGAAGCTAAACAACGTATCTATGCGACGACAGATCGTGAGAAAGGTGCCTTAAAAACATTAGCAAATGAGCAAGGCTATGAGAGCTTTGTTATTCCTGATGATGTTGGCGGGCGTTATTCAGTTTTAACAGCTGTTGGTCTATTGCCAATTGCAGCAAGTGGTGTTGACATTGACGCAATGATGGAAGGAGCTTATCAGGCACAAACAGAATTGGCTGATCCAGATCTTGATAAAAACCCTGCTTACCAATATGCTGCGATTCGTAATATCCTTTACAATAAGGGAAAAACCATTGAAATGTTAATCAACTATGAGCCAGCGCTACAATATTTTGCTGAATGGTGGAAACAATTATTTGGCGAAAGTGAAGGAAAAGATTTTAAAGGGATCTATCCATCATCAGCTAACTTCTCAACTGATTTGCATTCACTAGGTCAATATGTTCAAGAGGGACGACGTGATCTTTTTGAAACAGTTTTACATGTTGAGAAACCTAAGCATGATCTAACATTGGAAGAAGAGGCACAAGACCTTGATGGTTTAAATTATCTTGCAGGTCAAACGATTGGCTTTGTAAATGAAAAAGCTTATCAAGGAACAATGCTTGCCCATACAGATGGTCAAGTCCCTAATTTAATTGTTCATTTACCAGAATTAAACGCTTATACATTTGGTTACATTGCTTATTTCTTTGAAAAAGCTTGTGCAATTAGTGGTTATTTACTTGGTGTCAATCCATTTGATCAACCAGGTGTAGAAGCCTATAAGAAAAACATGTTTGCTTTACTTGGTAAACCAGGCTTTGAAAAAGAAAAAGAAGCATTAGAAAAACGTCTGTAATTTTGCAAAAGCTTGTTGGTGACACATGATATGTTTACCAATAGGCTTTTTTATTCGTTCGGGACAATGGAGTTAATCCGTTTGTCCCTTCTCTTTTCAGCCAAAGGATTGTTACGATATGAATAGTTTAAAAGGAGATTTACAAATGACGCTAGAAAATCAAGATTTTTTATTAGAATTATTACACACACCTTCGCCATCAAGTATGGAAGTAGCTATCCAAAAGAAATGGATCAATTATGTTAAGGATTTTGCTGATGAAATCATAACGGATCATGCTGGAAACGCAATAGGTGTATTAAACAAAGAAGCCGATTTCAAAATTTTACTCGCAGGGCATTGTGATGAAATTGCTTTAGTTATTAATCGAATAGATGAGGACGGCTTTTTGTTTTTTGATGAAGTAGGAAGAGTGAACGCAAAAGCAGCTGTAGGTATGAAGGTAAAAGTACAAGGGTACGGGAAAGAAGTAGCTGGAGTGATTGGTGTAAATGCTCAACACCATGGCGGTATTAAAGGTGACTTTGGATTGGAAGATCTATTTATTGATTGTGGTGCAAAATCAAAACAAGAGATTGAAGAATTTGTTCAGATCGGTGATTTGGTTGTTTACGATCGCGCACCAGACATTCTAATGGATCGTTATATTTCAGGACGTGGTCTTGATAATCGGACAGGAGCTTTTATCGTTGCTGAAGTTTTACGCAAATTGGCTGATCGAGATGTGAAGGTTGGTGTTTATGCAGCGAGTACAGTCAATGAGGAAACCAATATGGGTGGTGCTTATTTTGCAGCAGCAGGTATTGAACCGTCGATGGCACTTGCTTGTGATGTTACTTTTGCAACAGATCATCCGAATGTTAATCGAAATAAATTTGGTAATGTCAAATTAGAAGGTGGGCCGGTCATAGCTAAAGGTGCACCTATTAATCGGAAAATAAATAGCTGGCTGGAAAATACCGCTAAAAACTTAGCTATACCTATTCAATATGAATTAACACCGCGATACACGGGAACAGATGCGGATCGAATGCGTTTAACGGGAAAAGGAGTCCCTATTGCTTTAGTATCTTTACCCCTTCGCTACATGCATTCACCAGTTGAAACAGTCAGTATACAGGATATCAATCAGGAAATTGATTTACTTGTTGAATGCATTGCTCAGTTAACAGGTGAAGAAAACTTAAATCCATTAGAAGATTAGGTAAATAATTGAATGGTACTTTTGAGTTGGCTTTATGCCTCGAATATAATGGAGGGATTGAGAACCAATCCCAATCAGTGGGAGTAAAGAGGATGCAGACTAAAACCGCCACATCCTGTAATAACATCTAGGGCTGCGATTACTCACCCCATCAAAAAGACTTGACCAATGTTGTCAGGTTAACACGAGCGCTACGGAAAAACACTACGCTTTCCGTGGGCGTGGAGGCGTACAGGACGTAGGTCATGCAAATGTTTTCGGTGGGGCGAGTAATCGCAGTCCCAGGCTTTGTCACAGGACGTGACGAAGTTAGCCTGCCTTGAGCTAACTTTGCCAAGCAAAAAACACTTGTCAAAGTGGATCTCAAGCTCACGCTTTTCCCACAGGACAAGGAAAGCATCGTCAGCGAAACATCGCTCGAAGAAAATGGCCTTTTATTTTCGAGGAGTCTGCGTGTTTTTCCTTCGCTAGCTGGTTTTACTTTCATTTGTATTAAAGTTGATACTCGATTCCATTCCATCATTTTCTTATTTGAATGGAAGAAAATACAAATCAATATAAACCAAATTAAAATAGAATTCACTCATACAACAGACCCACTTAGGTGATTGGAACGAAAGGTGGTGACTCCAGCGGAAATAAGACAAGGAAAGCTACGTCAGCGAGACATCGCACGAAGAAAATCGCCTTTTATTTTCGAGGATGAGTTGAAGATCCACTTTTGTAGCGCATTAGGCTACAAAAGTTAGCTGAAAGCAGGTTAAGTTCGCCACGTCCTGTGGCAACACCTGCATGATCTACGTCCTATAGACCCCCATCTCCGCGGAAAGCATCCACCTGTAGTGGAAAGCACCGATTCTTAATATTTGAATCTTAGCATGCTATTTATCATTTTGAAATGGATTTACTTAATCGATTTTATTAACCTGACAACATTGCTGCGGTTACTCGTCCCACCGGAAACATCTGCATGAGCTACATCCTGTAGGTCTATCTCCCATTGATTGAACTTTCCTCATCCGAAGTACTTGTCCGCATAAAACGTAGCACTTCTAGATTATGATGTTTATTGTATGAATAATCTAGCTAGGGTTATTATAATTTGTTTCCTGATATATTTAAATAATCCTTAGCTATAAATTTGTGAAAAAAGTTCATGCAAAACCCTTCACAAATAATTTATAATAGACTATACTGTAATTAAATGAATATCGATTTAATCTTCGGGGCAGGGTGTAATTCCCGACCGACGGTGAGCAACTCTCATGTTGTAAGTCCGTGACCCGCTTGTTTAAGCGGTTGATCTGGTGTAAGTCCAGAACCGACAGTTAGAGTCTGGATGGGAGAAGATTAAGAGTAATATGGTTTATTTACCATTTTATTCCTTGATGCCTTAAATCCTAAAGCCCTCTTGCTTTAGGATTTTTTATTTTACTAGCAAAGAGTTTCAACTTTTCAGCGATGATAGTATAAGTTAACTTTAGGCTTCTGCTACCAAGACTACGAGTTAAGTTAATCTCTACAATATCAAGGAAATTACTCTCCCTTCATCAATTTAAGATTTAAATCGATATGAAAAAAGATGAAGGAGGATGTTGATATGAAAAATCAATCATCACGCTTATTAAAACTTATCATTTTATCACTATTTGGCACGATTTCTATGGTTTTATTATTTTTAAATTTTCCATTACCGTTTCTTCCACCGTATTTAAAAATAGACTTTGGTGAAGTACCGACCCTATTAGCGGCGTTAATATTCTCACCGATGGCAGGTGTGGTTGTTCAACTGATTAAAAATGTACTCTATTTACTTTTTACTGGTGCAGCCGATCCAGTTGGAGTACTTGCTAATTTCGTTGCAGGTATAACCTTTGTTATCCCAATTGCTATGGTTTATCACAAATTCAAAGGACGCAAAAGCCTTGTTTCTGGGCTTGTAGCAGGCACAATTATTATGACAATTGCTATGGGCGTATTAAATTATTATGTCCTACTACCGATTTATAGCACAATCATGAACTGGGGCGAGATGTCAAGCGGCGTAATGCTAAGCACAATATTTGTAGGTGTTGTTCCGTTTAACCTAGTCAAAGGGGTCATTGTTTCTGCTTTATTTGTTCCACTTTTTATTAAACTGAAACCTTGGATCAAACAAAAAAGTGCGAGATTTAATTAAACGATTAGATATTAGGAGCCAATTGATTTCAATAATCAGGGCTCTTTTTACTTTTCCTTGAATCAGGCAGGGAAGAATACAATTTGAATAGGAACTTCGTTCGAACGATCAAAGTGAATATAAGAGATGTTTTTCTGTTTCCGAAGATTAAAACAAATGATATATTTAGTTGATGTGTTGTGATCTTTTTGATCCATCAATTGAAAAGGAGAGCTACTCAGGGCTACGTGATAAACGAGTAAGGGTACTGATAATCCCAAACATGGAAGTGGAATTTTATTTTAGTGACTTAATCTCAATTGAATTAAATTTTAAACAAGTAGGTTTAATAAATGGGCATGAGTGGTAGATTAAACTTACAACATCAATTGGAGGTGAGGAAATGAAGCAGTATAAATTATCAACTTTTCTAACAGGTTTGACCATAATCATCATTGGTCTGCTTTTATTTTCTTATCAGTCACCAATAAATAAAAATATTGAAGCAGGAGAAAAAGAACAGGTTTATAGTCAAGCTCAATATGCGAATAACTCTATCATGATGAAGGAAGATATTGTACAATGGAATAAGACGGTTGAACAACTTCCTCTAACAGAAGAAATTATCATTGAAAAAACAGAGTCTTTTATTGATATTTTGCTTCAAGATATTGACGAAGATTATAAGGTGAAGGGTGTATCATCAAAAGAAGCCTTAATAAATCAGTTTAATGATGTGATAACCAAGGAAGCTGTTGAACCCTATATAGATTTTTATTTCGAAGAATTTGAAGATGGACTTTACATTGTTCCGACTGAGTTGCCTCCATGGTTTATAGCAGGAGAGCCATATGAAATGGATGAGCTTGAAAATGGCAATGTTATTGTCAAACAAGAAAATGAACTTGATTTATATGGTGTTTATCAAATAGAAATAGAGTTTTCATATCAAGAAGACTGGCGAATTGTTAGGGTAGAATATCCACCTGTAAATGAGGAACAATTAGATATTATTTGAAAGTAGCGATGAGAATGCATGTTTTTCATGATTATTACAATAACAAAGTGATGCTTTCTTTTGAATGGCATCCTTTTTCAAAAATGCCAAGACATGTTCTTGTTATTTGTCGATATCAAGAAAAATGGTTATTAACCAAGCATAAAACCAGAGGATTAGAGTTCCCAGGTGGAAAAGTTGAAGATAATGAAACAGCTGAACAAGCAGGTATTAGAGAAGTAAAGGAAGAAACAGGTGCCACGGTAAAGGCTATTCATTATCTTGGTCAGTATCATGTAGAGGGTAAGGGTGACCAAGTCGATAAAAATATTTACTTCGCTGAGATTAGTGAGCTAATCGAGCAACCGACTTATTATGAAACGGAAGGCCCCGTTTTATTAGAAGAATTACCTAATAATTTGAAGCATCAACGGACGTTTAGTTTTATTATGAAAGATGATATTGTGAAACATAGTTTAAACAGAATTACGCAACTTTTTTTAAATGATTAAAAGGGCTGGGACAACATAGATTAACCATAGAATAGGGGCTGTTGCACAATAAAAAATATCTTGTGTAACAGTCCCTATGTTGTGAAAAGGGAGCATTATATGGATTGACATTCTAGCAATACATGCCAATAGGAATTGGTCATGTGAAACCGCTAGCTGTGAACATCAATTCGAAGCTTTCGAACATAGACTCACTACTTCCGAGCGTAAAATCATTTTTTTCAAGCATAGCCTCGCTAATTCCAAACATAGACATGATATTAAAGGAGCTGTCATTTTGCAACAGCTCCTATTTGTTTGAAATGACAATTTAAAGTTTTAAACATTTACTGTTTATCTTTTGAGTCAGCTTTTTGCTATGTCTCAAGCTCTTATCATTAGTGTACTTTTTTCAACAACCATTTTTCAAAATAAGCTACACCTTGATACATTAAAGCTGCGGCAAAAGCAATTAAAACGAGGCTATAGAGTACTAAGGTAAAATTAAAAACCTGAAAACCATAGACAATTATATAGCCAAGTCCTTTTGAAGCAACTAAAAATTCCCCGACAATAACTCCAACCCAAGATAAGCCAACATTGACTTTAAAAGTAGAAATAATGGTTGGTAATGTGCTAGGTAAAACAGCTTCAGTGAAATTTTGCCATTTTGATGAACCGAAACTGCTTAGGACTTTAAGGTAATTCGCATCAACTGAATAGAAACCATTGTAAATAACAAGGGCAGAAACAATGACACAAATAATTGCCCCCATTGTAATAATTGAGCCATAGCCAGGTCCGAGTGCAACAATGATAATCGGACCTAGAGCAACTTTAGGTAAGGCGTTAAAAACGACAAGATATGGATCGATGATATTAGAAAAACGCTTAGAGTACCAAAGTAGAAAGGCTAATAAAATGCCAACTAAGGTTCCGATTAAAAAACCAGCTAAAGTTTCAAAAACAGTGATTCGCATATGGTACCAAAGCGAACCGTTGAGGAGATTTTCAACCATGAGCTGACCGACTCGTGATGGAGCACTAAAAATAAGTGGGTCAATCCAATTTAATCGACTACTAATTTCCCAAAAAAGGAAAAAAGCGATAAAGATAAAGAGTTGCGCATATCTGACTAGACGTTTTTCCTTAGTTAATTGCTGTAAAAACAGATCATAAAGTGGATGAATTGATTGGGTCTTCTGATTCAAGGTTAGTCATCTCCTTCCAAATAAAATCGAAAAGCTCTTGATATTGTGGATGTTTGCGTGCTTCGAATGGAGAAAGAGCGCGAACTGGATCGGGAACTTCAACGTGAAGATGGATAGTTCCTGGTTTACGATTCATGATATAAATATCATCACTCATTGCAATGGCTTCACCAATATCATGTGTCACTAAAATAGATGTTTTTTGATATTCTTTTAACAGATCAAGGACAAAGTCTTCAAGGATAAGCTTTGTTTGATAATCTAGTGCAGAAAAGGGCTCGTCGAGTAAAAAAAGTGCGGGATCCGTCATTAAGGTTCTAGCTAAGGCAACGCGCTGCCTCATTCCTCCAGAAAGTTGATCAGGATATTGATGTGCAACATCAGATAAGCCGATTTTACTTAGGAGGTTTTTGGCTCTTTGATAATCTTGATCATTGAGTGTCCTCTGAATCTTAGGTCCAATACAAACATTGGCTAAAATCGTTTTCCAAGGAAATAAGTAATCTTGTTGTAGCATGTAGCCAATTGAAGACTGTTGTTGATCAAGTGGTATCTCATTTAATTTAACCGTTCCCTCTGTCGGTTTAATTAATTGAGCAATTATAGAGAGTAAAGTTGTTTTACCGCACCCGCTAGGTCCTAACAATGAAGTGAAGCTCCCTTTTTCAATTGAAAATGAAATATTACCAAGCGCATGAGTTGCATTCTTTTCACTAAAATAATAGTGAGAAATTGACGCTAACTCTAAATAACTCAAATGAAAAACCCCCCTTATTCATTGATAATTTCCTCGGCAAATTCAGTGTTAACCAAATCTTGGTAAGGGATGTCTGCAGGCAGTTCTCCAGCTTCATCCATGATTACCTTTAAGTGTTCCCACATTGATTCTTCAAGAAGTGGATCTGCTGCGTAGGATCCTTGTGCTTGATAGCGTTCAACTGAATTTGTCAATAATTCTAGTTCTGTATCTGGAAAAAACGGCTGAACAATTTCAGCAATTTCAGTCGGTTCACTTGTTTGAACGAATTGTTGAGCGCGATAAATCGCCCGTGTGAATTGTAAGATTGTATCTGGATTTTCTGTTAAAAAAGTATCCTTTGCCATAAATACAGTGTAAGGTACTTGACCAGATTCTTCTCCAAATGAAGCGACAATATGACCAACGCCATCTTGTTCAAATTGACTAGCCGTTGGCTCGAATAATTGAACATAATCGCCAACTCCTCCTAAAAAGGAAGACGCCACGTTAGCAAAATCAATATTTTGAATTAAATTTAAATCGTTTTGTGGATCAATATCATGTATTTTTAACACATACTCACCAACCATTTGAGGCATTCCGCCTACTCGTTGACCTAAGAATTCTGTTCCAACTAAGTCAGTAAAGGAAAAATCCTCAACTTCCTCCCTTGAAACAAGAAAGGTTCCATCTGTTTCTGTAAGTTGAGCAAAATTAACAATTGGATCATCTGAACCTTGGCTTGCAACATAAATTGATGTCTCAGCTCCGACTAAACCGATATCTGTATTATCAGATAGTAATGAAATCATTACTTTATCACCGCCGGCAATCGTTTGAAGCTCAACGTCTAATCCCTCTTCTTCAAAGTAACCGAGTTCAAGTGCTACATACTGTGGAGCATAAAAAATACTGCGTGTCACTTCCGCAATTTTGACTTCGGTCAGATCAGCTGAATGAGAACAACTGAATAAGAGAAACAATGGTATAAGAAAACCGACCAAACGAAATCGTTTTATCATAATAAATACACCCTTTTCATCATGCTTTTTATTTAGATTATGCATGATGGAGTAGGTATGTGCTGTATGAGCCAATTATCGGAGAAGGATAAATCATTCTGAATAAAATGATGGTAAAACTGTAAAATAGATGATTCCTATTTATCACAGATAACCGTCCGTATCCTATGACAATATCTAGAGTTGCGATTACTCACTCCATCGAAAAGACCTGCATGACTTACAGCCTGTAGCTCTAACCCCACTGATTGTAGTTTCGTTTGATAGTTGCTTGCTCAATCTTAAAAAAATCTTACAGTAAACGAGGAAATGTGTCACAAATTTATGTTATGATAAAAGAATGATTAAAAAATGACCTCACTGTAAATAAAAAGACAGGCACACAAGAGTGTCATAGAAAAGGGAGAAATGATAGAATGACTGTAAATCGTCGATTATTCACATCAGAATCGGTAACCGAGGGTCATCCAGATAAAATTTGTGATCAAATATCAGATGCCGTGCTTGATGCTATTTTAGCTAAGGATCCACTCGCTCGGGTTGCTTGTGAAACGACAGTTACAACAGGATTAGTTCTGGTGTCAGGCGAGATCACAACATCAACTTATGTTGATATTCCAAAAATTGTTCGTCAAACAATTAAAGATATTGGTTATATAGATGCTACATATGGTTTTGATTATGAAACATGTGCGGTATTGACAGCAATTGATGAGCAATCATCAGATATTGCAGGTGGTGTAAATAGAGCTTTAGAAGCACGTGAAGGAAAAATGAGTGATGAAGAAATTGAAGCTATTGGAGCAGGTGATCAAGGCCTCATGTTTGGCTATGCTAATAATGAAACACCCGAACTGATGCCTTTACCGATTTCATTAGCACATAAGCTTTCGAAGCGGCTCACTGATGTACGAAGAGATGGGACTATTGATTATCTTCGTCCAGATGGCAAAACACAAGTCACTGTTGAGTATGATGAAGACAATAAACCGATTCGAATTGACACAGTTGTCATTTCTACACAGCACCATGCAGAAATAAAATTACCACAAATTCAAGCGGATATTAAGGAACATGTTATTTACCCAGTTATTCCAACTGAACTTTTGGATGATGAGACAAAGTTCATTATCAATCCGTCTGGCCGTTTTGTTATTGGTGGACCTCAAGGTGATGTGGGTTTAACAGGACGTAAAATAATTGTTGATACTTATGGTGGCTATGCCCGTCATGGAGGAGGGGCCTTTAGTGGAAAAGATGCAACAAAAGTTGATCGTTCAGCTTCCTATGCCGCTCGTTATGTTGCTAAAAATATTGTGGCAACGGGACTGGCGGAAGCTTGTGAGGTTCAATTAGCTTATGCAATTGGTGTCGCCCAGCCGGTGTCGATTTCAATTAATACGTTCGGAACAGGAAAAGTAAGTGAAGAAAAATTAGTTGAAGCAGTAGGTCAATTATTTGATTTGCGTCCAGCAGGAATCATTAACATGCTGAAATTGCGCCATCCTATTTTTAAACCAACGGCTGTATATGGCCACTTTGGTCGTACAGATGTTGAATTTCCTTGGGAACGAGTAGATAAAGTAGACGAAATCAAAGCATTTATCACAGAAAATCTTTCGTAAAACCCTCACTGATTGAAGTTTCGTTTTATCGGTTAACTATCATGATAATCATTAATCAAAAGGGACCAGCTGGTCTCTTTTTTGAAGGATAGAAAAGCTGCTTTAGCATTTACATCGCTAGAAAAGCCTGGTTTACCACCACACTTAAAGATCTTTGACTAACTCCCACATCTGTGGGAATATCGAAGTTACCACAAGCTTGTGGAAATAAAGCCTTAGCTTTTCTAATAGTTTACTAATCAACGGATTAACTCTCAAGAATAAAATAGCAATTAATGGATATGATAAGCTGTAAGATAAACAGTTAAATTGTTTTTAAGGAATACCTTTCCGCAATTTAACAAACTGGCTTAGAGTCATGCCATTTTAGTCATAAGTAATGGACGATCAATCTGATTTGAAAATGGAGCGAAAATTATGAATGAAAATAGTTATCGATCTGCCACTAAATTAGCAAAAACAGCTTTGAAAATAATTATACCAGCTGTTAATCAAGAGCTCAGTTATTGGCAAGATAAAGCAAGCAAAATTCCTAATTCAGCTTTACGAAATCAAGCCCTGATGAGTATTGAGTCAAAAGCATTTCATTGCCAAGGGGGTAGTATCTACGCTGTTTTAGCAGGTGATCATTGGCGGGAAGCGGTTTCCTTTATTGTTGCTTATCAAACCATCAGTGACTATTTGGACAATCTTTGCGATCGAAGTGATTCGCTTGATGCAGCTGATTTTCGCTCTTTACACCAATCCATGCTAAATGCCGTTAAGCTATCAGAAGATCAACCGAATTATTATCAATATCGGCAGGATCAAAATGATGGTGGTTATTTAAGTGATCTTGTCTTGGTTTGTCAAAAATACTTACGACAAATAAAGAATGATCCATTGTTAAAAAAGTACCTGCTTAGACTTACTTCCAGTTATATCGATTTACAAGTAAATAAACATGTAAACCCGAATGAACGAGTTGATCGATTAAAGGCTTTATTTGATAAGGCAGAACTTTCGGACTCGAGCTTAACTTGGTATGAGTATGCGGCATCAACAGGATCGACTTTAACGATTTTTTGTCTGGTCAGCTATGGGTTAAAACAGAAAAAGTTAAATGAAATCGACGTGGAAAAGGTTTACAATGGCTATTTTCCCTATTTACAAGGTTTGCATATATTACTCGATTATTTAATTGATCAAGAAGAGGATTTAATGGAAGGTGATTTAAACTTTTGTTTTTATTACCCTAACCAGGACAAGTTGAAGGAGCGCTTCTTTTATTTTATTAGGCAAACAAAGAATGCAGTTGCTGATTTACCTGATGCCCATTTTCATCGTCTTGTTTATCAAGGACTAATTGCTTTATATTTAGCTGATTCAAAAATCAATGATGTAAATAATGGTAAAGAAATAAGAAATACTTTATTAAAGGCAGGGGGAGTTAGATCTTACTTTTTTTATTATGTTATCAAATCGTTCTATCGCTATAAAAACAGACCGATTAAGTAAATTTACTTAATCGGTCTGTTTCTTCTCGATGGCTAATATAAAAGGTGGCTTATTTTTTTGATTGATGAAACCATATTGAAGGACATTAAATTCTCTTTGTTCAAGCTGTGATAAATGATTTAATAAGGTAGCTTTTTCAACTTCTCCTCCTGGATGTCCATGATAGACTACACATACAATGATTCCTCCGGGTTTTAAATGGGAAATGATTTGGTCAATAGCTGAGAGTGTCTCAGCTGGTTTGGTAATAATCGTTTTATCACTACCAGGTAAATAACCTAAATTAAAGATTGCGGCGGTAATTCTACCATGATCTTCTTGAGCAAGATATTGATTTAGATGCTGGTGTCCATCATGGATCAATTGAACATTAGCTAAAGATTCTGATTGGAGCTTTTGCTTTGTTTGTTCAATTGCTTCGAGCTGAATGTCAAAGGCATAGACCTTTCCGTGTTCTCCAGTTGCTCGGCAAAGCATAACAGTATCATGCCCATTTCCGCATGTTGCATCAATCACAACGTCTCCCGGCTTGACAGCACACTGAATTAATTCATGTGCATATGGAATGACACGTTTTAACATGATAATATAGTCGGAAGCTGGTTATAGTATTTACCTTGATAACTATTTCGTTTAAGTAATTCAGCATCAATCGCATTTAAAACTTCCCACTTATCCATGCTCCACATGGGACCAATCAATAATTCAGGAGGCCCATCCCCAGTAATTCGATGAATAATCATTTCTTGTGGTAAAATCTCAAGCTGATCAACAACCAATTCGATATACTGCTCCTTCGTCATAAATTGAAGCAAGCCTTTTTCGTATTGCTTGACCATCGGGGTCCCTTTTAAGAGATGCATCATATGAATTTTTATACCTTGGACGTCCATCTCACTTACGGCTTTGGCTGTTTCCATCATCATATGATAGTCTTCACCAGGCAGTCCGTTAATAATATGTGAACAAACATTAATGTTATGCTTCCGAAGCTTTTCAACTCCGTCCAAATAACATTGCATATCATGTGCCCGATTAATTAGGTCTGATGTAGATTGGTGCATTGTTTGTAAACCGAGTTCAACCCACAGATAAGTTCGTTCATTTAATTCAGCTAAATATTCAACAACATCATCTGGCAAACAGTCTGGTCGTGTCCCAATTGATAAACCAACAACATTGTCCTGTCGTAAAATCAATTCATATTTTTCCCTCAGTTCCTCAACAGGCGCGTGGGTATTCGTATAAGCTTGGAAATAGCCCATATATTTTGCATTTGGCCATTTAAGGTGCATTTTATCTTTCACTTCATTAAATTGAGTGATTAAATCGTCATTTCGATCACCAGCAAAATCACCACTTCCAGCAGCAGAGCAGAAGGTACATCCTCCGTGAGCGACAGTACCATCTCGGTTTGGACAGTCAAAGCCACCATCTAAAGCTACTTTGAATATTTTTTCACCGAAAATATTTTTTAAATGATAATTCCATGAGTGGTATCGTTTTTGATCAAATGAATATGGAAATGGGTTTTTCACAATTAAGAACTCCTTCATTAAAATAAATTTTCTTTGGTCATTTTAACATAGGCTCGTTGAATAAGCACGAGTGATGTCTTTCAATGACCACTTTATTTTCCATGGTTATTCATATATAATCGTTATTAGGATAGTAACGAGTTTATTGAATTATTTATACTTGAAAATTTTGAAATTTCAGCGAAAATGCTATTTTATGAAGCAGAGATTTTAGCGTTTTAAGTATAAGTAAACTGAACACTTCAAAGGTCTTCGACTAAGTTCCCCACTTCCTCGAAAATAAAGCTCCATTTTTTTCGTGCGATGTATCGTTCCGAAGCTTTCCTTGTCCTATGGGAACGTCGAAACCAGCACATCCATGTGCTAGTGAGTGAAAGTAAATTTTTCTAATGAGTAGGGGGGATATTAAGTGGGTAGAAAACTTAGAAGATCACGTAATGACAAAGTTATATTTGGTGTATGTGGTGGGATTGCTCAATTTTTCGGAATATCAAGTAACCTTGTTAGAGTACTGTTTTTTATACTGCCTAGCAATGTCATTATATATATGTTGCTCGCTCTTTTTCTTACAGAAGAAATGGTCTAATAAAGTGGAACTTCATTAAGTGGGGGTTTTTCGAGGTATAAATTTTTTGAGTGGAGCAAGTAATTGCACTAATTAAGGCTGCTTTAGTATTTCCAATGTTTAGAAAGACTTGGCACATCGCCAAGTCTTTCTGGCGAATGCCATCGTTTGACTTAGACGATCGCCAATATAATCTTTTATTTCTTTGATCGTGCAAGAAAAAGTTTTTTCTTATTCTGAGCCCCAGTCCCAAGGCGTGGTGTTTTTGTCGGGTAGTCAGTTACACTGTGATAACTTATAACTTTTTAAAAATATAATCTAACCTTTCATATTTAAAAGATATCTTTCTAACCCTAATTTTTAGTAAGTATGTCTTGCTAAACCAGTAGGGTTGAAAATATGAGCAAAAAAATAAATATAATAACTACCTAGCTTTTACACACTAAAATCAGTAACTAAATCCTGATCGTGTTGGGTTGATGGATTATTCATCATCCATATCGGTTTTGTAATTTGGGACATTTAAGAGGCAAAGATTCCCTTCTACAATAACTTGATTCACCTGCCTTTCAAGCTATACTTGACAAACAACAAGTATTTCCTTAAAATACTGTTAAATAAAAGGAACGACAATGAGAAGGAATAGTAGTAACATCGGTAAGTTTAAGAGAGATAACGATTGCTGGAAGTTATCCTTACCTATTATGAACTCACCTTTTGAGGTCGCGATTGTGAACGAATAGTAGTAATCGCCGTATTCTGCGTTAAAGAGATAAAGTGAACACTAATTAGTGGTGTTAAACTTGGGTGGTACCGCGGGAAATTCTCGTCCCATTTTTGGGATGAGGATTTTTTTTATTATTCACGAACTGATGTTCTTGGAAAATTGATTATGAAAGTTGAAAATATGGAGGAGGATCAATCTCATGGTATTTAATCATAAGGAAATTGAAACAAAATGGAGTCAGTATTGGCTAACAAACAAAACATTTAAAACAGATAGTCAATCAAAGAAAGAAAAATTCTATGCACTGGACATGTTTCCGTATCCATCAGGAGCTGGATTACATGTTGGTCATCCAGAGGGTTATACAGCAACTGATATTTTATCACGTATGAAGCGGATGCAAGGCTATGAAGTATTACATCCAATGGGATGGGATGCTTTTGGGTTACCAGCTGAACAATATGCCCTTGATACAGGAAATGATCCAGCTGAATTTACTGAAAAGAACATTGAAACATTTAAACGACAAATTCAAGAATTAGGATTTTCTTATGATTGGGATCGTGAAATTAGTACAACAGATCCGAACTATTATAAATGGACACAATGGATTTTCCTAAAATTGTATGAGCAAGGCTTAGCCTATATTGATGAAGTTCCTGTTAATTGGTGCCCTGCTTTGGGAACTGTGTTGGCTAATGAAGAAGTCATTGATGGGGTGAGTGAACGAGGAGGGCATCCGGTAGAGCGAAAGCCAATGAAACAGTGGATGCTCCGTATTACAGCTTATGCTGATCGTTTACTTGAAGACTTAGAAGAGCTTGATTGGCCAGAAAGTATTAAAGACATGCAACGTCACTGGATTGGACGATCAGAAGGCGCTAATGTTATTTTTGATATTGATGGTCATGAGGATGATTTTACTGTCTTTACAACACGTCCAGATACATTATTTGGTGCAACCTATGCTGTATTAGCACCAGAGCATCCTCTTGTTGGAAAAATTGTCACAGAAGAGCAAGCGACAGCTGTTAACAATTATCTTGAAAAAGTCAAAACGAAAAGTGATTTAGAACGAACAGACTTAGCTAAAGAAAAAACAGGAGTTTTTACAGGAGCCTATGCGATTAACCCTATTAATAATAAAAGAATTCCAATCTGGATAGCTGACTATGTCTTAATTAGTTATGGTTCAGGGGCGATTATGTCTGTTCCGGCTCATGATCAACGTGATTATGAATTTGCTAAGACTTTTGATTTAGAAATTATTCCAGTTTTAGAAGGCGGTAATGTAGAAATTGAAGCCTATTCTGGAGATGGAAAACATATAAACTCTGGCTTTCTTGATGGTTTAAACAAAGAGACTGCAATTAATCAAACGATTCAATGGCTCGAAAAAGAAGGTAAAGGTGAGAAAAAAGTTACTTATCGTTTGCGTGACTGGCTTTTTAGTCGGCAACGTTATTGGGGTGAACCAATCCCAATTATTCATTGGGAAAACGGAACAATAACTGGAGTTGATGAAAGTGAGCTGCCACTTGTTTTACCTAAAACAACGGAGATCAAACCATCAGGTACTGGTGAATCACCATTAGCTAATATTGATGATTGGGTCAATGTTGTTGATCCAGAAACAGGAATGAAAGGTCGTCGTGAAACCAATACAATGCCACAGTGGGCAGGGAGCTGTTGGTATTATATGCGTTTTATTGATCCAAATAATGCAGATATACTTGCTGATTTTGATCTGTTAAATGAATGGTTACCTGTTGATATTTATATTGGTGGGGCAGAACATGCGGTCCTTCATTTGCTGTATGCACGTTTTTGGCATAAATTTCTCTATGACATTGGTGTTGTTCCAACTAA